>NZ_JAGSOZ010000049.1:0-1121 GCF_019204055.1 Photobacterium sp. WH24 | reverse complement strand
ATTGGGAGCTGAGCTGGACGAGCATCTGACGAATGAAACTTCTGCCAACCGCAAGAATGGCACCTCCAGAAAGACGGTTAAAACATCGTCAGGTGAATTTGAACTGGAAACGCCGAGAGACCGTAATGGCACGTTCGAACCTCAGACCGTCAAGAAGTATCAGACCCGCCTGACAGATGAGATGGAGGGGAAGATCCTCTCTCTGTTCGCACTTGGTAACAGCTATCAGAACATCCGAGAACACATCTTAGATCTGTACGGCATGAGTATCTCCAACGGCACTATCAACACCATCACCGACCGTTTGGTACCTGAACTCAGAGCATGGCAAGAGCGGGATCTGGAGCCGCTCTACCCCTTCGTCTGGCTGGATGCAATTCACTATAAAATCAAAGAGAACGGTCGCTTCATATCCAAAGCCGTCTACACGATTCTGGGCCTGACCGTTGAGGGTAAAAAAGAGCTGCTGGGGCTGTACTTGTCCGAGAATGAAGGCGCACATTACTGGCTCAGCGTGCTGACCGACCTGCAGAACCGCGGCGTTAAGGACATCCTGATCGCCTCGGTAGACGGTTTGAAAGGCTTCCCAGAAGCGATTGAAACCATCTACCCTGAGACAGAGGTGCAGATCTGCGTCATTCACCAGATCCGCAACTCCATGAAGTACGTTGCGAGTAAGAACCAGAAGGCCTTCATGGCGGATCTCAAGTGTGTCTACAAGGCCGCCACACAGAATGCTGCTGAGCAAGCGCTGGACGAGCTGGAAGCAAAATGGGGTAAGCAGTACCCCTTGGTCATCAAATCCTGGCGCAGCAAGTGGGACAATCTGTCGGTATACTTCAAGTATCCCGAGCAGATCCGGCGGGCTATCTACACCACCAATGCGGTTGAGGCGGTGCACCGTCAGTTCCGCAAGCTGACCAAAACCAAGGGTGGCTTCGCCAACGAAACCAGCTTGCTGAAGCTGCTCTATGCGGGGATGTTGAAGGCTTCCGAGAAGTGGACGCACCCGGTACAGAACTGGAATCTGACGTTATCCCAGTTGAGCCTCCACTTCCCGAACAGGGTTGATCAATATGTGGATCTGTGACTTATGCTGACACAGAACTATGAACACCCTC
>NZ_JAGSOZ010000048.1:0-1258 GCF_019204055.1 Photobacterium sp. WH24 | reverse complement strand
TGTAGTGGCATAGTTAATTTGGCCACCTGATTAGAGGTGATATCATCACCTCAGAAGTTAACAGGTGACACAATGACAAAACCTAGCAGAAGAACATTTAGCCCCGAGTTTAAACTTGAAGCCGCGCAGTTGATTCTTGACCAGGGCTACTCGGTAGCTGAAGCAGCCAAGGCAATGAATGTCGGTAAATCCACCATGGATAAGTGGGTTCGCCAACTCAAAGAAGAGCGGCAAGGCGTTTCACCTAAAGCTTCTCCGATGACGCCAGAACAAATCGAGATCCGTGAGTTAAAGAAGAAATTGGCTCGCCTCGAAGAACATAATGAAATATTAAAAAAGGCTACAGCTCTCTTGATGTCCGACTCGCTGAACAATTCTCGCTAGTCGAGAAACTCAAGCAGAGCCACAGTGTTTCTACACTTTGTGATGTGTTCAGCATTCATCGAAGCAGTTACAAATATTGGTCTGGCCGCCCCAAGGCGATTAATTCTGATTTCGTCGAGTTATGTAGCGAAGTTAAAGCCGCGTACCGCATCAGTAATGGCTCTGCGGGAGCTCGAACTATCGCAGAGATAGTGACGACAAAAGGAATACCACTGAGCCGTTATCGTGCTAGTAAGTTGATGAAAAAGCTTGGCTTAGTGAGCTGTCAGCTGCCTAAGCATGCTTACAAGAAAGCGACTCAAGAACATGTTGAAGTCGCTAATAAATTAGACCGCCAGTTCGTCGTGACGGAGCCGAACCAAGTCTGGTGCGGTGATGTCACGTATATTTGGGTTGGAACGCGCTGGGCTTATTTAGCCGTGGTTATCGATCTCTTTGCAAGAAAACCCGTCGGTTGGGCAATGTCTTTATCGCCGGATACCAACTTAACGGGTAAAGCGCTATCAATAGCTTTTGAGGCAAGAGGGAAGCCGAAAAATGTGATGTTCCATAGTGATCAAGGCTCGCATTACACCAGTCTGAAATTTCGGCAACTTCTCTGGCGATATCAGATTGAGCAAAGCATGAGCCGCCGAGGAAATTGTTGGGATAACAGCCCGATGGAGCGATTCTTCCGAAGTTTAAAAACAGAATGGGTGCCATCAATAGGATATGAGAATTTTGCCCAGGCGCAGCGTTCAATCACACAGTACATCACGGAATATTACAGCGAGATCAGGCCACATCAATATAACGGTGGTCTGACGCCAAATGAGTCAGAACGGTTATTCTGGAATGACTCTAAAACTGTGGCCAGTTTTACTTGACCACTACA
>NZ_JAGSOZ010000047.1:0-1301 GCF_019204055.1 Photobacterium sp. WH24 | reverse complement strand
GCAGCGCAACTCGCTGCCCATACAGGACAATCTATCGTGCAATCTCTTTCATCCAGTGCAGACATCGAAGCTGCTTATCGCTTTGTTCGTAACGAGCATATCAGCCCGGCAGCGATTGCTGAGGCTGGCTTTGCTTCAACAGTCCACGCCTGCGAAGCATTTGACTGTTTATTGGCTTTAGAAGACACCACGTCTTTGGCGTTCTCGCACCAAAGCGTCGCAGATGAACTTGGTCACACCACTTCGCACAAAAACTCCAGCGGCCTTGAAGCGCATTCGGTTATATTGTTTGCGCCAGGTGCGCAGCAGGTGGTTGGGCTTATTGAACAGCACCGCTGGGCGCGTGACCGCGAGGCGCATGGTCAGAAAAAACAACGCGCAAAACGCGCCTATGAAGAGAAAGAAAGTTACAAGTGGCAGCGAGCGTCACAAGCGATGGCCACACGACTGGGGCCACAGATGTCTAAGGTCATTTCGGTCTGTGACCGTGAAGCCGATATCATCGAATACCTGCGTTATAAAACCGATACCCAACAACGATTCATTGTGCGCTCAATGCAAAGCCGATGTATTGAAGAAGACCAGAACAAACTCTATGCGTTCAGCGAGACGCTGCACAGTGCCGGCGAACGGGTAGTACAGGTTCAGCAAAAAGGCGGCCGCAAAGCCAGAGCAGCCCGCTGTGATATCCGCTTTGCAGCCGTCACGGTACAGGTTCCAGCCAATAAAACCGGACAGCCGGTGCCGATGTTTTATGTGGGCTGTCAGGAAAAAGACACCGCAGATGGCCTCTGTTGGCACCTGTTGACCAATGAGGTCGTCACAACAGCCCGGCAGGCGCAGCATATTCTCGAGTGCTACGAACGTCGTTGGCTCATTGAAGACTTCCATAAATCCTGGAAAACAGGGGGGACACAGGTAGAAAACTTAAGGATGCAAAGCAAAGATAATCTGGAGCGAATGATTGTCCTGCTGGCCTTCATCGCCACGCGCATTCAGCAGCTGCGCTGCTACGGGCGTCAGGCTGAGCAGGCAAAAAATCTATCCTGCGAAAGCCTGTTAAGCCCATTGGCCTGGAAGCTTTTATGGCTAAAGACTGAGAAAAACAAACCACCCAAGCAAGTCCCAAGTATGCATTGGGCATACCTAAGTTTAGGCCGATTGGCAGGCTGGAATGACAGCAAACGAACCGGGATTGTTGGCTGGGAGCGGTTATGGGAAGGATGGTTTAGATTACAAACCATCCTTGAGGGATATCACCTTGCCTTGTCTCTTGAGCAGGAAATGTGATCAAGAGACAG
>NZ_JAGSOZ010000046.1:0-1352 GCF_019204055.1 Photobacterium sp. WH24 | reverse complement strand
TAGAAAAAAGGCTTCACTTATGATCTGATAATCGTCGCCAAACAAACAACCAGAATCAACCGTGAAGCCGATGACGATTATCTCTTTAAAGAAGCAACTGATGCAATTCTTCGATGCCAGTTTCCTCGAAAAAACTGCAAGAAAGTGTGGTTTTACTCAGCGGGCCAGAGCAATTCAGCCTCAACAATTGGTACTCAGCCTTCTCGCGGCTTTGAGCAAGGGCAACTGCCACGCCATTGCCGATCTTCATCGCCAGTTCAACGGGATGTGTCTGAGTGAAAAGCAAAATGTGGCTTATAAGCCTTTTCATAACCAGTTGCGAAAAGATAGTTTTGCCGACTTTATGAAAGAGCTGGTCAAATTTGCAACAGTTCAGCTACTCCAGAAGAGTTCCCGTTCAATGCCAGCAAAGTTATCTCATTTCGACGATGTTATTCTGCAGGATGGCAGTTCTTTTCGAGTTCACGACGGACTTCGTGAGGTTTTTCCAAGCCGTTTCAAAAACTATCCGGCTGCGATTGAATGTCATATGACCATGTCGCTGTTTGACCAGTCACCAAAAACGATGACAGTAACGGCAGATACAGCATCTGAGCGGACGTACTTGCCCACACCTGGCAACATAGAGAAAAAATTGCTTTTAGCCGATGCTGGCTATGTGGATTTTAGCTATTTCGAGCAACTTTCTCGTCATAACGGCCATTTTATCGTCCGTGGCGGTAAATCACTTAACCCAACGATTGTTAATGCCCACAATGGCAATGGTCGGCGATTACCAAGATTAATAGATATGAAACTCAAGGATATTAGCCGAAAAACTAACCGCTCCGAAGTTCTTGACCTGAGATGCAAGCGAGGAAAGTATGAGTTCCGGGTGGTGCGTCGATGGTTCGCTGAAGAAAAGCGTTTTTGTCTGTGGTTGACAAACTTGCCGACATCACAATTTTCAGCAGACGATATCATGGCGCTCTATCGGTGCCGGTGGCAAATTGAGTTGCTATTCAAGGAGTTAAAGTCGCATACGAATTGGCGTCGTTTTGTAACGGCACAAAAAGCCATTGCTGAGGGGCTGATATGGGCCAGTTTGCTAGCGCTGATTGTTCGGCGAAGTATCGCCATAACCAGCCTGCCGTCAGTATCTGTATTTAAAGCGGCAAAAAATGTTGATGTTTGGCTACTGCCAATATTGGAAAGCTTGATGCACCAAGCAAGGTCTGAAATATCAGGGCGACTGGAATGGGCTATGGTATATATATCAATGAATGCTCGCAAAGCAGCTCAGAGAAAATCCAAGAAAGACAGAACCTTAGATGGAATTTATGAAAAGCTTAATGCTTAAGGTCCTGTCTATG
>NZ_JAGSOZ010000045.1:0-1476 GCF_019204055.1 Photobacterium sp. WH24 | reverse complement strand
ATTAATTGATCAAGATGCTAAAAGTGGGAAACCAGATGTGCTCAGATAAGTAACAGCTCCAGATGCTGCCGCAGCAACTGTAACGATATTTGCAACATCACCCAATACTGTTCTGATTTTTCCACCGATAGGTGTTTTTGTTAGAGTCTCTTTAAATGAAGGATCAAGTACAGCATGCCCAAGAGTAGCTTCTAAGGCATCGAGAATAGGTACTGCACCTGAAATGAAATAGTCATCAATACTCGATAATATTTTTTTTAAATAGTGAGTAATGAATTTTTTAAACTCTTCTGGTAATTCGGCCTTAATGGTTTCACTTAATACATTCGATATTTTTTCTTTTAGGCTATCTAGTTCATCTGATTTTATTAACTTTGTTTCGAGTTTATGATCTAAAAGCACCGAAGACATAGATAGAGTACTGATCGTGTGGTCATCGATATGAGAAATAAAGGAATGCCAATTTCCCTTTAAATTTTGCTCAGTTAGAGCTGTTTGAATTCGACTGATGCAGTATTTTAAATCTTGACTTTGTTCTGGATAGAATTGACCTATTAGTTTTTGAACTTCGTGTGGAAGCAACATAAATTGGCCTAATTTAGCCATGAGCTTAGAATCTGAGTGCAAACCATGTGGAGGCACTCTGAGTAGTTGTTTCCATGTCACTGTGGTATTCGCATCGATTTTAACTTTTTTACCTTCCTGAAGTATAACTAGAAGACGAGATGCAGGATTATCATTTATCATAAGAATGCTCATCATGTTGAATAATTCTTGATGATAAAATATCTAAAATGGTCTGTAAATCAGCTATATCCTAAATGTAAGCACGATTTTAATTGTCTTATCCCCTCCCATCGCTTCCAATCCTCTGCCACTCTCCCCACATTGATGGCGACCGAGCCCCTCAGTTTACCCTCTGGGGCTTTTTCCGTTTTAGGGCAGAGACATGAGCAAACAATCCTTCCTTTCCGCCATTGTTGTGCTGGCACTCATGCAGCACCGGCCAGCGGGGCCACTCATCTCCTGTCGGATGCTGTGAAGGTGGATACCCACAGCATCAGTAAACGCAGTGTTGTCGCTATTACCCGAACCGGCAAATTTTACGATCCGCGTTACGGCGAATTCGAACTGACCCAGCAAATGTTCGATGCCCTGGTCAAAAACTTCAAAGAGAACGTCTATGGCCATGAAATCAATATCGACATTGCGCACCAGCCTGAAAACGGTGACGGGGTGGTGGTGCGTCGCCTGTTTACCGACCGCGGTCGATTACGTGCAGAGGTGGAGTGGTACGAACTCGGCATCAGCAAAGTCACCAAAGAAGGCTTTAAATACCTGAGCGCCGAAATTCATCCCAATTACGTCAGTAACGAGCAGGGGCAGAACGGCCAGTATCAGGAGTTTGATCCAATTAACTGTTATGAACTACTGGCGAAGAAAATCTTTGGGGGAACGGAGACCATGTGGGGACAT
>NZ_JAGSOZ010000044.1:0-1503 GCF_019204055.1 Photobacterium sp. WH24 | reverse complement strand
CTGTGCCTGATTCTGAGTTTGTTCAATTTGCATCCACCCCAAAGAAAAAGGAACTGGAACATCAACCTGACACACGTTCAGGATCGGAACATGATCTTCAATACTTGAACTAGGGAAAATGTTGATTGCTTTATCGCCAAACTCTCTCTGATTGTATCGCCCCCAAACATCACCGAAAGCATGCACATCGGAAAGATTTACAATCGGTGATGGTGTTTCTGAGCTTTCTACAGGCTCATGAACAGCTGCCTTACTTACTTGCAGATTATCCCCTGCTTTCAATCGCATTGGATCATCATGATATGCCGGATTTAAATCCAACAAATCTTTAGCACTCAGGCCATATTGACTTGCAATTTCCGGCCAGGTTTCCCGCTCACCAGTGGTTGGGTTAATTTGCACACTATGACTGACTTTCGGGCGCTCAACCGGCGATGCATCTTTCTGTTCAGGCTCACGATAAAGCAGCTCATTGTAACGAATGCCGATGATACTTTCTAAATTCAGCTTCATGGCATTTTCGCTGAGCCAAGCACTATCAGCATTTGCCAACTCGTCAGCTGTGAGCTTCACTTCACGATAAAGAATATGCTGCTCTGAAAGTATTGCCCCTTCAATTCGATAGGGCAGCAGAAAACTGCCTTGATGGTGTTCAGAGACCAGTTCGTCAGTTAAGTGAACCTTATCTGAACGTGTCGCTTGACACGTCCAGCTTCCCTTGCCGACAACTTTGTATTCACGAACTAACTGACTATCGATAAAGTGATAAAAATAGCCGGATGTTGCCCAACCCAGTCGGTTTTCACCGATTTGTATGGCAAATTTCACGGGAAGGAACTCAGCGTTCGCCTGATTGCTACCTTTGGCGTTCGATTTCACCTCATAGGAAGTTGATTGGCCACAATTCAAAAACAGATCGTGATGCAAGGTTTTGGCTTCACGTTCAAAACAAAGCATGCTCAAAAGGCTATCACCTTCCGGTGTTTGGGTTGTTTTCCAGTTGGAGACTGACTTTTCTTTATCAGTGGCACCAAGCTGCCATACGCCAGTTTGAAGGGACTTCAATTCAACCTCAGTACAATAGAGTTTGATATTAACTTCGCTACCAGGTTCAGGCGGGGGTGGTTCTTTGACTTTGTCGGTTGCAGGTTCAAGCTTAGAAGAGTAATCCTCAATCGCCGCGTATCCTGCGCGAACAAATTTTCTGGGTTTATCAATTTCAACAGACATGCAGCCATCCAAAATTATAGAAAACTGCAGATATTCTACTGGTTGTGCAAGTAGAGAAACAGATCGGACAGGCTGGCATTTTCACTTTATGCATAGTTATATCAACACCTTGAGTGAATTTGCGCTGCATGTCACACCAGGGCACTTTATCGGGATTACTGTTAACTGTAGGAGCATCGAGCACAGATGATATTTTAGATAAACACAGAATGTAATCATGACCTGAAAAAAATATCAAACAACCCACTTGAAATGACAGACTTAAAAAATCTT
>NZ_JAGSOZ010000043.1:0-1617 GCF_019204055.1 Photobacterium sp. WH24 | reverse complement strand
TCCTTCGGGAAGGCAACAAAACTTTAATTGAAGAGTTTGATCATGGCTCAGATTGAACGCTGGCGGCAGGCCTAACACATGCAAGTCGAGCGGCAGCGACAACATTGACCCTTCGGGCGATTTGTTGGGCGGCGAGCGGCGGACGGGTGAGTAATGCCTGGGAACATGCCTTAGTGTGGGGGATAACCATTGGAAACGATGGCTAATACCGCATAATCTCTACGGAGCAAAGCGGGGGACCTTCGGGCCTCGCGCGCTAAGATTGGCCCAGGTGGGATTAGCTAGTAGGTGGGGTAACGGCTCACCTAGGCGACGATCCCTAGCTGGTCTGAGAGGATGATCAGCCACACTGGAACTGAGACACGGTCCAGACTCCTACGGGAGGCAGCAGTGGGGAATATTGCACAATGGGGGACACCCTGATGCAGCCATGCCGCGTGTGTGAAGAAGGCCTTCGGGTTGTAAAGCACTTTCAGCAGTGAGGAAGAGTTGGTGTTTAATAGATACCATCTTTGACGTTAGCTGCAGAAGAAGCACCGGCTAACTCCGTGCCAGCAGCCGCGGTAATACGGAGGGTGCGAGCGTTAATCGGAATTACTGGGCGTAAAGCGCATGCAGGCGGCGTGTTAAGCCAGATGTGAAAGCCCGGGGCTCAACCTCGGAATCGCATTTGGAACTGGCAGGCTAGAGTCTTGTAGAGGGGGGTAGAATTTCAGGTGTAGCGGTGAAATGCGTAGAGATCTGAAGGAATACCGGTGGCGAAGGCGGCCCCCTGGACAAAGACTGACGCTCAGATGCGAAAGCGTGGGGAGCAAACAGGATTAGATACCCTGGTAGTCCACGCCGTAAACGATGTCTACTTGGAGGTTGGTGTCTTGAACACTGGCTTTCGGAGCTAACGCGTTAAGTAGACCGCCTGGGGAGTACGGTCGCAAGATTAAAACTCAAATGAATTGACGGGGGCCCGCACAAGCGGTGGAGCATGTGGTTTAATTCGATGCAACGCGAAGAACCTTACCTACTCTTGACATCCAGCGAATCCTTTAGAGATAGAGGAGTGCCTTCGGGAACGCTGAGACAGGTGCTGCATGGCTGTCGTCAGCTCGTGTTGTGAAATGTTGGGTTAAGTCCCGCAACGAGCGCAACCCTTATCCTTGTTTGCCAGCACTTCGGGTGGGAACTCCAGGGAGACTGCCGGTGATAAACCGGAGGAAGGTGGGGACGACGTCAAGTCATCATGGCCCTTACGAGTAGGGCTACACACGTGCTACAATGGCGTATACAGAGGGCGGCGAGCTAGCGATAGTGAGCGAATCCCACAAAGTACGTCGTAGTCCGGATTGGAGTCTGCAACTCGACTCCATGAAGTCGGAATCGCTAGTAATCGTGGATCAGAATGCCACGGTGAATACGTTCCCGGGCCTTGTACACACCGCCCGTCACACCATGGGAGTGGGCTGCACCAGAAGTAGATAGCTTAACCTTCGGGAGGGCGTTTACCACGGTGTGGTTCATGACTGGGGTGAAGTCGTAACAAGGTAGCCCTAGGGGAACCTGGGGCTGGATCACCTCCTTACCTAAAGACTGTGTCGTTGATGCAGTGTCCACACAGATTGC
>NZ_JAGSOZ010000042.1:0-1745 GCF_019204055.1 Photobacterium sp. WH24 | reverse complement strand
ATGAGCACCAAACTGGAACAGCTGCGCGCACTTACTACTGTTGTTGCCGATACCGGCGACATCGAAGCGATTAAGAAGTACCAACCGCAAGATGCCACCACCAACCCTTCCCTGATCCTGAAAGCCGCAGAGATTGAACAGTACGCACCGCTCATCGACGATGCGATTGCTTATGCCAAAGCGCAGAGCAGCGATAAAGCACAGCAAATCGAAGACGCCGGTGACAAGCTGGCGGTGAACATCGGTAAAGAAATCCTCAACGTGGTGCCGGGCCGTATCTCCACTGAAGTGGACGCCCGCCTGTCTTACGACACCGACGCCAGCGTGGCCAAAGCCCGCAAGCTGATCAAAATGTATAACGATGCCGGCATCAGCAACGACCGCATCCTGATCAAACTGGCGTCGACCTGGGAAGGGATCCGCGCAGCGGAAATCCTGGAAAAAGAAGGCATCAACTGTAACCTGACTCTGCTGTTCTCTTTTGCTCAGGCCCGCGCCTGTGCCGAAGCCGGTGTGTTCCTGATTTCGCCTTTCGTTGGCCGCATCATGGACTGGTACAAAGCCAAAGAAGGCCGTGACTTCGAAGCGTCTGAAGATCCGGGCGTGCTGTCGGTAACGGCAATCTACAACTATTACAAAGCCCTTGGCTACAACACCGTTGTGATGGGCGCAAGCTTCCGTAACACCGGCGAAATCCTGGAGCTGGCCGGCTGTGACCGCCTGACCATCAGCCCGCAGCTGCTGCAGGAGCTGTCTGAAGCACAAGGCGAAGTGGTGCAGAAACTCTCTGCTGATGTGGCTTCTGAAGTGCGTCCGGCGCCTATGACCCACGCGGAATTCCTGTGGGATCACAACCAGGATCCTATGGCGATTGAGAAGCTGGCGGAAGGTATCCGTAACTTCGCGATCGACCAGGGTAAGCTGGAAACCATGATCGAAGCGCGTCTGTAATCCCGTTTCTATTTGAGAGCAGCAACTGAGCTGCTCTCACTCGTTTTATGACCAACCTGTATTGAGTAAGAAGAATTTATTATGGATCGTAAAGTATTAGCGAATGCTATCCGTGCCCTGAGTATGGACGGTGTACAACAGGCCAACTCCGGCCACCCGGGCGCCCCGATGGGGATGGCGGACATCGCGGAAGTGCTGTGGCGCGACCACCTCAATCACAACCCGCAAAACCCGAACTGGGCTGACCGTGACCGCTTCGTGCTGTCCAACGGCCACGGCTCTATGCTGATTTACTCCCTGCTGCACCTGAGCGGCTACGAGCTGGCAATTGACGATCTGAAAAACTTCCGTCAGCTGCACTCGAAAACACCGGGTCACCCTGAGTACGGCTACGCGCCGGGCATCGAAACCACCACAGGCCCGCTGGGTCAGGGCATCACCAATGCTGTAGGTATGGCGATTGCTGAGAAGTCACTGGCCGCACAGTTTAACCGCGACGGCCACGATGTGGTTGACCACTACACCTATGCATTCCTGGGCGACGGCTGCCTGATGGAAGGTATTTCTCACGAAGCCTGCTCGCTGGCCGGGACGCTGGGCCTGGGCAAGCTGATCGCCTTCTGGGATGACAACGGCATCTCGATTGACGGTCACGTGGAAGGCTGGTTCTCCGACGATACGCCAAAACGTTTTGAAGCGTACGGCTGGCACGTGATCCCTGCGGTTGACGGCCACGATGCGGCCGCCATCAACGCGGCTATCGAAGCGGCAAAAGCCGACCCACGCCCAACCCT
>NZ_JAGSOZ010000041.1:0-1748 GCF_019204055.1 Photobacterium sp. WH24 | reverse complement strand
CTTCACCACTGAAAACGTGGTCAGCACAGCGAAAGAGCTGCTGTAAACCGAACCGAAACAATCATCGCCACCATGACAGTGGTTCCATGATTCAAAGGTCTGGCATTCATGTCAGGCCTTTTTTATCACCCCGATCATCACCTGTTCTCTTTCCTCAAACCCAGTGAGAAGAAGGCCGGCAAATCAATGCGGCAATGAAAACGCTGAACAAAGTGCATGACGGCTAACATTTGTTAAGCGCTTTTGAATCCATTACACTGACGCCACATCTGTGTATGGAACACCGCTATGACCACTTCACCGCCTACCGCTTCTTTTGACCATCAGCTGGAAGATACAGACCTGTTGACTGAAATTGCCATTTTGTATTACCAGCAAAGTGCAACGCAGGAAGAAATCTCGAAAAAATTCGGTATCAGCCGCCCTAAAGTCAGCCGTCTGCTCAGAAAAGCGCGGGAAGAAGGGATAGTGGAAATTACCGTTAAGTTCCATCCGATCCACAGCGCCCAGCTTGAACAGCGTTTGATGGACAGGTTTAACCTGAAACGAGCCTTGATTGCACTGGATCAACCCAGTGCACAAGAGCAACGAATGCAAGTCTCTACCCTGGTATCGGCCTATCTGGACGGTTATTTGAGAGATGATGTCGTTGTCGCGGTGGGTCAGGGGCAAAATGTTGCTGCTGTCGCCGATCATCCCGGTATTGTTTCCCATCGCAACGCGCGTTTTGTTTGCGCTATCGGCGGAACACACCGCAGCGGCGACACCATTAATGCGGATCATATCTGCCGCCGTCTGGCCAAAAAATTTGGCGGCACCAGCGAAACCTTATACGCACCAGCCTATGTCGACAGTGAAGTCACCCAGCAGGTGTTTATCACTCATCCCAATGTCAGCGAAACCCTCAATCAGGCCCGAAAAGCGGAGTTTGCCTTAGTCGGTATTGGCGATATGGATGAAAACAGCCATATGGTAAAACTGGGATGTTTCACGGCGAAAGAGTTTGTTGAAGCCAGACTCAATGACGGCATTGTCGGCGATATCGGCGGCTTTGACTTCTTCCGCCTGGATGGACAACAGGCGGGAACACTGATGCGTGGCCGGGTTGTCGGACTGGAAATGTCAGATTTGCATCGTATCCCGAATGTGATTGCTATGGCCAGTGAGAGCCGGAAGGCGCTGGCGATTCTGGGCGCGTTAAGAACTGGCGTGATAGATGTACTGGCAACCAGCGCAAGTTGTGCGATGGCCTTGCTGAACATGTCTGACTCATAAGCACAAATGGCAGCTACAGCGACATACGGGTTCAACCAGTCACTGCTTATATTCTCAACGGGTGAACAAAATTACACTAATCTTCTTTTTGTTCACTCCTGAGATGGTCACTGCTTCTGCAAACGCGCTGTTAACACCTCCTCCGTTCTATAATGACACGCAGAAATCACACTGGCATTTAGCACAAACAGATATCACACTGATTGATATCATATTTTTATATTTCCATCAGCGTCATCACTATCGAACCACGCAAAACACAACGAATTATCCCGCTTTTCCTGCCATCAGGGACTGTACCGATTCGGGCCAGATTCACCCTCATTTTCTGTAACGTAGGGTTTGACATTTGTGGCAAAAAGCTCAAATATGAGCACTTCATTTGCTCAGGCGCATTACATTCGTTCATGCATAATGAACCGCCACCGGGCAGAACGTCATTTCTTACCACATATCAAAAAGGTTTTACTGAG
>NZ_JAGSOZ010000040.1:0-1939 GCF_019204055.1 Photobacterium sp. WH24 | reverse complement strand
AAGATATTGTCTGGCTTAGAGCTTGCTTGAACAGGGATTGCATATGTTAAACGGCACATATCATAATTATTCCCTGTTTTATTTGATTTTCCTGTACGACGTGTAGCGCCAATAAACTTTACTTTCATGTTGATTGCCCTTTATCTGATTGAAGTGGTTTAGCTCCTTGAATGTTTCGATTGAAAACCGAATGGACAAATGGGAGCACATTTTCTAATTCGTGATTGGACGCGATAATTGGAATGTCAAGCCCTACAACTTGTGGTAATTCTTCAATTTGTGGTTGGCGATACCAATCTGGTACCTGTAGTGGTTTTACATCAATAACTTCCTGACGACGAATCTGTATTGGTAATCGAGTGACATCAAAATCGACAGCGATATCAACACCAATTTCTAACAACCTACTACGATGTACATAATATTGACTATTACGTTTTATTTTCTGACCATGAAGCCATTGTAAATAAACACTTTGTGTAGCATTTGCTGACTGACGTGATTTACATACGCCCTCACCTATAAGTTGATCTGATACTGTTTCATATTCTGTATGAGTGACTTCTAGTCTTTTCATCGCTTTCTCCAGATCTTGCAAATAAGGTTCAAAGTCTTTCTCAGTGACCAGTCCATAGAAGCAAAGATTTTTACGGCGAAGAAAAGGACGTTTAAAGCTGTGTTCCTCTCGAATTACGCCGCTAGAGTTACAAAAATTAATTAACTGATCGTAGTAATCTACATCTACCTTCTCTGAGCAAGTAGAAATACGTTTGTCTCGATGCTTTTCAAGATCAAATGACTTGATATAAATTTTGTCATAACGGTAAGTTGATCCCTTATTCCAATCGACAGTTTGTTGATTGGGATAAAGGTACCCAACTTTCGAACGACCTATAGTTTGACTTGATAACGCACGCAGATATGAAACTTCGTTTCCAGCACCAACGGTTAAGTTTCTCGTAAAATCAATATGTTTGATAAAGGCACCATCTGTTTCTAAGGTGGCTCTCTTTGACTCATCATTTTGGCGGAAGAAAACCTTCGTAGATTTTGAGAATGAAGGTAAACCACATTGATTCAAAATCTTGTTATAGACAGCGACGCATTCATCGATAGTTGTGAAACCAAAAAGATTATCCATTCGCATCCAGCGAGACGGGTTCCCTTCTACACTAACCTTGAACCCGTCACAGCGCACAGTGATTAAACTGCTGAAACTTCCTTCCAGGCGAAAAGGTGTAGGTGATGGCTGGGTTGACTCACCAGTAGCGGCATCGACTTTCCAAAATAGCTCTTTACCAACAACAGGCAGCCCACCATTAAGGTGAACTTGTTGCATGTTGAGCTTGTCGATAAACCACATTTCCATGGCGTCCTAAAAACCTGTCAATACAATTTTTCTTTATGTTGTAAGATAAGATAACTTAATGTCGAAAGAAGGTAAAGAAAAGTATGGGTTACTATAAAGAAAACTTACCAGAGAGCGTGTTAGCTATGTTTCAAGATGAAATAAAGCGATGGAGAGTAAAAAGAAATTTTACTATTGAGCAGATGGCTGAAAGCATGGGCGTATCAACGGTCACATACTCAAAGTGGGAGAATGGAAAGACATCCCCGAAAGCAGAGCAAATCCCTAGACTGGCAGACAAATTAGGAACATCGATCAATTCACTGTTTGGCAGAGAAATTCAAGAAAGGGACGAGCAGATTAAGGTCTACCTTAAGATGGCCATGCAGTTAACGGACGAAGATAAACAGACCTTAGAGCATGTTATTGCTGCACTTTTACATAAGAGTAATGCTGAAAGAGCGCATGACATGGAACAAGAGATGTTCGACAAAAGACTCAAAGAAATCGAAAGAGCAAAAGAAGAATAGCACCGGAGCCCCCTTTCCCTCGGCGTTTTTCCGGAAGTCCGGAGTTAGTTTGGGTGTAACA
>NZ_JAGSOZ010000004.1:0-275459 GCF_019204055.1 Photobacterium sp. WH24 | reverse complement strand
TATGGGATGGCAGTGTGGATGGATGGAACTTTGCTTCAAGTTTTACCCTACCTTATATATGGACAGATGTTAATAATTACCACGAAGTGGGAACGATATCAGGTAAAGAAGAACAGCAGGCATCAGACTTATATGATTTATACTTTTCGCCAATAATTGCAGGCTATCATTTTTCTGAGTTTGAACATCTTTCTCTTAGCTTTAATGTATGGGCTCCAACCGGTGAATATGATGTTTCACGAATAGCCAATCCAAGCCTTAACACCTGGACTTTTATTCCTCAAATCGCTTATACCAAAATTATTCCAATGTATAGCATTGAGTTGGATGCAGTAGCGGGCATTCAGTTTTATACACGAAATAAAGACACAGACTACCAAAATGCACCTTTATTTACTCTAGATATGCTGGCTGTAAAACGATGGAATAAAAGTTTCGGATTTGGACTGGTTTTGGCTACGGTTCAGCAATTGGGTGATGATACAGGCCCCATTGCTGATCGTTTAAATGGTTTTCAAGGTTACGATTGGGTTGTTGGACCAACAGCCACTTATGATACAAAAATAAAAGGGGAGCTGCCGCTATCCTTGAGTTTGCGCTGGGTTCCTTCAATTAGCAGTAAGAATAGATTAGAAAGTGATAATACTTTTATGGGTACAGCAACATTGATTTTTTAGTGTATATCGTTTTAATAGGATCGACTTATGAGTAAGCTGAGTGTGACAAAAAAAATCGGATTATTTGGCTTCATCTTTTCATCATTTTCGGCATTTTCCAATAACGCTGAAGTTGCAAATAAAAGTAACAACCCTCTAAACCCGTCGCCAGGGCTCAATGCGCAAAACTATTACACGTCAGATATTTATGGCACTGATAAATATACGAATGATTTCTTGTTGCGGGGTACACTGCCAGTTTTACCTAATGATTTTGTTGCTGTGCCACAGTTATTTCGACTGACTGTGCCTGTGAGTACTCGTCCTGATGCAAGTGACGACTACACAACGGGGCTGGGTGATATTAACTTATTTGACATTTTCTTATTTAAAGCAGGTTCAATGCAAATTGGCGCCGGGCCATTAATAACAGCCCCGACCGCAAGCGATGATGAGCTGGGTACTGGTAAGTGGCAAGCTGGTTTGGCCGCAGTCATTGTTGACCCAGCCCCGAAGCGGCTACTTGGTGCTCTTTTGCAATGGCAACAATCGTTTGCAGGCGATGATGATCGGGAAGATGTAGGCTCGGTAACATTTCAACCCTTCGGTATTTTTAACTTACCTGAAGGTTGGTATGTTCGATCTACCGGTATCTGGAGCTTTAATATTGAAAATGGAAATTATTATATCCCAGTGGGTTTAGGTGCCGGGAAAGTATGGAAAATGGACAGTACGATATTGAACTTTTACATTGAACCACAATGGACCGTATCACACAGTGGCGCCGGTGAGCCAAAGTTCACAACATTAGGCGGGTTTAACTTAACGTTTTAATTGTTATTGTAAATACTGAATTTATAGACGTTCATGTTTTTTAAAGGATTTAATCATGAAAATGTTTAATGATAAATGCTTACTGCTACTTTTAACTTCCTCAGTGTCGTTTTCTGCAAATAGCAGTGAAGCAGTTCAAAGTTTAGAAACGCGATTTGGAAAAATTGAAATGAACAGCGATTTACCCAGTAAATCGTCAATCAATCAGCTATTCGAAGAGTTAGACTATCAGCAGGCAACGCAAACCTATTTATGGGCGTTACCTTTGGTATCTTATGCTCAGTGGAAAAATGAATTTCAACAAAAGCTCGGTGCCAAAAATGGCGACTTAATGCTACTCGATAGCTATGAAGATAAGCTCGGTGTACTGACAGCGAATGCGACGACTCCGTATTTATTGAGTTTCGTTGACCTCAATAAAACGGGGCCAGTGATAGTTGATATGCCTAAAGGCCCGACTGCTGGTGGAATTGGTGATTTCTGGCAACGTGCTGTTGTTGATATGGGGCAAACAGGGCCAGATAAAGGGAATGGAGGGAAATATTTGTTACTGCCTCCGGGTTACGAGTTTACGGATGACGGCAGTGATTATTATGTTGTTCAGTCTGAGACAATGAATAACCTAATCGGATTTAGAGTCTTAGATCCGGATCCTGAACAAGGAAAGAAATTAATATCTTCGTTTAATATTTACCCGTATTCAAAGAAATCTAACCCTAGTGAAATTAAGTTGTTAACGCCAAAGGGTAAAGCCTGGTCTGGAACACAACCGAAAGGAATGCATTACTGGGAAAGGCTTCATCAAATCATTCAGGAAGAACCCGTGAATGAGAGAGACCGTTTTTATATGGCAATGTTAGCGAGCTTAGGCATTGAAAAAAACAAGCCATTTAATCCGACTGAATCTCAATTGAAAGCACTCAAAAGTGGTGCGGAGATTGGTGAGCTAATAGCAAAAGCAAATACTTTTGCGAAGCGTTTTCCCAAAGCACGTTATTGGTCAGACAGACAATGGGATAAAGTTTTACAGATTGATGATCCATCACAAAGAGTTGGGAATTACGATCAGCTGTGGGAGAGAAGTGCTTGGTTCTATGAAGCCGTTACGAATACAAAAGGTATGATGTCGAGCACCCCTGGGTTGGGACAAACATATCTTGGTGCATATACAGATGATAAAGGCCAGTGGCTAGATGGTGGTAAGAATTATAAGCTGACGGTACCAGCAAACCCACCAGCAAAACAGTTCTGGTCTATGACGTTATATGATATCGATACCAGAACCCTGATTGATAATAAACAAAAGAAATCGGATGTATCTTCACGTAATGAGTTGAAGGAAAACCAGGATGGTTCTATTGATCTGTATTTCGGTCCTGCAGCTCCCGCTGGGTTTGAAAGTAACTGGATACAGACGATAAAAGGTCGTCACTGGTTTTCATATTTCCGTCTTTATGCGCCGACTGAGGCATATTTCGACAAGAGCTGGAAGTTAAATGATATTGAAGTAGTGAATTAACATTATTCCGTGATGATGAATATATTTTATAGGAAGGAATTAAGATGATTTTAAGTCGAAAGTGTTTTTCTCTGATTGCGGCTCTACCGATATTTACAGCAAGTTTACCTGCCTATGCAGAGTTTACGAAAGATTTAAAAGAAGCCAGGGCAATTGCAGAGGAAGCGTATATTTATGGCTATCCCGTTGTAGAAATGTATAAGACACTTTATGTTCAGGCT
Organism: Photobacterium sp. WH24; assembly: GCF_019204055.1. Classification (NCBI taxonomy): domain Bacteria; kingdom Pseudomonadati; phylum Pseudomonadota; class Gammaproteobacteria; order Vibrionales; family Vibrionaceae; genus Photobacterium; species Photobacterium sp. WH24. The sequence goes on along the minus strand of NZ_JAGSOZ010000004.1, from coordinate 272,229 downwards.
GTAGATAAGAACGATTCTAACTTCAAAGCAGACTTTAACCAGATAGGTAATACCTCGGATGTTTATACTCCCAAGGATACGTCCTTTATTACCCCGAATTCGGATACCCCTTACTCGTTTGTCTGGATGGATTTACGCGCTGAGCCTATAGTTTTAACGCTGCCTAAAGTGGAGTCAGAACGTTACTATTCTGTGCAGTTAATTGATATTTACACACAAAACTTTGCCTACCTTGGTACTCGTACGACAGGTAATGACGGTGGTGTATATATGGTCACTGGTCCAAACTGGCAGGGTGGAAAGCCGAGCAATGTCAGTAAAGTCATTCGCAGTGAATCTGAAATTGTCTATGCTCTTTATCGAACTCAGTTAATCGATGACAGTGATATTGATAATGTTCGAAAAATACAATCAAAATATAAGGTTGAAATGTTAAGTGACTACCTTAACGAAGCTCAACCTAAAAAAGAACCTAGAATAGCGTGGCCAAAACTCACAAGTGATATGTCTACGACACCAGCATTCTTCAGTTATTTAGATTTTATGCTGGATTTTGCTCCTACAGTATCGAGTGAAAAAGACATCAAAGAAAGACTATCTAAAATTGGTATTGGGACAGATGAAGACTTTTCATTAAGTGAACTCAGCCAAGACCAGCTAAGTGCTCTGCAGGATGGTATGAATGATGGGCGTAAAAAATTCGCTACTTTTAAGAAAGATTATATCGATAATCACAAAGTAACGAGTGGAGATTTCTTTGGTACGCGAGAACAATTAAAAAATCAGTATTTATATCGATATTCTGGTGCTGCTTTAGGAATATTTGGTAATTCTGCAGATGAAGCCATGTATTTAGGGTACTTTATTGACTCAGAAAATAAGCCATTGGATGCAAGTAAGAATAACTATCAGTTGCGATTTGAAAAAGGGAGTTTACCACCAGCTAAGGCATTCTGGTCTTTAACTATGTATGATGGTGAAAACAAGTTTTTAGTTGAAAATAAGTTGAATCGTTATTTGATCAACTCTCCAATGTTAGAAAATCTGACTAAAGGTGAAGATGGCAGTGTTACACTTTACATTCAGAAGGATTCACCCGGTAAAAATTTGGAAAGTAATTGGCTTCCCGCGCCAGATCATTCATTTTATGGTGTTTTACGATTATATATACCTGAGGAAGTTGTACTCAATGGCTCGTGGAAACGACCACTGATGACAGCGGTTAAACAATAATTGACTGAGTATCCGCACCTCAATGTTTAGAATAATGTTGGGGTGTGGGTTCGCTCAGTGATGAAATGTGATTCAATGATTTTATCTGCTTGGCTGTTACAATTTCTCAGATCTTCGATAATGCTACGGAATACGAAATCAGATCATTAGTCTAATAATTGTCCAGGCTGTTGGACATAGTGCATTTATTACTACCCAGTCAACAAGAGCAAACTAAGCTGTCAGTAATGAGCTGGGTTGAGTGTAGTCTTGTAATGACAGGTATCGGGTGTCGTGTCAGAGTTAAGTTGGCTGGATTGCTCTTGGTGTCGGTATGCTTTGTTTCGCCTGCGACTCATGCGGCTTGGCATACAACCACCTCGATAGGGGGGCATGATACCTGGGTACCCGAGGCAGACTCGGATACCCCAGGGGGGAATCTTGGCCTCGGCCTGTTCTATTCCAATGCCGACAGTCTGGCTGGCCAAGCCAGTATTATTGCTTATTATGATAACGATAGTGATCATCTGGATCCTGATCATGACCCTTTCTGGACTATGGCGGGCGGCTCGCTATCCCAACCTTTGGTTAACCTGGATGATTCCGGCATAACACTTGGCTGGCAGACGGGTGTCAGCTGGCTTCAGAATACGGTGTTCAGCGTGGAAGAAGCCCTGCAGGCACAATTGGGAATTGTAGTGAATTATCAGCGCCAGGCTGACGCTGTCGGGCTGGCACTTGGCGCCGGCTACTACGGGCTGGAGTTCGATGACGATGTCCCAGAAACCAGAGGCTATAGCCGGGAAGCACTGAAACGCAGCAGTGACGCATTAGCCTGGAAGCTGTTTTTTCGGCGCTCTGTAAAGAATACACTTAGCTGGGAAGGCTACTGGCAGCAGTGGCGAGATCAGGATAACTGGCTGGAAAACCAACTCTTTCTGGCGATCCATTACCCGATTCTCCATCCCGTTATGAACAGCATGAATGTCTCGGTGTCATACACCCGCTATAACCTGACGCCTTACCGTGTCCAGGGTAAAGCGCCGATCCTGCCTTGGGACGAGAATGTATTATTCCGGCTCTATACTGAGATCCCACTCAACTGGTAAGACGTTGGATTGTGGCTCTGGAGTCATAGTTAAGGCTTGCTGCAGGTTGTCTGCCATGGCTTCAGATGCCAGCATACCCCGGCAGCTGGCCCAGTGATTACCGTCGACACCGATGAGCTGCCCGCTGGAAACGGCCTTCAGCGATTGCCAGGCAGGCCGTTGCTGCCACTGTTCTAGAATACTGCCAGGTTCCATGTTGCCGGATAGCAGAATGTCGGGATCCATGCTTGCGATATCGTCAAAAGTCAGCTGTCTCAGTGCTCTGTCTTCTTCGCCGACTTTCTCGGGCACCGTTAGCTTGAGGGCTTTCAATACGCCGCCAGGGTAGGCGGCCCCGGAATAAGCGTATAAGCCATTTTCGGACGCCACAGCGAAAAGCACGCTCTTGCCGTGAAAGCGGCTGAGTGCGTCCGCCGCACCCTGCATAGTATTTTTGTGTTGCAGGAGCCGTGCCTGCATGACATCAGGATGGCCTGCGATGTCGCCAATCTTCAGGGCAACGTCAAGGTTCTCCTGGTAGGTTTCACCGCGGGATGCCAGCAGTACCGTCGGGGCAATCTGGCTGAGCGCGGCATAAATCGCCTGATGCCGGTTAACATCGGCGATAATTAAATCCGGTTTCAGTGCCGCGATCTGTTCAAGAGCGGGCGTCGCTCTGCCACCGACTGATACCCATCCCTCCAGTTTCGCCAATACCGCAGGATGCAGATTGAGCGGATCATTATCATCGGCAATCCCCACGGGGCTGATATCAATAGCTGCCAGTGCATCAGCGAAGGCATACTCCAGTGTGATAATGCGTTGGGGTGGTGCGTCCAGGGTAAACGGGTTCCCAAGACTGTCGGTGATGGTAGTGGAAAAAGCTGTGGGGCTGGTGAAAAGGAAAAGAGAAAAGGTTATCCAGCGTAAATATCCCAACAGTGACATGGTACTCCCTTAAAAGTCAGAGAAAAATTTTACTTTTACTTGATAATGAAGTGCATTTCATTGCGCGACATTCTAATGGCTTTTGTTGGCAGTACAAGGGGGAGTGATGAGCTGGCCGTCAGTATTGGACCATGATCAATGCCTGTTGGGCATATTCCTCATCTGTCGCGAAGTGAGAAATATGCAGCAGTAATGAGTATGAAATTACGGCATGCTTGTGCTAACACATTGAATTTCACCTTATCTTAACTAGGTTTACCTTACAGCCTGTCTTGGAGTGGCGCTAAATGAAATCTGTTGGGTCATTGCAATTTATGGTGCTGACACTCTTGTTACTGGCTGGGTGCGACAGTCGTCCGTCTTCTCTGGCACTGGGCACTCTGGAGCGCGATCGTATTACGTTGACGGCGACGGCAAATGAAATCATCCGCGACATGCCGGTAGCCGAAGGCCAGTCAGTGAAAGCCGGAATGGTGCTGGTCAGGCTGGACACGACCCGCCAGGCCGCTACTCTGGCGCAGGTTAAAGCCGAGCAGGCCAGAGCGGCGGCTTATCTGCTTCGGCTCACTAACGGTGAGCGGGTGGAAGATATTGCGGCGGCTAAGGCGCAGCTTGAACAGGCGAATGCCCGTTTGACCGATGCTGAAAAAACCTATCTGCGCAGAGAGAGCCTGGTGCGGCAGAAACTGATCAGTGTGGCCGAGCGGGATACCGCAAAAGCTGAGCGTGACAGTGCTCGGGCGCAAGTGGCTGAGGCGCGGGAGAATTTTACCAAGCTGACCCGGGGCGAAAGAATTGAAGACATTCAGCAGGCGCAGGCGGAACTGGAAGCGGCAACAGCCAATGTGGCGCTGCAGCAGCGGATTTTCAATGACCTCACTGTCTTGGCGACTCGCGACGGTATTTTGGACAGCCTGCCGTATAATCTGGGCGAGCGAGTGCCCATGAGCGCCGTTGTTGCCGTCATTCTGGCTGACAGCCAGCCTTATGCCAGAGTGTATGTCCCTGAACCATACCGAGTTGCATTGCAGCCCGGCAGCGTGGCAAAGGTGTATGTCGATGGCGTTTCAGAGCCTTATGAAGGCACTTTGCGCTGGATTGCGACAGAGCCGGCCTTTACTCCTTACTACGCGCTGAATGAAGACGACAGGGCGCGGTTGGTTTATCTGGCTGAGTTCGATTTGTCGGATGCCGAGACCTTGCCAGCCGGCGTACCTGTCCAAGTGGAGATGCCCCTTGAGTGATCTTGCTATCAAGGCAACAGGGTTGACGCGGCGGTTCGGCGATTTTACCGCAGTGAACAAGCTGAACCTGCAAGTACCCAAGGGCAACATCTACGGCTTTCTGGGGCCGAATGGCTGTGGCAAATCCACAACGCTGCGTATGTTAACCGGACTGCTGAGCCCCAGTGAGGGAGCGATTGAAGTGCTTGGCCTGCGTATTCCTGAACAGGCGGAAGCGCTACGGATGAAAATTGGCTACATGACGCAGAAATTTTCTTTGTATGAGGATCTGTCAGTCAAAGAAAACCTGCAGTTTGTTGGTCAGATTTATGGTTTACCAGGCAGAGAGCTGAAACCCAGGGTGGCAGAGCTCGGCAGCATTTATAACCTCAATGAATTGATGAAACAACGGGTTGGCAGCATGAGTGGCGGGCAGAAACAGCGGCTCGCCCTTGCGGCGGCTGTGATGCACAAGCCCGATTTACTGTTTCTGGACGAACCGACCTCCGCGGTGGATCCCCAGTCGCGGCGTGATTTCTGGGAGCAGCTTTTTGACTTGTCTGACGCTGGCACCACCATTCTGGTGACTACTCATTACATGGACGAAGCTGAGCGCTGTCACGGGCTGGCGATTATGGAAGCCGGTGAAATAAAGGCAGACGGCCCGCCTGATACCCTGATGAAGCAGATGGGGGTCAGTGTGGTTGAAATTCAGGCACCGGGACTCCGGCAGATTAAAGACAGTTTGCTGGCCATTCCGGCCGTGGTGTCTGCAGCGCAGTTAGGTATTCGTCTGCGGGTCTTGGTGCGCGCAGAAGAATCTGACCCCGTGGCCTGGCTGAAACGTCAGGTGCCGGCACTGGCTCAGGCTGAGCTGGATGTGGTTCGCCCCAGTCTGGAAGACGTTTTTGTGACCAGCACAGGGAGCAGGTAATGAATGTTATCACCTCCAGTCTTATCAGAATGAAAGCAATTCTGGTGAAAGAATTTCGCCAGTTGTCCCGCGACAGAATTACCTTTGGCATGGTAGTGATGATCCCTTTGATACAGCTGTTGTTGTTTGGCTTTGCCATCAATACGGATGTGCGCAATATTCCCGTGGCGATTGTGGATCAAAGCCAGTCTCAGTATGGCAGGGTGATTACCGAAGCGGTTAAAGCCACTCAGGTGGTCACTGTGGTTGCTACTTACGCCACGCCCAGAGAAGGCGAACAAGCCATTACTGCCGGGACAGTACGTGGTGTGCTTGTTCTGCCGAGGGATCTGGATCAACGATTGGCACAGCACAGAAAAGCCGGGCAATGGCTGGTGGATGGCTCTGATACTATGGTCAGTTCTGCCTTGCTGCAATTACAGAATATGCCGGTCGATAACCTGGTCTCGGATTACAAAGCGCAGCAGTCGAGTGTGATGACACCAACCTTTGAAGTCGCGCTGTACTTCAACCCGGAGCGGCGAACGGCGGTGAATATTGTGCCGGGTTTACTCGGCGTAATACTCACCATGACCATGATACTGTTCACCTCTGCGGCGATAGTCCGCGAGCGGGAAAGGGGGAATCTGGAGTTGCTGATCACCACACCTGTGCATTCCCTTGAACTTATGCTGGCTAAAATTGCTCCTTATATCGTTATTGGTCTGATTCAGGTGGTGATTATTCTTGGGCTGGGTCATTACATTTTTGCGGTGCCTATTAATGGCCCGCTCAGCCAGATTCTGTTGGGCACCTTGTTGTTTATTGCTGCCAGCCTGACTCTGGGGCTGGTGATCTCGACAATTGCCCAGACTCAACTGCAAGCCATGCAGATGACAGTGTTCATTCTGCTGCCTTCTATTTTGTTATCCGGCTTTATGTTCCCGTATGAAGGTATGCCCGTAGCTGCCCAATGGATTGCAGAAATTCTGCCTGCTACCCATTTTATGCGCATGATACGGGGCATAGTGCTGCGCGGCGCCGATGTGGCTGTGCTGTGGAAAGATGCACTTTGGCTGCTGGGTTTTACCTTGCTCGGGTTGCTGCTGGCTTCCTGGCGATTTAAGAAAACGCTGGACTGACCCGGCTCCCATCCTCTCAACGTCCTGAACCCCTGACGGAAATTTATATCGCCATTGGCGACAACGGGCTGATATCATCCTGTGCGTTTAAGGTTGTCGCCAAATGGATCGGATGTCAGGGGGTAATGTGGGTAAAGGCGTTTTTCTGTCAGTGATGTCGTCGTGTCTGTTCGGGGCGCTGTATTACTACTCGACCCTGCTGCATCCTCTGAATGGCGAAGCTATCTTTAGCTGGCGGCTGTTACTGACCTTACCATTTCTCACCGCTTTTCTGCTGTTTAGCAAAGAATGGCCACAGGTGATGGCTATTGTGACTGAAATCCGCCAGCGACCTGGCTTATGGCTGGGCTTGCCACTGTCGGCTTTTCTGCTGGGTTTGCAGTTCTGGCTGTTCATGTGGGCGCCGATCAATGGCCGTGCTCTGCCGGTTTCTCTGGGCTATTTCATGATGCCGCTGGTGATGGTGGTGCTGGGCCGTTTCGTTTATCAGGACAGACTGAGCGGGCTGCAAAAAATCGCGGTTCTCTTTGCTGCAGTCGGTGTTGCCCATAAGCTTTGGCTTTCGGGAGGTTTATATTGGGAAACGCTGGTGGTGGCGATAGGTTATCCCGGCTATTTTATGCTGCGGCGTAAACTCGGTACAGACAGTCTGGGCGGCCTGTGGTTTGATATGGCTATCATGATCCCACCGGCCATCTGGTGGTTGTTTTTTGAGCATGAAAGCCTGAGCGTTTTTGCCCAGCACCCTCATCTTAGCTGGCTCATTATGGGGCTGGGTGTCATCAGTGCTTTTGCGGTTGGCAGCTACATTGTGGCGAGTAAACTGCTGAGTTTCAGCCTGTTCGGATTATTGAGCTATGTGGAACCGGTATTGCTGGTGGTGGTGTCTTTGGTACTCGGGGAAAGCATTGCCGACGGAGAGTGGCCGACCTACCTCTTTATCTGGGTGGCAGTACTCTTTCTGATCTTGGATTGTGTGCGTCAGATAGTGACCCAGAAGCAGATTCAGTCGGCAGTAATGGCAGAAGAGTGAAGCATGCCTGCGCATAGCAGGCATGCTGGGGGAAGATTAATGATCCAGATACAGGTAGTTCTGCCAGCTCTTCATGCGAATTAATATCTTACGCATAACTGCCAGGTGGTGTGCGTGATCTGAATACACGGCAATTTCCATATTGGCCCCTAAAGGCAGTTGGTACTCACTGAGATCGTCAATCATCTTGAGCCTGACCACTGGCCTGCCTTGCTTTAAGAAAAGCTCAGTGCCAATCAGAGTCCCTTGTGCTTGCGCCTGACCTTCACCAATGGCCGGTAATACATCAATGACTTCGGCTTTAAACGTTTTCCCCGGAATGGCACGGAAAATGATATCGGCTTCAAAGCCGGGTTTGAGGCGCAACAGCGAGTTCTGGCGAAACGCACCAACAATGAAGTCATCATTAGTATTGATAAAGGTCATCACTGGGCGCAGTGGCAATGGCACAGCCATCATGCCTGGGCGTAACAACACCTGAGTCACAAAGCCATCCGACGGCGCACGTACAATTGTTGAGTCCAGATTAAACTGGGCTGTAGACAGTTGCGCTTGAATCTGAGCAACAGCCGTATTCTGGCCATTAATGTTAGACTCATAAGCCAGCTTTGCCCGGCGCTCATCAGCTTGTGCGGCTTCCAGTGCCGCTTCGGCGCTGCGGTAGAATTGCTCACGGTTATCAACATCGGCTTTGGTGAAAGCGCCGCGTTTATACCCTGTCGCATAGCGTTGGTACTGCTGATAGGTGCGATCGCGTTCTGCCTGCGCTTTGATGCGGGTTGCCATTGCCGCTTTGTAGCTGGCTTCCTGCCCAAGTACATTTTGTCGGGTTTCTGCAAGCTGGGCTTCCAGCCTGTCAACTTCCGCCTGGAAAGGTGTGGGATCAATTTTGAACAGAATATCCCCTTCATCCAGCGGGGAGTTCGGGGTGACAGGCACTTCAATAACCTTACCTCGTACATTGGGTAATATGGGCGTAGAGACGAAGTATTCACCGCCCAGGCTGGTATGGGGGTGGTTATAGTTCATGAACAGGACCAGAGCGCCGACAAGGATGATACCGCCAAGTACGGCAGTCGGCACTGTCCACTTATTTAACGGAATCCGGAAAACTTTGAAGATAAAAATACAGATGGCCGCGTAAGAGAGGACCAGTAACGTTTCCATTATTGATTACCCTCGCTGTTATTATTGCTGTTATTCATTGGCTGTCGTTGTTGTTTTAACGCGGTAAGTTCGGATTGCAGTAGCTGGAGTTGCATTTCCATTTTGGTTAACTGGGTCTGAAGCAATACTTGTTCATCATGAACCTGTTTGAACCCCCAGCCTCTTTCTTTACGCCACAAGGTTGCCCATATCCATAAAAATGGCCACAGAGCATGTAATGTGAACAGGCTTACCCAGCCCGCATAGTGAATAGCATCCTGATGAGGGTGCTCTCGCTCTTTGGCGATCTCATAAGGAATATCGTGAATCGCTATGATGCCGTAAAACAAAACAAGGGCTACAAAAATAAGTAAACCCAATGCAAAATAATCCAAGAACATATATTTACCGTCAAATTTTAACCATGATATTAAGAATATAGCTAATAAATACACTTAGCAATTATGAGGTTTTTGTCTTTCAGGTTTAATACAGATTTCATCAGGCCAGCACGAGAGGCTGGCCTGACAAATATACTATCAGATTAATTGCATAGTTCAGCTATTAAGATGCATCATCAGCGGCTTTTTTTGCCTGGCTAATCCAGTTGTCAAATACTTGCTGGTGCGACTGAATCCAGCCGTTAACATGGTTTTCTATGTCTTTTTGGGAATTCTGGCCCTGACTCATACGCATATTCTGAGCACTGACGTCATTGATATTCAGTGTCATGATTTCAAACAGTTTGGCCGCAGCCGGATTGTCTTCAGCAAACTGTTTGTTGGCAACAATGCGCATGCTGTTCATTTCAAAGCCGTAGTTTTTACCGTTAGGCAGGGCGGTATCCACTTTTGCCCGCTCGCCCGGTAATGACGAGAACGGCACTTCCAGCCATACCACATCTTTACCCGGAACCAGCACACCGCTGACCCAGTAAGGGGTCCAGGTGTAGTACAGAATGGGTGAGCCATTGCGGTAGCGGGAGATGGTATCGGCAATGATGGCGGCGTAATTACCCTGGTTATGGGTGACTGTGTCACGCAGCCCGTAGGCATCCAGTTGGTGTTCGATCACCCCTTCACATCCCCAGCCTGGGTTACAGCCGGTCAGATCGGCTTTGCCGTTTCCGTTGGCATCAAACAGCTTTGCCAGCTCAGGGTCTTTCAGCTGGCTGATATTGGTGATGCCGTATTTATCGGCGGTTTTTTTGTCAATCAGATAGCCCTGAGCGGCTCCGGTGATGTAATAGCCTTTGCGGTAGAATTTATTGTCTCCGCCTGATTGGATGAATTTGTCTTTATGAAGGGGTGCCCAGTTCACGGCCAGGAAAGTGGCATCGCCATTGGCAATCGAAGTGTAGCCTACATTATAGTCCACCTCTTTAGTGGGCCGGACGTCGTAACCCAGTGCCTCCAGTGCTTTATTGACGATCAGTGTCTGGAAGGTTTCTTCCGCCACTGTACTTTGTACTGGCTGTACGGTAACGCCTTCACCGGGTAAATCTGCTGCTATGGCAGGGAAAGAAAAGGCGCCGGCAAATAATGCCGTGCTCAGGGAAAGTGACTTCCAGGACCTTGTCATTGTCTTCTCCTCAGGGTTGTGAATGTGTTGTCAGATGTGGAGCCTGGTCTTTTTTGAACCGGCGATAAATGAACCCGATTGGGCCGTGTTCATACCAGTGACGGTAAGATCGGCCGCGCTCGGACGCTCCCATTGCCTGTGTCAGCCGGTCGAGCAGGATAGCCAGAATGACAATACCCAGCCCGCCAATGGCGGCCAGCCCCATATCCAGACGGCCGATACCGCGCAGCACCATCTGGCCCAGTCCGCCAACGGCTATCATGGAGGCAATCACCACCATAGACAGTGCCAGCATCAGGGTTTGGTTTACCCCGGCCATAATGGTGGGCATGGCCAGCGGCAACTGAACCTTATAGAGCATTTGTTTCGGGTTCGCGCCAAAAGAGTGGGCGGCTTCAATCAGTTCCTCAGGCACCTGGCGGATCCCCAGAATCGTCAGCCGGATAATCGGAGGCAGGGCAAAGATGATGGTTACGACGACACCAGGGACATTCCCGATACCAAATAACATCACTATAGGCACGAGATAGACGAAAGCGGGCGTTGTTTGCATCGCATCAAGAATAGGCCTGACAATTCTGGCCGATTTTTCACTCCGTGCCAGCCAGATACCGGTTGGTAAGCCAATCAGCAGACAAAAGAAAACGGATGTCAGAACCAGCGCCAGCGTGACCATCGCCTGATCCCAGGCTCCGATAGCCCCTATCAGCAGCATCGAGATCACACTGGCAATCCCCATGCGCAGGCCGGCAATTTGCCAGGCCAGGATCATGATCAGAAAAATCATCAGGAGTGCCGGTGTGCTCTGCAGTGTTGCCTGGAAGGCTGTGAGAATGTAATCAATCGGCACACTGATAGCCTGAAAGGCGGGCCGGAAATTGACAACCAGCCAGTTGATGCCGTCTTCGACCCATTGGTCGAAGGGGATCAGGGCATCCTGGAACGGATGGATCCAATCGATGGACGGGTCAACGGGCGTTGTATCTGTGGTATTGAGCCAGTCGGAACCGGAATTGGGTGTCGAAGTGGCTGAATTGCCCCAGGGGTCGGTATTGCTGGTATCTGTGCTGGACCAGGGGTCTTGTGAGGCCGGTACGGATGAGGGACTGTTCGTCACCGGTACGGATGACTCAGGGTGATTTTCCTGGCTCATATCAGGCCTCCCGATCTAGCGTCTGTAACAGGCGTGCTTTGGTAATAACACCATGATAAACCTGGTTTTCATCGACAACAGGCACACCGTAGGGCAGGTCGGCCACCCGACCTATCAGCTCACCTACAGGGGTTTCAGGCAGGAAAGTCACGGTATCGACCAGCAGAGCCTGAGTCAGGGTCTGATCTGCTTTGCTGGCCGTTTGCAGTGTGTCTGTTGATACCAGTCCGACATACAGGTTACGGCGGTCGACCACAATGCCGAACTCTCTGTCATTATCATTGAGCAGTTGCAATGCGGCACGCGGGCCGTCCGTTTCCCCCTTTTTAATCACAGTAACCTGGTGTTTGCGAGCGATGTCTTTGGCCGTAAAGACATTGGTAACATCTACGCCCTTAAAGAAAGAGCGTACATAGTCATTGGTCGGGTGATGGAGGATTTCATCCGGTGTGCCAATCTGAATCACTTCACCGTTCTGCATAATGGCAATCCGATCGCCAATCCGCATGGCTTCATCCAGATCGTGAGAAATAAAAACCACAGTGCGTTTGTCATCATTTTGCAGGCGGATAAGCTCATCTTGCATTTCGGTGCGGATCAGCGGGTCAAGGGCAGAAAAAGCCTCATCCATCAACAGGATGTCCGGGTCATTGGCCAGCGCTCTTGCCAGACCGACCCTTTGCTTCATACCGCCTGACAACTCGTCAGGGTATGAGGCAGCATAAGCTTCCAGCCCAACCCGTGTCAGCGCCTGGAGTGCCGTATCGTAACGGGTGTCTTTGTCGACCCCCGCGAGATCCAGGCCGAAGGCGGTATTATCAATAACCGTCATATGGGGCATGAGAGCAAATGATTGAAACACCATGCTGATATTGTTCCGCCGCACAGTACGCAACTCGTCCTCTGAGATGTTGGCGATGTCTTTGTTATCAAGCAGTACCTGACCGCTGGTGGGCTCGATGAGGCGGTTAAGCAGGCGAACCAGAGTCGATTTTCCTGAGCCGGAGAGGCCCATGATCACGAAAATTTCGCCTTGGTTAATGGTGAGAGTGGCATCTTTGACGCCGACAGTCAGGCCGGTTTTTTCAAAAATGGCATCCTTATCTAACCCCTGTTCCAGTAATGGAAACGCCCTTTCAGGGGCACTGCCAAACACTTTGTAGAGATTCTTCACTTCCATTTTGACAGTCATAAATGAGGGTATCCGCTATACAATCCTTACAGATAAAACGTTTTGCTATCTAAGTAATTATGGCAGCTGATTTTAAGCGGGTAGGGTTTAATTTGGCTCGGTTTGTGTGATTGTGACGTGCGTTGATTTAGTTTTTTGTTTTTTAATCAGATGAATAGGTGGCGATAGCGTCGTCGGCCAGATAGTCAGCTTATATGGTTAGGCCACTATTGAATGTGGCCGGTTTTGAGCGGGAAGGTGACCTGGAAACTGTTTTTGCCTGCCGAAGATTGTGGTTCCAGTGAAATAGAGCCGCCATGCAGTTCAGCCAGTTCAGCCAGTTCAGCCAGTTCAGCCAGTTCAGCGATGTTGCGGATGATGGACATGCCCAGTCCCATCAGATGACAAATTGTGCTTATGTTTAAGACCAGAAGGAACAGGGAGGCAACATAAGATTCTGTTTTCTCACGTAAAGGATGATCTTTATCAATATGCACCAAGGTTGATTTGTTAGAATTATGCCGATTCATCGCAAAGTTCCCCTGAAGGTATGTATGCACACCTTAGAAAGGGAAACTTAAAACAGACTTAAGACATAAAAATCATCATCTCATCTTTACGTCTTTTCAGTCGCTATTAGTTGATACATTGATTTTAGTTATGTTTTATATCTTCAATATTTGTGACCTTGCTCGTGGTGATATAAGAGGTATGTCCAGTTTATTGAGGGATATGTCAATTTCTTACAGGGAATTAACGTTTAACATAAATGTCACATTGAGATTTATTATTGTCATATTTTGTTGCGATGATGACCGCCAAGGAAAGGAGTGAAGAAGCGCAATGAACATGAAAATTCGAGCCAATCATCTGGAACCGATGGGATTTGAAGAGTTCTCCCGTTTAATCGATATGATTCCAGCTTCTCGCAGTCCTATGAAAGTCGAACCGCTGCTGGGTAGTGTGCTTTCCCATCATTCGGGTGAAGCACGGGAAGGGAAGATTGTTATGTTGTCGTCCGGTACGGCTGAGTGGCCGAAACGCCTGCGTACTGCTAGCGGGTGTTAAGTCAGACGTTTGACACAGACAATTCTGTATCAGGGATGCTTATTTCTTTTCCAGGCTTAACAGGTAATTCCTGAGATTTACCCCTCTGTTAGTAATCCCCAGTTTATTGCGTAAGCTGTTTCTGTGGTTTTCCACTGTCTTGCGCGCCACATTCAGGGTACTCGCAATTTCTTTACTCGACATTCCGCCTCGGATGAATTCTGCAACCTGCAGTTCTGACGGGGTCAGCACCTCCAGCAAACGGCTATTCATCCCCGGTACATCGTTCAGCAGGCTTTCCATATTGGATTTCACAATCTCAAGGCACATTTTCAGCCCGGGATCCTGCACCTGTTTCAGGCGGGCTTCCACTTCCGGTAAATGGGTATTGCGTACTTCCTGCTGTAAATGCTCAGGCAGGTGATTCTCCGATGCCGTAGTGAGGAAACTCAGGGAGCTGGCAAGTTCGTTGATGATTTTATAATCCTGCTCAATGGCAGACAGTTTAGGCTCAGCTGTATTATCGTCCTTGGCTTTGATGTGCAGGCAATAGACAGCAGGCGTATTACCATCTTGCAGACACAGCGTCTCAAAGGCCAGATTGGCGACAGAAAACCGGCACTGCTCGGTTTGCTGCAACAGCACTGATCTGATCTGCGCAATATTGGCCGGGCCGACCAGAAAAACAAGATCATCCAACTGCTTCAGAGTGAGCGTCGCAACCGGGTAGTTACTGGCAATCACCTGCTCATGCTGATCAAATGCAATGAAGTAGATGTCGTGGTGCGCCAGAAGCTGTTGATAAATGCCGGCAGTCACTTTGGCTGCACTGCTGTTTTGATTGGCGGTGTGCTGACTCATGTTTCCTGATTACCTCGTTTTCTACTGACCGCGGCCTTGGCCAGTATTACCCTGCCATGATACCCAGCTTTTACCTATCAATCACCTTGCTTTTTTGTTTGTAGGTGTTTGGTGGGTGTTTTATCTCGTGTCATTACGTATCTAACTCGTGTTATTTGTCCGGTTAATGAGTAGTTCGTTGTTTTTCAGCTGTTATTGTGATTGTTATCACTATGTAAAAACAATGTGTCGAGATCTTGATCGCATTAAATACCTAAAAAACACCTATATTAATACTCATGTAATACTCAAAGCACAGGTGGGACAGGGAATGAAATTGAAGAAAATAGCTCAGGCATGCCAAACCTTAGGTTTCACTGCTCTATTGGCAGTGGCCATGCCCTCAATGGCGGAAGTGACTTCAACACAAGGACCAAACGGAGAAACAGCAACGTCTTATACTGATGTGACTTTAAATGCATCACAGGAAAATGCGATTAAAACCAAGGATTACACCGCAGCGATTCTGATGCACAGCACATCAGACTGGTCTAATGCGCTGATTGATGGCGCGAAAGACATGTTTGCTGAACTCAATATTGATGTGGTGGCCGTGACCGATGCGGAATTTGATGCCAATAAGCAAAAAACCGATGTCGAAACCACTATGGCTATGAAGCCTGACATTCTGATTGCGCTGGTGGTCGACCCTGTGTCTGGCGCCGCGGCGTTTAAACCTGCAGTACAGCAGGGCAGCAAACTGGTGCTGATCAGTAATTTACCCAGTGGTTTTGAACATGGCAAAGATTATGCCGGTATCGTGACGGATGACTTGTTCCAGATGGGTAAACTGGCAGCCGATATGCTAGCAAAGGCGGTGGGTAATAAAGGCAAAGTCGGGTTTATTTATCACGAAGCCAATTATTACGTCACCAACCAGCGTGATCAGGCGGTACTGACCAATCTGCAGAAAAATTACCCGGATATTGAGATTGTGGCAAAGCGCGGTATTGCCAATGCGAATGACGGTGAGGTGGTTGCCTCGGCACTGATCACCCAGTACCCGGACATGACTGCCATTTATGCTCCCTGGGACAGCATTGCCGAAGGTGTAGTCGCGGCAACGCGCGCCGCGGGACGTAAAGATATCAAAGTCGTGACCATGGATCTCGGCGCTGCCAATGCGCTGGATATGGCCAAAGGCCGAAACGTTGCCGGTATCGTCACCGATTTGCCCTATGACCTGGGTCAGACACTGGCGCGTATGGGCGCTCTGGCAAAACTGGGTGAATACACACCACCTTTTGTCACTGTCAGTGCCAGTGCTGTGACCCGCGAAAATCTGGCTGATGCCTGGCAGCAGGCGTTACGCCGCGAAGCACCGGCTTCTGTGCGAAAAGCACTGGGTAATTAAATTCGGTTTGCAGGTATGCCAGCTTGCTGTCGGCATACCGTTATGAAGAGGTATTCAATGGAAGTGAATGCAATTGAAGCCCGTCGCCTTAAGAAAGGCTTTGATGGTAATCCGGTGCTGAAAGAGGTCAATTTCACCCTGAAAGCCGGAGAAGTACATGCCCTGGTTGGTCAGAACGGGGCGGGTAAATCGACCCTGGTCAAACTGATCAATGGTTTTCATCAGCGCGATGGCGGCGAAATCCGTCTCTTTGGCGAAGAGAGCCATTTCGCCACCCCGAAAGACGCGCAAGCGAAAGGGATCGCTATGGTCTATCAGGATCTCAGTCTGATCCCCAGCCTTAGTGTGGCAGACAATATTTTTCTGACTCACTCAAACCAGCGCTCTGCGCTGATCTCCAACCGTGAGCGGGTACGCCAGGCTGAGCCAATTCTGGCAACCTTGGGCGTGGATATCGATCCCAGACAAAAAATTGAGACCTTAAGTGTCGGCGAGCAGCAGTTTATTGAGATTGCCAAAGCCATGGCAATGGATGCCCGTATTCTGGTGTTGGACGAGCCAACGGCTTCACTGTCGAATAATGAAATCAATGCACTGTTCACTGTGATAAGAAACCTCAAAAGCAGAGGCATTTCAATTATCTACATTACGCATTACATGAGTGACATTATGCGTATCTGTGATGCGGTCACTGTGCTGCGGGATGGCTATACCGTACTGGAAACCCAAACGGCTGACACCTCGGTTGATGCCTTGGTCGAAGCCATGCTGGGCAGTAAAACCGACACGGATTTTATCTGGGACCGTCCGGCCACATCCACATCAGAGACAGTGCCGTTATTAGAGCTGCGCAATGTTACGACCTGCGATCTTGATGCGGTATCACTCAAGGTGATGCCGGGCCAGGTAGTGGGGCTAGCGGGTTTGCTGGGTAGCGGCAGAACGGAAATTCTGGAAGCCATTTATGGCTTAACACCGATACAGAGCGGCGAAGTACGGGTGAACGGCCGGACAGCGAATATTCACTCCCCCCGGCAGGCGATAGAAAACGGGATCAACATGGTGCCGGAAGAGCGCCGTTCGCAGGGGCTGGTGCTGGATTTTTCTGTCGAAGACAACGTATTGATGGCGTCGTTTGACCGGATTTCACGATCTATGGTGCTGGATAAAGCCAAAGGCCAGTCAATGGTGGAAGAGACCATTAAAAGGCTGGGCGTGAAGACCACTGGCGTGTCTCAGCCGGTACGTTTTTTGTCCGGCGGTAATCAGCAGAAAGTGGTGATTGGCAAATGCCTGTCTACAGACGCTAAAGTGCTACTGCTTGATGATCCGACCTTCGGCATTGATATCAATGCGAAATACGAAATCATGAAAATTGTGAATCAGTATGTCGCTCAGGGTAATGGCGTGATTTTTGTGTCCAGTGAATATGCCGAAGTTGGCAGTTTCTGCGATGTAATTTATGTGGTCAATAAGGGGCGTATCGTTCGCCATTTCAGTGGCCAGCGTATGACGGAAGAAGCATTGCTGGCAGCAGTGCAGTAAGGATAAGGGATTGCGAATGAACGAGAAAACACTTCAGCCGCCACGTACAAGCCGTATTAACTGGCGCGATTACATCATTTACTTTGTCTTTATCGGCATCTTCATTTTCTTTTCGGTGATGCTGCATGACAAAGGATTTCTGACCTCGATGAACCTGATGAACATTGCCCGCCAGACTGCGACTATCGCGATCATGGCAGTGGGGATGACTTTTGTGCTGAGTGCCGCCGAGATTGATCTGTCCTTTGGTGCCACGGTTGCCCTGGCCGCCATAGTGTCAGCCCTGACATTGCAGGAAACCGACAGTATTTTGCTCGCAATGTCTGCCGCTCTGATGGTGGGCACCATGATAGGTTTTGTGAACGGGGTTTTTGTTACTCAGGTGGGTATTCCATCTTTCCTGGTCACGTTAGGTACTACAGGCATTATTACCGGTATTGCCCGCTGGTCTACATCGTTGCAGTCGATTCCGATTGATAATGATACCTATACCTTCATCTTTGGCTCCGGCGACATAGGCCCGTTTTCCATCCTGTTTATCTGGACCATTATCGTCACCGTTATCGGCGCCTTTGTGCTGCGTAATACCACTTTTGGTAAACATGTACTGGCGACCGGCGGTAATAAAGTCTCTGCCATGTATTCGGGGATCAACGTCAACCGTATCAAGCTGTATGTGCTGATGCTGAACGGCTTTCTGGCGGCACTGGCCGGTATCTTGTATTCAGGCCGCCTTTACAGTGCCCGGTACACCTTAGGTGAGAACGACCTGATGCTGGTGATTGCTGCCGTGATCATAGGCGGCACCAACTTGTTTGGTGGTAAAGGGACGGTTATCGGCTCTGTGATCGGGGCGCTCATTATGGGAATGGTGAACAACGGCTTGATTCTGATGGGCCTGAATGTCGATCAGCAGCTGATCCTGCGCGGCATTATTGTGATCGTGGCGGTGACTTTCACTATGGGCCAGATACGTCAGTTACGTAAGAAATAATGATTTGATTTTTATTAAGGATGATAGGGAGAGAAACATGGCTGAAGACACAAAAGTGGCAGAGCTGATTGCCAGCTGGACGCTCAAGGAAAAAGTTGGCCAGCTGTTTATTCTGGCGTTTCCCGGCAAATCTGCCGAGGCGGCGCGCCAGATGGTGGCAGAGTATAACCTGGGCGGCTGTTACTTAAGTCAGGACAACGCGGAAACCTTTACCGAAGCGCATCAGCTGAATCAGTCTCTGGATGTCATCGTCAAGCACCATCATCGCTTACCTTTGTTACTGGGAGTGGATCAGGAAGGTGCCTGGGGTGTCCTGGTGGGAGAGTCGACAACAGGGCCGGGCAATCTGGCTCTGGGGGTACCGGATGCGGTGGCGGGGACGGAGCGTATGTATAAAGTGATCGGTGATGAAATGCGCTATGCCGGCTTTAACTGCATCCTTGGCCCCTGCTGTGATGTGAATTTTAATCCTGAATCGCCGATTATTGACACCCGTTCGTTTGGCGATCAGCCGAAGAAAGTCAGCGCGCATTCTGCCGCCGCGGTTCGCGGATTACACCAAGGCGAAATAACAGCCTGCGCCAAGCATTTTCCCGGCCATGGTGATACGCAAGGGGACACCCACAGAGATATCCCCCGCGTCGGTAAATCTTACGACGAGCTGAAAGCCAACGATCTGGCGCCGTTTCAGGCGGCGATCAATGCCGGCGTGGATCTGGTGATGACCAGCCACATTCTTTATCCGCAGCTCGATGACACATACCCGGCGACATTGTCATCAATTATCTTGCAGCAGGTGCTGCGCAAGGATATGGGATTTGAAGGCATTATTATTTCCGACAGCATGAACATGGGCGCTATCCAGCATCATTATACGCCGGTCGAGGCTGCTGTCAGAGCGATGCAGGCAGGGATTACCATGATCATGCTCTCTGAAGAGCACTATGATCACTCAGAGGCGTATCTGGATAAGCAACTGGCGATGATTCACGGTGTGATAGATGCCGTGAAATCTGGCGAACTTCCAGAACAAGTGATTGATGAGGCATTACAAAAAGTGGTGCGCTTTAAACTGGATAAGCTGTTGCCCATGCCGTTATTTCACAAAGTCTCTATGCCAGCCGGCCAGATAGTGGCCAGGCAGGCCGCAGAATCGGCAGTGACCTGGGTGCGTGGTGGCTTAGATATCAGTGGTCAGAAGCTGTATGTTGTCAATGCCACGCCAGATGCCAGCTATCATAACCTGATGAATCCCAGAGGGATTGGCCCTAACCAGTCTCAGCCTGCTTATGAGGCTTTCATTCAAACCCTGCGCCAGACGGAAGCCGTGTGGCAGGAAGTCAGTGTCGAACAGCTCCCTGACAACTGTAGCGATGGTTACCTGGTGGTGGTCACAGAAAATCATCCGCTACCCGGTGAAGACTTTGACCAGACGCAGGCTCAGCAACTGGTTCAGCAACTCAGTCAGGACTTCAGTAATCTGATCGTTGTGGCGCTGCGCAGCCCTTATGACTTGCTGCGTTATCCCACCGTCTCTCACTACCTCTGTGCTCACTCTTCCCGCCCTGAAAGTGCTGCCGCTGCAGCCAGGGTACTGGCGGGTGATCACGCAGCCGGACACGGCTGTGCTGTTAGCCGGGTGAGCTGACTGCTCACTGTCTAATCGAATTTACACATATTAAGTTTCCTGCTGGCGTGAGCCAGCGGGGTGGCCTCCTAGCGCTTTGCGATTAGGAGATTCGGGAGAGGTTTTGCCTCGTAGGAAAAGTAGAAAGGGAAAATATGTTGAACACGAAATATGGACTCGTCACTTTGCTGGTGGCGTCAGCACTCAGTGGACAGGCACAAGCAAGCGGAATTCAGGGGTTTCTGGATTCACTGCGTGATTTTGAGTCGGGGATTAATCCTGCTCTGGCAGATTTTTATGCCCAGAACCTTGATAATCCAGTGTATACCTATGCGCAAGTGACAGTACCAGGCCGGTTGGTGCGTGATTGCTCTACAGGTGTGATGATCTCTGAGCCAACGACTATCAGCCAGTTCTTTACCAAACTGGGTATTGATAATATTTATAACCCGAACACACCCAACGATCCGGAAATGTTCCGGCAGATGCAGTATAACTCCATGAATGCATGGGGATTCATCGGTTATCAGTTAGGTGAGGCGGTGCTGATTGATGCCGGTTATTACAGCCCTAATGTGGTAAACATTGATGGTACTGACTACGACAGTTTCTATATGTTTGTCCCTGATTCAACCTGGATTGGCTGTAAAACCGAAGCCTTAGCAGAAATCGAAGGTTCAGGGGGCAATCAGGTTTATGTGACAGATAATAACCGCTGGGAAGGCACATTTGTCGGTAAAAATGGTGTGAACTCTCTGGCTGATTTGCGTCTGCCTGAAAAGCAAGAATTGGTAATGCGCGATGCAATGCACTTTAACGTGAAAGTGATCAGCAAGTTACTTGATGACGCGAACATGAGCTGGGGACAGGCTCTGGCAAAAAGCTGGCCGGGTACAGACGATGACGGCAATCCGATTCAGGTTCAGGCAACAATGTCCGGTATTCTGGCTGCAGCCCACTTACGTGGCGCCTGGGGGACTGCCGCATTACTGACCAATGATCAGATTACCTGTGACGAGCTGGGAACGTGTATTACCAAATATGTGCATAAGTTCGGCGGTTATAACACAATTTTTGATACCCCGGGGAACGATGTCATCGAGGGTTCACCTTACGATGAAGTGCTGACTGCCGGTGAAGGTAATGACACTGTGATTACCGGTGGCGGTAAAGATCAGATTCTGCTGAATGAGCAAACGGGTGCGGTCACAACAGTGAACGATTTTACCGTTGGTGATGACATTATCGTGCTGCGCGGCTGGCAAGCTGCGGATCCATTGGCTGGTTTGGTCGTGTCGTCGGTTGCTGGTGGCACTGAGCTGCAATTTTCCGGACAGACAGTGATCTTAACCGGAGTTAATGCCTCAGATGTCCAGGCCAATACAGAGCAGGTTATTGTTAAATCGGATGTCTATGCGCTGGCCTGGAACTCAGGCAAGCAAGTGGTTACCGGGTTTGATCCGGCGGTTGATAAGATTGAAGGTACAGCGGGTATCGGCTTTAAGCACCTGAAAGCTTTTGAGACAACAAGCTCTGTCGTTATCGGGCCTCAGGCCGAAGATGGCGGTATTTATGCCTCTTACGAGCTGGTGGGACTGACCCTGGCTGATCTAACCCCGTATATGTTTGTTAATGTGACAGGAGGTTATGACCGTCTGGGCTACATTGTGCCAATCAATAGTGTTACCTGGGGCTGGAATGTTGAGCTGGTTGTAAATAGTTTTGATGCGGCGAAAACTGTCATCACTACGCCCAGCAATGAAGCGATTCCGTTCAGTGCAGTGAAGCTGACTCAGGAAGGCGCAAACACTGTAATAACGTTACTGGATCCATTTGCTCAGGGAAATCAGAAGCGTTTGGTACTCAACAATACGGATGTGACTGCGCTGTCTGCCAGCAATTTCGCCGGTTTCACTGGCAGTTATACAGAGGCGACCATTGATATCCCTGTTTACTTTGATATCAGCGCAAGTGTCAGTGGCAGCGGTGGTACAATTTCACCTGCTCCTGATGCATCCGGTGTGCTGTCTGCTAAAGGTGGTGATGACTTTACTGTCAACTTTGTACCAGACAGCGGTTATACCGTCAGTTCAGTGACTGTTAATGGTGTCGCTCAGCCTGTGAGCAGCAGTTACACCTTCACAGCTGTGACGGCAAATCAGACTCTGGTCGTGAGCTTTGAGCCGGGTTCATCTTGCCCTGCCCCTTGGGTTAATGGACAGATTTATACCGCAGGCCAGCAGGCGATCTATGAAGGCAATATTTATGAAGCCAAATGGTGGACGGATGGCAATCAGCCTGATCAGGGTGGCCCTTGGGCATTGATTGGTCCTTGTAACTGATCGGTCATTGATAACAAATAAACGTATTCCTTGAGAGACTAACGAAAAAACCCGGTAAGCGATTATCGGGTTTTTATTTTATGAAAGGATCGCTTTTTAATCTGCATTAATTCCAATACATCATATCTCGTAAACTCAGCTAAGCTTCTTTTGAACATAGTGAATTCCGACGAGAGGAGTGAAAAATGGGTATTTTTTCCTGGATTATTCTGGGCCTGATAGCAGGTGCACTGGCCAAATGGCTGATGCCGGGTAAAGACGGCGGGGGCTGGATTGTGACTATGGCTCTGGGGATTGTCGGTGCTTTTGTCGGGGGCTGGGTAGGCAGCTTAATTGGCCTGGGGCCGGTTACTGGGGTGAATATTGGCAGCCTGATCACCGCGACCTTAGGGGCGTTTATTGTCTTGCTTGTTTATAACAAGTTCATTCGCTCTTAGCCGATCATCTCGTTGCGGGTAAGCCGCTCATACTGAGCGGCTTTATCCGTCAATCCTGAAGGATTATGCGGCGGGCTGATCCTGTTGTACCGCAGGCGAAACAAGTTCGCCGGAGGTAGTGGAAGAGTTGTCACTGGGCAGCTGTGGCGAGGTTTCAGCGTGTTTTACCGGCTGAATGGGCTGAACAGCGGTGGCCGGAGATGGTGGCGACTGGGTCGTTTTTTCTGCCGGCAGGTTATTGACGGTCAATTGGGCAATTTGTTGTATCAACAGGTTTTTTTCTACTGCATACTGGCTTTGAAGTGCTGCAATCTGCTGTTTTGCTGCCACCAGTGAGACTGCCAGTTCATCACCGCGTTGAGTTTGCTCTGCCAGTTTGTTTTTGGCTTCTGCTAAGTGTCTGGCTTCATCGCCTTGTTCATTCAGCGTGTCACGAATAGCGGACACCAGTGTTTTGCCCTGCTCTGAAATGGGCTGATTACGCAGATCTTCCGTCCCCAGCTCCTGACTGAACGCCAGCAGAATGTTTTCATAGCTCAGAATGTGGCGCTCGTAATCACTGGTTTTCATGGCTTTGAGCTGTTTAACAACATGCGCGATATGTCTGGCGTGTGCCAGTGCAAAAGCTGTTGCGTCCGCTTTTTCCTGAATAGCGTCTTTCGCGCGAGGTTCTGCGGTAATGAAAGCTTCTGTTGCTTTGAGCGTCGTCTCGGCATGTCTCAGTGTTTCGGGGGCATGTTGTCCGGCTTGTTCGGCCTGGAGGCGTTTGAGCTCTTTCTGGCTGTCAGCCAGATAAATGGTCGTCACGGTATCCACTTCTAAAGCACGTTGTTTTCGCAATAAATCCGCCTGACCGTTAATGGCTTTGTCATTGTTATTATCAGCGATGTAATCAACGAGCTTTTTCAGTTCTTTTTCTGCTTGTGCCATTGCCTGAGGGAAATAAGCAGCAGCACTGATGCTGTTTAACTCAGTGCGGTTACTGAACGCTTCACTTAGTATTTTCGTGGCTTCAGCACGCGTGTGATTGGCGGTTTCAATATGCTGATTGAACTGGGTTAAGGCTTCCTGTGTGGCCTGCAGGTAGGTTGTTGAGGTGAAAATCCCGATACTGTCGTTCGCTTTACCTGAATCTAAGCCATATTCACTGAAGTATTCCAGGGCCTCATCCAGCGCTTGTCTGGCCTCATCCATACTGTCAGTTGCAAACCAGCTGAGCGCCTGGTTTTGCGCAAAAGTCTGTTCGGCGGCTTTGATCTTTGCTTGTATGTCTTTTAATGGCTCAAGGCTGGTGGCGCTGGCATTGGTTTCAGTTTTTGGGCTGGCAACAGATGCCGAGTCTGAGGCGCAGCCGGTTAATAGCAGCAGGCTGGCAATACTGGTGAGTTTCAGTCCATTAACAATAGACAGGTTGCATAGTTTGGTCATTCTTAATTATCCCTGGAAAAGCAAACCATCATCAGGTATCCGTTCTGATACTGGCTGATTCATTATTTTTATCAATCTGAGCAGATATCTTAGAGAAGAACACAATGAATCTGAATTGATATATTACGTTTTAGGATAAATAAAAAGCGGGATCATTAAACGACGGGTTTAATTTAATGTTTCGTCATTATTTTGACGGGTAAGTTTACTCATCGCTTTTTCGCTGCAACTTCGCCTGCAGATCGGTTTTTACTATTTCCAGCGCGGCCAGTGCCAGTTCGGGGTCAACCTTGTTGGTTTCCAGCAGATAGATCAAATCCACTGCCAGCTGAACCTCTTTCGGGGCGTCGGTGAGCGAATGTTTCACTGTGTGTTGTCCGGTTGACTGTTGCTGTTGTTTTTTGTTCATCATGCATCCTGAAAGTCGACAGTGCCAGCTGGCGCAGTGATTTGTTTATCGGGTTGATGGACAGCCAGCGCTGCCCAGAAGAGCTGGGCATGGATATTAACCAATTGCTGGTGATCGTCACGGTATCCGCCTCCTACCACAGCGGCAAGCGGGATGTTGTTATCGTGGCACTGGCTGATGACAAAATGATCCCGCTGAAAAATACCCTCAGTGGTGACGTTAAAATAGCCGAGTGCATCGTGCTGGTGGATATCCACCCCTGCATCATAGATCACCAGATCAGGCCGGTGCTGTGCCAGCGCCAGTGTCAGCACAGCCTTAAAGGCCGATAAATATTCATCGGTGCCGGTTTCGCGCGGTAAGGCTAAATCAATGTCAGAGTCAGGTTTGCGCGCCGGAAAGTTTTTGTCGCAGTGGACAGAAAAGGTCAGGATGTTGTCGTCATCGGCCAGCAAGGTGGCGGTGCCGTCACCCTGGTGGACATCGCAGTCAATGATCATGACTTTATCAATACCGGGCAGCGTCAGGGCATGACGGGCTGCAAATGCCAGATCATTGACCAGACAGAAACCGCTGCCGAAGTCATAGTGCGCATGGTGATAACCGCCACTTAAATGCAGACTGATACCGTACTGACAGGCCAAATCCACAGTCATTCTGGTTCCGCCTGCCGATGTCAGGGTCCGCTCTATCAGCTGCGGACTCCAGGGAAAGCCGATACGGCGCATTTTTGCTGCCGGTAAAGTGTTGTTTATCAGGCTGTCTATATAGTTGGCCTGATGCAGCGTTTTGAGGGCGTCGGGCGTGACAGCTTCCGGCTGGAAAAAAGCCACATCGGCCCATGTCTCAATCTGTTTTTCCTGAGTAAGGTGCAGGAACAAGCGCTGATATTTGGTAATAGGGTATCTGTGCTTTGCTGGCAGAACCAGCTCAGAGTACACAGGATGATAGACAAGTGGCAGCATAGTTACCCTTTACGCTCAAGCTGGAGGATCGCCTTTTCAAGGCGTGTCATTGCCTGCTGGCAGCGGGCAAGCCGGCCTTCCAGCGCGAGCAGTTGTTGTTGCAAAGGCTGGCGTGAACTGGCCTGTGGTGCCTGCTCCAGCGCAAACGCCTTATCTTTCACCATAGCGGCAAGCCGCCTTTCCCAGTCCTGATGCTGTGCCAGTTCATCGTACAGCTCGTGCAGGCTTTTACGTTGTTTGACCTGGTATTTCGGCTCGGACTCACGAATCTGTTTGGTGGCCATTTCCCGCTGTACTGCCTGGATCTGAGCCAGAATTTTTTCGCAGACATAACTGGCTCTGGTGGCGTGTAACCGGCCTGATGCCTGCTCGCTTTTCAGTGCCGCAATCTCTTGCTGAATCTCGCGAATACAGGGAACCAGCAAGCGCGACTGGCCGTGAAATAATTGTTTGTCAAAAAGGGGTTTACTGCTTTCTCTGCGCTGATGATCCAGTGCTTCGGCAGGAGAGAGCAGCTTGTCGACCAGATCAGAAAGGCGATGAAGGTCGTTTGTCATAGCTGTTTTTCCTCTTACCTGTTTATAACCAGGCTTGCCAGGCCAGCCGGATGGCCAGAATAACCACCACGGTCACAAATACCGGGCGAATGAACTGACTGCCAAAGCGAATGGCAGAGTGCGCGCCAATATAGGCGCCGAGCATCAGGCAGACGCCCATGGTCAGCCCGAGGGCAACATTGATATGACCCAGTATGGCAAAAGTTATCAGTGAGGTCAGGTTACTGGTGAAGTTCATGGCTTTGGCCAGGCCGGATGCCAGCAAAATGTCCAGCTTATAGAGCGCCATGCTCGACACCGTCCAGAACGCGCCGGTTCCCGGTCCGGCCAAGCCGTCATAAAAGCCCAGCCCCGTGCCCTGCAGCCACTGTTTACGTTTCAGACTGGCGTTGGGTTCAGGCAGCTTGTGACTGTCGGCTTTGGGGTGCGGATGCCAGATCGTATAAATTGCCGCTGCAAGAATGATCAGCGGGAGCACTTTCTCCAGCCAGCCAGTACTGATGATGTTAACAACCAGCGTACCTGTCACGGCGCCAATCAGGGTCGCGACAAATGAGGCTTTCCAGAAAGCCGGGGAAAACAACTGCTTTTTATAGTAGGTCAGCGCGGCGGTAGAGGAGGCAAAAGTCGCCGCCAGTTTATTGGTCCCTAATGCGATGTGCGGTGGCAATCCTAACGACAACAAGGCCGGGACTGTCAGCATGCCGCCGCCGCCGGCGACCGCATCAATAAATCCGGCAGCCAGGGCTACCAGACCGAGAATGAGCCACATGCCCGGATCTATCATTTCAATCATTAATTATTCATTTTTCTTTGATGGTGTGTTCAATTACGCGCTTAAATGGCGGCAAGGAATCGAGCAGTGCTTTGCCGTAGCGCCGTGTGATGATCCGTCTGTCGAGCAGCACAACTCTACCAAAATCCTGCTCTTTGCGCAGCAGTCGGCCTGCAGACTGGATCAGCTTCTTACTGGCTTCCGGTACGGCAATCTGTAAAAAGGGATTACCACCCCGGCTTTCAATGTATTCCGCATGCGCTTCTTCAACCGGTGAGGTAGGCACCGCAAACGGTATTTTTGTGATCACCAGATTTCTCAGAAGATGCCCGGGTAAATCGAGGCCTTCGGAAAAGCTGCCGGTGCCGAACAGAATGCTGGCTTTTCCTTGTTCGCAATTGCTCTTGTGTTTATCCAGGAGGATTGTACGTGACTCTTCTCCCTGTACCAGCAGTTCCCAGCTGTTTTTTTGACAAAGCGGCTTTAAGGCTTCCGCGACCTTGTTCATTTGCCAGTAGGAAGAAAACAGCACCAGGCTGGCGGTCTCCCCTTCAAAATACTCAGGCAGGGTTTCTATCAGTAAGTCAGTGAACTGCTCTGCCTGCGGCTCACATTTCATCTGCGGGATCACCAACCGGCCGTTATTCTGGTAATCAAACGGCGAGGCGAGGGCAAGAAAGCGTGTCCCCTCCGTTTCGCTGATACCGGCCTGACGACAGAAGTAGCTGAATTGATTCAGAGCCCTGAGTGTCGCCGACACTAAAATGGAACCTGCTGCCCGGCTCCACAAAAGCTGATCGAGTCGATAGCCGATTTCCAGCGGTGACACCTGAACGATAAAATCCCCGTCCTGTTCCGGATTTTTTTCCAGCCAGCGCGCTAACGGAGCGCCCTGATCTTTGATGGGCTGTGCCATGAGCGACCAGACTTTCTCCAGATTTTCAAGCCGCTGCAGATAGTGGCCAGATTCTGCCAAAGCCGGTTCTGCGCTACGTGCCGGTACTTCGTCATCTTTCAGACGTTCAGTGATCATGTCATGCATTTTTGCCAGAGATTGCCTGGCTTTTTTGCTGGCATCCCGGCATCCTTGAGCCTCTTCTGTCAGCCAGGAAGGCAGTTCGCCGTGTGGAAAACGGTAACTGCCGTCTTTGCTGAATACCGCAGGGTCGACCTGACCGGCCAGCTGGCGTAACGTCGGCACTAAGTGCTGGATAGATTCCTGCAGCGTATTTTGAAAACGGCCGGCCTTTTGGACATCAGCCAGATCAGCCAGCTTACTGACCGACTGATTGAGCTTTTCCAGCCAGTTACTGGCACCTTTCAGGCTGGCTGCCGCGGCAGAGAAGTCCCTTGCCACTTGTGGCAGGTGGTGCGCTTCGTCAATCGCATAAATGGTGTGTTCAGGCTCTGACAATATAATGCCGCCGCCTAATTCCAGATCGGCCATCAGCAGCGCATGGTTGGCAATAATCACATCGGCTTTATCCATGTGCTCTCTGGCTTTCGCAAAAGGGCAGCTGCGGTGTTTGGCCATGCCGGAATTACAACTGTGCTTATCCGATACGATTTGCTGCCAGACGCGATCCGGCACCACAGTCGGCCAGCTGTCTCTGTCGCCATCCCACTTTCCCTGTTGCCAGGCGGCAAGCATGCGTTTAAGCATACTGAGGTCAGACTTTTTCGGTTTCTCCTGCCAGAGCGCCAGCTGACTGTCGTCCTGACCGGCACAGCTGGCTTCAAGACGATGACTGCAACAGTAACGCTGACGGCCCTTTGCCAGAATAAAACTAAATTCTTTCGGAAAAATTTGCCTGAAAAGCGGTAAATCCTTATGAACCAGCTGCTCTTGCAAGGCAACGGTTGCCGTCGCGATCAGTACTTTTTTGTTATTGAACAGTGCAAACGGGATACAGCCAATCAGATACGACAGGGACTTGCCGATGCCCGTGCCCGCCTCTGCAACCAGCATTCGCTGTTTATCATGGTATTCGCCCGATAGCGTTTTAGCGATTTCAGCAACCAGATAGTTTTGCGCACGACGGGGTATAAAATGCTCAAGTTGTGCACTCAGGTTGGTATAGCACTGTTTAATATCACTTTTTATCTGGTTGTGAAGCATGATTGAAACTTAATCTGGATTGGGGCCGTCATTATAACACGAAGCTCTGGCCGTGGAGCTTCTCGCTGATCCTCGCGCATTTTTAACTTGAAATGGGATTCTCCTCACGAAATAAGATTGAACCCCAGTTGAATGGTGTGCTGTTAACTACTTGATTGATTCAATCACCTTAAAGTTGTGGGTTTTAAGGTGTAATATTCTGCATTTATGTGTATTTAAATACTTTTGTGGCTATAAATTCTTTTATTTGATTCTATTAAGTAACCATTAAATTGCGTGTGCTAAGTGTATCTTTGTTAAATTTCTGCTAAATAAATATCTTAAGTAATTGAAAATTAAGGGTGTATGAAAAATTTGTTGTTACACAGTGAGAATTTGACATGGTAATAATTTCTCTGTCAGGATGAGTTCCGCAAGTTACGCCATCCCGGCATGGTTTTGTATGGTCAGGTTTTCTGAACCGAACACAGGCTGCCGGGAAGGGATATAAAAAAACAATAGGGATTCTGGAAATAGGAATTCCATCCATAAGAAAAGGCAGTGGATATCATGAAAAAAACGCTAATTGCACTCTCTGTACTGGCTGCAGGCTCTGCAAACGCTTCTGTAAACCTGCTGGACCAAGACGGCGTTATCGTCGACTTGTCTGGTTCTGCTGAAGTTCAGTTCATCCAAGACATCGCGGCAAAAGGTTCTGATGAAGATCCAACTATCCGTCTGGATGATGGTGACATTACACTGAACACCACTATCCCGGTTAACAACAACCTGAACGTGGTTGCCGGTCTGAGCTTTGACCTGTCTAACACTGATGATAAAGGTCGAGGTAACGGCAAGCCTGATGATTTCTTCAATGACGAGTTGTATGCTGGTTTCCAGGGCGCTGACTTTGGTACGCTGACTTTCGGTCGTCAGTTCCTGATCTCTGATGACGCAGGTATCGGTAAAGACTACGAAATGGGTCTGGAGCAACTGGATCTGGGTAAAACTCAGGGCAGTGAAGTTGTTAAGTATGTTTACGACAACGGCCAGTTCTACTTCGGCGCTTCTCACGACATTAACAAAGACGACAACGGTGGCATCACTGATGCACGCTTGGGTGCGCGTTTCGCCGGTCTGGACGTACGTGGTTACTACTACACCTCTGATGATGTAGGCGCAGTTGGTAACGAAGTTGACGGTTACAACATCGAAGCTGAATATGTATTCGGTGCTGTTGCTCTGGCAGCCTCTTTTGGTAATGTCGAAGTAAACAACGCTGATTCTGATTTGATTGAAGCCGCTGGTTCATACACCATGGGTAAAAACACTTTTGCCCTGGGTTATGTCTATGCTGAAGCTGATGAAACCAACAACGTTTACGCAAACGTAACTCACCAGCTGCACAGCAACGTGAAGCTGTACGCAGAGCTGGGTTGGGCTGACGGTGACAACACTGACTATGATCTGGGCTACGTAGCGGGTATGGAAGTACTGTTCTAAGAACGGTTCTTACCTGATACAACAGATATTGCAAAAGCCGCCGTTTGGGCGGCTTTTTGTTTTGGTTGACAACACAACAAGACTGATTGGCTATGAAAAAAATTATTTTATTTGCATCGCTGCTGGCGACGCATGTGCAGGCAGCAACCCTGTCGGTAAGCAATGGTATTGAGTTGTTGGTGGTAGATGGTAAAGAAGTGAGCACATCGCTGTGGTCACGCGCGACAGAGGTAGAGCTGCCTGCGGGTAAGCATCAGGTAGTCTTGCGCTACGATGCCGAACTGAAAAATGGCAGCAAGAACACCATTTATACTACCCGGCCTTATTTATTTGAATTAACTATGCCGGCGCAGGATGCCCGTATTGAACTGCCTGCCATGGTTGCTCTCAGTCAGGCTCAGGCTTATTTCCAACGCGGCCCGGAATGGACGCTGGTGATGGCCGATGGCAGCAAGCGTGTTTTACCTTTTGTTGAATTGCAGGGCGATGGCGTCGCGGCATTCAGTGATATGGAAGCCTTGGTGTCTGAGTACAACCGGCAGCACGCTATCACCTTTGAGCAGGGTTATGCCGTTGATTTGCAGCAAGCGGCTGTGGCAGTCGGGCAAGATGGCAAAGTGGAAATTACCGGTGATTCGCTGGCGCAGCTTAAGTTGTGGTACAGCAAAGCGAAACCCGAAGAGAAAGCCGCCTTCAAGGCATGGATGGCTAACCAGCCATAAAGGCGAAACGCTAGGGACAATACCACTATCAGGTGAGGGGGCAGGTTATGAGCGCTGATGGTGGTATTTACTGTGTGACTGGCACTGATGGCAGCGGGGCTGCGCGGGATCCTGCTCAAGGGTGGCTGTATCAATCGGTTCTTCGCAGTCGGTACAAATGCCGTACAAATCTAACCGTATTGCACATAATGCGGCATCAATGGCTTCCAGGCGCCGTGCTTTGCGTCCCAGTGCCGGTTCGGTGCTATGCGTTGCCAGCGTCAGCAATTCATTGATGGTTTTTTCGGGCTGTTTTTTTTCTGTGCTGTCAGCACGAATAGCATTCAGCGCTGAATAGAGTTCCACTGAAAGTGCCTCATATTCTTGCTCCAGTCGAGTGGACTGCTGTTGCAGGTAATCACTATTCATAGAGAGACTCCTAGGTAAACTGAGTCACAGTGTATGCCTAAACGTCACGCCAATACTGACTTATGTCAAAGCAACAGCAGAATAACCCTTCTTTTTGTCGGTTTTTGTTGTCAATAGAATGCTTTATAGTTCCTTGCTGTTTTTATGTGGCCACTTTGCCACTTTTTTCTATTTTTCAGTACGTTAAATTTTGGAAAAGGAAGATACAATGGAACATGATTTCAAAGAACCGTATAATCTTAATTACTTTATCGGTTTTCTGATTGCTATGCTGCTGCCGACATTACCTGCAAGCCTGACCTGGCTGGGTATTCTGAGCAATTAATCCGTCAGTAGCGGAAAGCCTGAAACAGGCTGAAAGTAAAAGAGAGGGAATGTGAAACAACTGATCTGGCGAACCCTGTTGCTGGTTTCCGGCTGGTGTTTCGTAATCTTAGGCGTGTTGGGCATTTTCCTTCCTCTTTTACCTACCACTGTCTTTTTATTGTTAGCCAGCGCCTGTTTCATGCGTGGCTCCCCCAGAATACACGCCTGGTTACACAGTCATCCTAAGCTGGGTCCCGTACTGGATAACTGGCATCAGCATCATGCCATCAGCCGGGCAGTCAAACGGCGTGCCAATCTGACCATAACCCTCAGTTTTGCTTTATCTATCTTCATCGTGCCTGTCTATTGGGTCAAAGTTTTACTGTTTGTAATTGCTATCGTTCTGCTGATTTGGTTTAACCGTTTACCTGTCAGGGAAACGCAATGTTCCGGACGTGGTGAAAGCCGTTAACCCCTGTGAGCTCTTACATTTCAGAGTGAAAGTTGCCCCTTACCGTAAAAATCACTACTATTTGCGCCTAAACTGCCTGATAACAGGCGTCAAATACCTAAACAAACTGCTGTAATTATGCAGCCGGTGGAAAAGACTATGAGCCAAGATACCCTTGTCCAAGACGATTTCAGTTTGATCAAAAACAGCATCAAAACGATTCCGGATTATCCTAAGCCAGGCATACTGTTTCGCGATGTTACCAGCCTGATGGAAGACCCGGCCGCGTATGGTGCAACGATGCAAGTTTTGCTTCAGCAGTTCAGTGACAAAGGGATAACAAAGGTCGTTGGGACCGAGGCTCGGGGGTTTCTGTTTGGTGCCCCGCTGGCGCTGGCGCTGGGTGTCGGTTTTGTGCCGGTACGCAAGCCGGGTAAATTACCGCGCAATGTGATCAGCGAAAGTTATGAGCTTGAATATGGCCAGGACACGCTGGAAATCCATGTAGATGCCATTGTTGAAGGCGATAAAGTATTGCTGGTCGATGATCTGCTGGCAACCGGCGGCACCATTGAAGCTACCACGAAACTGGTTCGCCGTTTGGGCGGTATTGTGGAAGATGCGGCTTTTGTCATTAACCTGCCTGAGATTGGTGGTCAGCAGCGGTTGCGTAATATTGGCCTCAATGTCTTTAGTATCTGCGATTTTGACGGTCATTGATTGACCCGTTCTGTTTAAATCTGGGGGATGTGGATTTTCAGGTTAAAATGTTGTCAGTAACAATCTGGAAAGGAAACATCCCCTTGAGTTCTCTCGCGCCTTTTCACTCCCTGTGCTAGCATGGTCGACTGGATTCAGTCTGGCGGATCACCGTCACTGATTGATCGGATTCTGTAGGATTTATCACCATGAGTTACCAGGTTCTGGCTCGGAAATGGCGGCCGCATCGTTTTGATGATGTGGTAGGCCAATCCCATGTCCTGACAGCCCTGACCAATGCGCTGACACATAACCGACTTCATCATGCTTACCTGTTCAGTGGTACCCGTGGCGTGGGGAAAACAACCATTGCCCGCCTGTTTGCCAAAGGGCTCAACTGTGAACAGGGCATCACAGCATCCCCCTGTGGCAAGTGCCATACTTGTCTGGAAATTGAGCAGGGACGTTTTGTTGATCTGCTGGAAATAGATGCCGCCTCCAGAACAAAGGTCGAAGATACCCGGGAACTGCTGGATAACGTACAGTACAAACCGGCGCGAGGGCGCTTCAAGATCTATTTGATCGATGAAGTGCATATGCTGTCTCGTCACAGTTTTAACGCCTTGCTGAAAACGCTGGAAGAGCCGCCAGAGCACGTAAAATTCATTCTGGCGACCACAGATCCTCAAAAACTGCCTGCGACGATTCTGTCCCGTTGCCTGCAGTTTCACCTCAAACATCTGGATAATGCCCAGATACAGCAACAGCTGAGCCATGTCCTGACCGAAGAAAGTGTCACCTTCGACAGCAAAGCGCTGAGTCTGCTGGCACGTGCTGCAGAAGGCAGCATGCGAGATGCACTCAGCCTCACCGATCAGGCGATTGCTCTGGGTAACGGCCAGGTACAGTCAGACTCAGTTGCGGCTATGCTCGGTACGCTCAATACAGAGCAGGCGCTGTATTTGCTGGAAGCAATGGCTCAGGGCCAGGTCGAGCCTGCAATGGCTTGCCTGGCAGAGCTGGCCACTGTTGGTGTGGAGTGGGATAGCCTGCTGAGTGAATTAGCCGCGCAGCTTCATCGTGTGGCTATGTATCAGGTGTTACCTGCCGCGCTGGATCTGTCCGCACCTGATGCCGACAGAATCGTTCTGCTGGCCAAATCAATGTCGCCGCAGGATGTGCAGCTGCACTACCAGATCGCATTGCAGGGCCGGCAGGATTTACCTTTGGCACCGGATGGCCGTACAGGACTGGAAATGGTGCTGTTGCGTATGCTGGCATTCCGTCCTGTCGCGGCGGGCGCATTAACTCCTCAGGCGGTTCCTGTACCGGCATCAGTACCAGCTGGTCGTCCGGCTGCATCTCAGCCAAGAACTGCACCTCCGGACACTTCAGCGGTTCGACCGGCAGTGCAGTCAGAAGCGGTAAGGCCTGTATCTGAAGGTGACTCACCTTCGCAGCCTGTAGCGGCTTCCGAGCCAGCAACAGTTCACGATCCTGCATCAGTTCGTGAGCCAGCAATGGCGCCTGATCATGCTCCTGAGCCGCAAACGGCACCTCAGCCTGCGGCAATGACACAGGCTGCATCACCGGCGTCCGGGCTACTGGCGGCAAGAAATCGCTTGCGTAGCCAGAGTCGGCGAGGCCAGGAACCTGTCGAGCCAAAAAAGACTGAGCCGGCGTCGGTGAAGAAACCTGCTTCCAGTGTGCTGGAACGGATCACGAGCCAGCATGCTGGTCGCCGTTCTCAGCCAGCAGGCGCAAATCACGTGTCGCCGGTCGCTCAGCAACAGCCAGTTGAGCCAGCCAAAGCTGAGGATTATCAGTGGCAGCCGACGAGTCAGCCCGAGCCTGACACGCAATTGCCGGAGGCGATCGCGCCCACTGATCTGAAGCAAGCGCTGGAGCACGAAAAAACACCTGAAATGGCGGAACTGCTTGTCAGTGAAGCGGCAAAGCAGGATAGTTGGTCAGAACTGGTGACCCGGTTAAATACCGATCGTTTGGTACAGCAATTAGCATTAAATTCTGCGATGGAGCAGCAGGGTAGTGACCTGACTTTGTATCTGCGTCCGTCTCAGCAGCATCTGGATACACAAAAAGCCAGGGCTCAGTTAAGCACAGCACTGGCTGAGATACTGGGACAAGAGATAGAATTACACATCAAGCCTGGTGATAATGGACGTACTCCCCTGGAATGGCGGGAATACATTTATCAACAGAAACTGGATCAGGCTAAGACAAGTCTGCAGCAGGATCCTCACGTGACTTTCATCTGTCAGCGATTCAGTGCTGTACTTGATGAAGAGAGCGTAAGACCCTTATAAATTAACCAGACCGATAGAGAGAGAAGATATGTTTGGTAAAGGTGGTATGGCGAACATGATGAAGCAGGCGCAGCAGATGCAAGAGCGTATGCAGCAAATGCAGGAAGAAATCGCCAACATGGAAGTGACAGGTGAAGCGGGTGCCGGCATGGTAAAAGTGACCCTGACCGGCGGTCACAGCGTTCGTCGTGTTGAGCTGGATGACAGCTTGATGGAAGACGATAAAGAAATGCTGGAAGATCTGATTGCGGCTGCTTTTAACGATGCGGCACGTCGTATTGAAGAAGCGCAGAAAGAAAAAATGGCCAGTGTTACCGGCGGCATGAACTTGCCTGCTGGCTTCAAGATGCCATTCTAATCAATGCGTACCAGTCCGTTACTTGAGCAGTTGATGGACGCGCTGCGCTGCCTGCCCGGTGTTGGGCCAAAATCAGCGCAGCGTATGGCTTTCAGCCTGTTGCAACGCAACCGTCAGGGTGGGTTGCAGTTGGCTGATGTGCTGGGAAAAGCCATGACCGAAATAGGCCATTGCCGCGATTGCCGTACCTTCACTGAAGAAGACGTGTGTGCTATCTGCGAAAATCCCCGTCGTCTGGAAAATGGCCAGATTTGTGTGGTGGAAAGTCCGGCAGATATTATGGCCGTTGAAGCGACAGGTCAGTTTTCAGGCCGATATTTTGTGCTGATGGGACACCTGTCGCCATTAGATGGCATCGGTCCGAGCGATATCGGGTTAGATGTGCTGGAATACCGTTTGCAAAATGAACACATTGCCGAGCTGATCCTGGCCACCAATCCCACGGTTGAAGGTGAGGCTACTGCGCATTTCATTGCCGAGCTTTGTCAGGCTTATCAGGTACCTGCGACCCGGATTGCACATGGTGTACCTGTGGGTGGTGAGCTGGAGCTGGTGGATGGGACAACACTGTCGCATTCTCTGGCAGGCCGGCAGAAACTGTATTAAAGCCGCTTTGCCATATTCTTGACCTGTTATGAATAACCGACGATTACCGTCGGTTTTTTTCGTTAAAGGTTGGCGTTCAGCACCTGAGAGCGGGTATTCAGTCCGGTTAACAGCACGGCTTTTTCACTCATGATATCAATCCGGTTACTTTGTTCCGCATTGAGCTGAAAATACTGGTTGATAGCGGTAATCTGCTTGTTGCTGAATGCGCTTTCATTACCTGTTTTCAGCTCATTAAAGTGCGTCGGCCGAATCTGCAGATAACCACCACTGACTTCCCACCGGCCATATTCAGTAATCGTCAGGTGAAGCTGGCCCTGCTCCTCATTAATCAGAGTCACCCGGGTTACCCGGGAATATGACTGGTTAGGCATATAGACAATATGGCTGGTTTCAATGACCTTTTTAAGAATTTCGAGCCCGGGCACCTCTGTTGAAGCCACATCTGTGACCGCGTAAGACTGCCAGTTATGCGAAGTAAGAAAACGGGAAATCTTATGGTCACTGCTGAAGAAATAGTAAAGGCTGCCCAGGGTCACCAGGCTTGTTAATGCAATGATGATGAACAAGTAATATCTGTGCGTTTTGCCCGGCTGGGTTAGTGTACTGAACATGGCAGATCCCTTTCTCTGTCAAGTGTCACTATCGTCAGTGTCATATTTTTCCGGTAATCAGCCCGCGTATAAATCAGATTAATCCACAGCTGATTATGCGCCCCGCCTGTGACAATGATTTTGGTCGGTGCTGCTGACGGCTTGTTGTCATTGTTCAGCATCTGGGCGGAGACACATTGCCTGATGAGTGGACGCCATTTCCCGGTAACCTCTACCTCACTGGGAATCAGCACGGGAATATCATTGATCATAAAGGCTTTATAGAAGGCGCTCGATGAAGGTGGCGGTGCCAGGTATGCCCAGAGCGGTAATACAATACACAGTATGAAGGTTGCCAGGGCGCTGATCATGTACCTGGGCTGGAAAAACCGGCGTGTTGCCGGGGCGTGCGTTATCTGTGTCGCTGGCTGTATACACGTTGTGTCAGGTGTATCCTCAGCCAGGCTTGCAGATACCGGAAATGGTTTGGGCGAATCAATGAAGCCATCATTGTTATCAGTCTGTACACCATTGGGGATATCGGCTGGAGGGGCAGGGGCTGCGTCAATACGATCGACACTGGCTATCATCTGATAACCGCGCTTGGGTATCGTCTTGATAAAGGCTGGCGAGCGGGTTGAGTCCTGCAGGTACTTACGCAAGGTTGAAATCGATTGAGTCAGGCTCGAGTCATCCACCTCAAACCCTTGCTCGCGCCAGATAAAATCATGCATACGCTGACGGGAGATTATGGTGCCCGGTTCATCCAGCAGCAAATGCAATGCCCGGCTTTCATTGATACCTAAATAAATGGTTTCTTCCGGCTGAAGATTGTCAGCCAGGCTGTTGTGTTGGGGGGAGAAAGTAAATCTGTTGCCAATCAGAAATTTACAATGCGTATGATCCATTACCAGCCTTTTGGTGACTTGTGACTCGTATATCATAGTCGTCCGACCGTTCATTGAATAGCTAAGATGCTGACTTGAGGGCAATCTTAGATTTTTTCACGCTAAGGCTTGATTTAAGTTGAACTGACCATATCTAGGTATCAGTAATGAGGTAAACCTGGATTACGGAGTTCAAATGAGCGAGCAAACTTTAGAGAAAAATAAAGAAACACGTGGTTTTCAGTCAGAAGTGAAGCAATTGCTTCATTTAATGATCCACTCATTGTACTCAAATAAAGAGATATTTTTACGGGAGCTGATTTCCAATGCTTCTGATGCGGCTGACAAACTGAGGTTTCGTGCCCTTTCAGCTCCTGAGCTGTATGAAAATGATGGCGAGCTGGCAGTGCGTTTGTCGTTTGATGAAAAAGCGGGCACTGTCACTATCAGTGACAATGGTATCGGTATGACCCGCGATGAGGTGATCGAGCACCTGGGGACTATTGCCAAGTCCGGTACTAAAGACTTTTTCTCGAAGCTGAGTGAAGATCAGAGCAAAGATTCTCAGTTGATTGGTCAGTTTGGCGTCGGCTTCTATTCTTCGTTTATTGTTGCCGATGCAGTGACTGTCAATACCCGTGCCGCCGGTGCGGCCGTCGAGCAGGCGGTAAGCTGGCACTCAACCGGTGAAGGCGACTATACGGTTGAGGATA
Source organism: Photobacterium sp. WH24 (assembly GCF_019204055.1). Classification (NCBI taxonomy): domain Bacteria; kingdom Pseudomonadati; phylum Pseudomonadota; class Gammaproteobacteria; order Vibrionales; family Vibrionaceae; genus Photobacterium; species Photobacterium sp. WH24. The sequence continues at coordinate 233,568 of NZ_JAGSOZ010000004.1, read as the reverse complement.
TCGAGAAAACGGGCCGTGGTACCGAGATCATTCTTCATTTGCGTGAAGAAGAAAAAGAATTCCTCAGCGAGTACCGCCTGCGCAATATCATCAGTAAATATTCAGACCACATTGGCATTCCTGTGCTGATGGAAACGGCTGAGCACGATGAGGAAGGCAAGGAGACCGGTAAAAAGTGGGAGCAGGTCAATAAAGCACAGGCGTTATGGACCCGCAGTAAATCTGATATTTCAGATGATGAGTACAAAGAATTCTACAAACACGTCTCCCATGACTTTGCTGAGCCACTGAGCTGGAGCCATAACCGTGTGGAAGGCCAGCAAGACTACACCAGTCTGCTGTATATTCCGTCCAAAGCGCCGTTTGACCTGTATAACCGCGACAGCAAGCACGGCCTGAAACTGTATGTTCAGCGTGTGTTTATCATGGACGATGCCGAGCAGTTCATGCCGATGTACCTGCGCTTTATGCGCGGTCTGATTGACTCGAATGATCTGCCGTTAAATGTGTCCCGTGAAATTCTGCAGGACAACAAGGTGACTCAGGCGCTGCGCAAAGCCTGTACCAAGCGTGCCTTGTCCATGCTGGAAAAACTGGCGAAGAAAGATGAGTATGCATCGTTCTGGCAAGAGTTCGGCCAAGTGCTGAAAGAAGGTGTGGCGGAAGATTTTGCCAACCGCGAGAAAATTGCCGGGTTGCTGCGTTTCAGTTCAACCCATAACGATACGTCTGAACAAAGCGTTTCTCTGGCAGATTACGTCAGCCGGATGAAAGAAGGTCAGGAAAAGATTTATTATATTACCGCAGACAGTTTCAAGGCGGCGAAAAACAGCCCGCACCTGGAGCAGTTCCGTGCCAAAGGCCTGGAAGTGGTGCTTATGTACGACCGCATTGATGAATGGCTGATGGGTCATCTGCCGGAATTTGACGGTAAGCCGTTCCAGTCAATTACCAAGGCTGGTCTGGATCTTTCTAAGTTTGAAAACGAAGAAGAGAAAGAAGCGCAGCAGCAGACAAAAGAAGAATTTGCTTCGGTTATCGAGCGCACCAAAGCCTATTTGGGTGATCGTGTGCAAGATGTCCGGGCAACGTTCAAGCTGCAGGATACACCGGCTGTGGTGGTGACGGATGAAAATGAAATGGGAACACAGATGGCGAAACTGCTGGCTGCGGCTGGTCACGAAGCGCCGGAAGTGAAGTACATTTTTGAGCTGAATCCGAAACACCCGGTAGTGAATCGTATGGCCGATGAAGCAGACGAAGATGCATTTGGCCGCTGGGTTGAGATGTTACTGGGGCAGGCGATGCTTGCTGAACGGGGTTCGATGGAAGATCCATCCCAGTTCCTGGCGGCAGTCAATAAACTGTTGGCGCAGCCATAATAAACCACGGGCGCAGAGGCAATCTGCGCCCGTTTTGCTTCAAAGAGTATGCTGATAAAGAATGTAATCGTTTAGCTTCCAGAGACGCGGACTTGCGAGTATGGTCTAATCAGTGTATTTTTCTGACTTTCCAAAAACTCCGGCTAATTACTAGAAAAGGGGATCAAGATGCGCATCATTCTTCTGGGCGCTCCAGGTGCAGGTAAAGGCACACAGGCACAATTCATCATGGAGAAATTTGGTATTCCTCAGATTTCGACGGGTGATATGCTGCGTGCGGCAATCAAAGCGGGTACTGAGCTGGGTAAACAAGCGAAAGCCGTGATTGACGCAGGTCAGTTGGTGTCTGACGATATTATTCTGGGTCTGGTCAAAGAGCGTATTGCTGAAGACGACTGTGCAAAAGGCTTCCTGCTGGACGGTTTCCCACGCACTATTCCTCAGGCTGATGGCCTGAAAGAAGTTGGCGTGGCAGTGGATTACGTCATTGAATTTGACGTTCCAGACAGCGTAATTGTCGAACGTATGGCGGGCCGCCGTGTACATTTGGCGTCAGGCCGTACTTATCATGCCGTTTACAATCCGCCGAAAGTGGAAGGTAAAGATGACGTCACTGGCGAAGAACTGGTTATCCGTGAAGATGACAAAGAAGAAACAGTTCGTGCACGTCTGGGTGTATACCATAATCAAACTGCTCCGCTGATCAGCTATTACAGCAAAGAAGCAGATGCTGGCAACACTACCTACATCAAAATTGATGGTACACAGCCAGTGGCTGATGTCAGTGCAGAGCTGGCAAAAGCTTTAGCTTAATCGAATATCAGTGATGTTCCACAGTCAATGCGATTAACCGAATCGGGTTAGCAGACTGTATGGTCAAAAAGCGGGAGGTTAACAGCCTTCCGCTTTTTTTATGCTGAAGACTGCGATACCCAGGGCAAATCAACCGCTTAATGGTACACTATCACTGTCATTGAATAACAAGATGAACTGCAGGTGATGATGGAGAATAAAGGCATTGGCGTACTCTTGGTCAATCTGGGTACACCGGATGAAGCAACCCCAGCGGCTGTAAAGCGTTTTCTGGGTGAATTTTTGAGTGACCCCCGTGTTGTCGATCTGTCTAAATGGCTATGGCGACCGGCGTTGTACGGGGCAATTCTTCCTATCCGTTCTCCTAAGGTTGCGAAACTGTATCAGTCGATTTGGCTTGAGGAAGGCTCGCCGCTGATGGTCTATTCGCAGCGACAACGCGACGCGCTGGAAGAAAGGCTGAACATACCGGTTGCACTCGGTATGACGTACGGTAACCCCAGTATTCAGTCAGCCTTGTCGATGCTCAATGATCAGGGTTGCCGAAAGGTGATTGTCTTACCGCTCTATCCACAGTATTCGCGCACGACTACCGCTGCTGTGTTTGATAAAGTGGCGCGCAGCCTTCAACAAACAGATTATCTGCCAGAGCTCAGGTTTATCAATCAGTACCAGGACCACCCTGGCTATATTTCGGCGCTTGCTGAATCGGTCACTAATGTCTGGGCCGAGCATGGAGAGCCTGACTACTTGTTGTGCTCGTACCATGGAATTCCAAAACGTTACGCTGATCTGGGCGATCCTTATCCCGAGCACTGTAACCAGACAACGGCACTTCTGGCGGAAGCGCTGGCGATGCCAAGAGAAAAGATGAGCATGAGCTATCAGTCAATTTTTGGTCGTGAAGAATGGCTGAAGCCCTATACCGAGCCAACGATTATTGAACTGGCAAAAAAAGGGGTTAAACGGCTGGATGTGATTTGTCCTGCGTTTTCAGTCGATTGTCTGGAAACCATCGAAGAAATCGCAGAGGGCTGTAAAGATGCCTTTATCAATGCCGGAGGTGAAACCTTCAACCTGATCCCCTGCCTCAATGATAACAGCACCCATATTGCTATGATGGAAACCCTGATCCGGCAGCATACCCAGGGCTGGTAACCTTTTCTTAACTTCTACATATATCATGATCTGGCTCGCACTTATTGTTTGGGCCATTTCTTCACTGAACTATATTTTGTGATATCATCCGCAAGTTTTTTCTACCCGGCAGCGCGATATCATGAAATTTCCTGGTCAACGTAAATCAAAACACTATTTTCCCGTCCATGCCCGAGATCCGCTTCTGACTCAGGCCAGCAGCAAACCGCTTGCGCGTACGCATGTCGTTGGCATAGACCAAACGCTGGTGGATATTGAAGCGTGTGTCGATGATGAGTTTCTGAGTCGCTATGCGCTGAGCAAAGGACACTCTTTGGTTATCGCCGAAGAGGCAGCAGAAGCACTTTATCGTGAATTGAAAGAAAAAGACCTGATTCGTCATGAGTTCGCGGGTGGAACGATAGGAAATACGCTGCACAACTATTCGGTACTGGCGGATGATAAATCCGTGCTTCTGGGCGTGATGAGCCAGGATATCCAGATTGGCAGTTATGCATACCGGTACCTGGTCAATACATCCAGCCGTATGGATCTGAATAACCTTCAGCCGGTGAACGGGCCGATTGGCCGCTGCTTCGCCTTGATCACGCCTGATGGTGAGCGGACGTTTGCCATTAACGAAGGCCGGATGAACCAGCTGGAACCAGACAGCATTCCGGAGTCGATCTTTGAGCGTGCTTCTGCGCTGGTGCTGACGGCATACCTGGTGCGTTGCAAAGAGGGCGATCCAATGCCGGAAGCCACCATGCGTGCCATTCAGTATGCCAAGAAATACGATGTGCCGGTTGTACTGACATTGGGTACCAAGTTTGTGATTGCGGATGATCCGCAATGGTGGCGCGATTTCCTGCGTGAGCATGTCACGGTTGTTGCTATGAATGAAGACGAAGCCGAAGCACTGACAGGATTTTCCGATCCATTACTGGCTTCTGATAAAGCCCTGGATTGGGTTGATTTTGTGTTGTGTACCGCGGGTCCTGTAGGTTTGTACACAGCAGGTTATACGGAAGAGAGCACTAAGCGAACGACCAGTCTGCCGCTGCTGCCTGGTGAGATTCCTGAGTTTAACCGCTACGAGTTTAGTCGTCCGATGACCAAAGCCGATTGCGAAACGCCTCTTCGGGTTTATTCGCACATTGCCCCTTATATGGGTGGGCCGGAGCGCATTAAAAATACCAATGGTGCCGGGGACGGCGCACTGTCCGCGCTACTGCACGATATGGCAGCGAACCGTTACCATAAAGAAAACGTGCCGAAATCCAGTAAGCACAGCTACGATTTCCTGGCCTATTCATCGTTTTCTCAAATCTGCCTGTATTCGAATCGCGTCAGTTACGAAGTGCTGGCTCAGCACTCTCCGCGTTTGTCACGAGGGTTACCCGAGCGGGAAGACAGTCTGGAAGAGGCGTATTGGGAACGTTGATATCCCCGATTCCGATGAAAAGCACAGGCTTTCATGTTTGTAAAAAACCGCCATTTTGGCGGTTTTTTGTTTTTCAGCCTTGGTAAGATCGGCATGATTCTGGGTTCAGAGTCACGGTTATATTCAGGCAAACGATTTCGTTTGATAGGTTTTGTTAATTACTTTCAGAAAGCCTACCAAATAAGGCGCTCAGCATATCGTGATGAAAACTGGCCGGTGAGGATGATTTTGCACTAAAGACGCGACGCGAAAAGTGTGCAGTATTGGCCTGCTTGCCATGATTTTTTTTCAGAAGGTAAAATATTTAGATTTTGATTTTTGCTCAACTTCGCGGCGTTTTTTTATGCTTTTCATGTAATTTCAGCTCAAGTCATTCGACAAAGCTAAGGTGGCTACCTGAAAATGGGCGGGCAGCGAGATATTTTATCCGGCCTTCATGTTTCAGTTTTTATGTCAGTTGATAGAATTAGCGGGATGTAACTTTGTGACAAATGCAGATATAGTGTGCTCCATCTTGGGGAACCCCACTTTCTGATAGGTATAACCTATCAAATTGAGAGGCCAGGACATCAGCACATTGTCGTTCTGAATGTTATGCTTTGCCGGAATTAGACCCGTCAAACTTGTATACCTGTTAGGGAAAGATAAAGAACATGGTCATACCTGAAAACAGCGATATTGTTATTTTTGGTGCCTCAGGCGATTTAACGTATCGTAAGCTTATCCCAGCGCTGTATCATCTGTATGTTAATCAGATGCTACCTTCTGATTTCTCTATCCTTGGCGTAAGCCGTACTGCAAACAGTGATGAGGAATACAGAGAAAAAGTCCGGGCTTCTCTGGTCAAAACCGAGAAGACGGATCCCGAGAAGTTGGCTGCATTTTGTCAGCATGTTGGATATCAGGCCATCAACACGTTAGATTGTGATGACTATGGTAAGTTGCAACAGCGACTGGAAGAAAAAGCCACTCAGTCTGTTGCTCCTCGTAACACTCTATTCTATCTCGCCACTCCCCCCAGCTTATATGATGTGATCCCGGCCAGTCTGGCTGCCCATGGTCTGAATGATGAAAGCACCGGCTGGAAACGACTGATCATCGAGAAGCCGTTTGGCTACGATTTGGAAACCGCTCAGGAACTGGATAAGAAACTGCACAAGCACTTCAAAGAAAGCCAGATTTTCCGTATTGACCATTACCTGGGCAAAGAAACGGTTCAGAACCTGCTGGTATTTCGCTTTGCTAACGGTATGTTTGAGCCATTGTGGAACCGTAACTTTATAGACTACGTTGAGATTACCGCAGCGGAATTCCTGGGTGTGGAAGAACGCGGTGGCTATTACGAAAACGCAGGTGCGGTTCGCGACATGCTACAGAACCATCTGCTGCAGGTTTTGGCCATGGTTGCTATGGAGCCGCCATCGGCTATCAATGGCAACGTAATGCGTGATGAAGTGGCCAAAGTGCTCAATAGCCTGCAGCCACTGTCTGAAGAAGATTTGCGTAAGAACCTGGTTCTGGGGCAATACACAGCCTCTGAATTACGCGGTAAAGAGCTTGCCGGTTATCGTGAAGAGCCAGGCGTTTCTGAAGATTCCCGTACCGAAACTTATGTCGGCCTGAAAGCCTTTATCAATAACTGGCGCTGGAACGGTGTACCGTTTTACATCCGAACCGGTAAACGTCTGCCAACGCGTGTCACCGAAGTGGTTATTCACTTCAAGAAAACGCCGCACCCTGTATTTGGTAAAGATGCGCCCGATAACAAGCTGGTTCTGCGTATCCAGCCTGACGAAGGCATTTTGATGAACTTTGCTCTGAAACGTCCGGGCGCAGGATTCAAAACCCAGGAAGTGGCGATGGATTTCCGTTACGACGAACTGGTTGACAGCAATGTGCTGACAGCCTACGAGCGTTTGCTGCTGGATGCCATGGCCGGTGACTCAACCTTGTTTGCACGCAGCGATGCGGTTGAGGCTTGCTGGCGTTATGTTCAGCCGATTCTGTCATTCAATCAGGATCCGCATGCCCTGTTTGGTTATGCTTGTGGTACCTGGGGGCCGAAAGAAGCCGATGAACTGCTGGCCAGAGATAATCGCCAGTGGCGCTTCCCGTGTTCAAACCTGACTGATACCGAATACTGCGAGTTATAATTATGACTGATCTTAAAATTCATGCTGATGCGCAAGCCGTGGTTAAGAGCCTGGCTGACGACATGATGGCTATCAGCCAGCAAGATAAGCCTGTGCATATTTCGCTGTCAGGTGGTAGCACACCTAAACAGTTGTTTGCCGCTTTGGCCCAGGCACCGTATGCCGAAGGTGTTAACTGGCAGAATCTGCATTTCTGGTGGGGCGACGAGCGTTGCGTTGCACCGGATGATGCAGAAAGTAACTATGGTTGTGCCCAGGCACTGTTGTTTGATCACGTTGCAATCCCGGTAGCCAATATCCACCGCATCCGTGGTGAAGATCAGCCTCAGGCCGAAGCCAAGCGTTTCGCTGAAGAAATGGCAGCGGTGATTCCGGCTGAAAACGGATTACCTGTTTTTGACTGGATTTTACTGGGTGTCGGCGAGGATGGTCATACTGCGTCTCTTTTCCCGGGACAGACTGACTATGATGAACCCGGTTTAAGCCTGGTTGCGCCTCATCCGCAAAGCGGTCAGTTGCGTGTCAGCAAATCAGCCCGTCTGTTGGAAGCGGCAAAACGAATTTCTTATCTGGTTATCGGTGCGGGTAAAACCGAGATTGTGGCAGAAATCCACTCTCAGCCAGCCGATAGCCTGCCTTACCCGGCCGCCAAAATTCAGGCTCGCCAGGGTAAGACCGAATGGTATTTGGATGCACTAGCAGCCAGTAAGTTAGCGATTGGAGAATAAATAAATGAAAGGTGATATTGGTGTAATCGGCCTTGCCGTTATGGGCCAGAACCTGATCCTGAACATGGATGACCACGGTTTTAAGGTCGTTGCGCATAACCGTACAGCTGCCAAAGTCGACGAATTTCTGAATGGCCCGGCTAAAGGCACTAAGATCCAGGGCGCTTACAGCCTGCAGGAGCTGGTAGACAAGCTGGAAGCCCCTCGCAAAATCATGCTGATGGTACGTGCCGGTGATGTGGTCGACAGCTTTATCGAGCAACTGATCCCGCTGCTGGACAAAGGCGACATCATTATTGATGGCGGTAACTCTAACTACCCAGACAGCATCCGCCGTGTGGATTACCTGAAAGACAAAGGTCTGCGTTTCATCGGTGCGGGTGTCTCCGGTGGTGAAGAAGGCGCACGTTTCGGACCTTCTATTATGCCTGGCGGCGATGCGGAAGCATGGCCATTCGTGAAGCCGATTTTCCAGGCGATTGCGGCTAAAACTGAGCAGGGCGAGCCTTGCTGCGACTGGGTTGGCGAGTCAGGTGCCGGTCACTTTGTAAAAATGGTTCACAACGGTATCGAATACGGTGATATGCAGCTGATCAGCGAAGCGTATCACTTCATGAAAACCGGTCTGGGTATGACCCACGAAGAAATGGAACAGACGTTCCGTGACTGGAATGAGACTGAGCTGAACAGCTACCTGATCGAAATCACTGCTGATATTCTGGCCTACCGTGATGAAGATGGTGAGCCACTGGTTGAGAAAATCATGGACTCGGCCGGCCAGAAAGGCACGGGTAAATGGACAGGCATCAATGCGCTGGACATGGGCATTCCGCTGACACTGATCACTGAATCTGTGTTTGCCCGCTGCCTGTCTTCGCTGAAAGGTCAGCGTGAAGAGGCAGAGAAGCTGTTTGGCAAAACAGTCGAAGCTGTTGAAGGCGACAAAGCAGAGTGGCTGGACGCAGTACGTCACGCACTGCTGGCCTCTAAGATTATCTCTTATGCACAAGGCTTTATGCTGATGCGTCAGGCGTCTGACGACAACGGCTGGAATCTGAACTACGGTAACGTTGCTCTGATGTGGCGCGGTGGCTGTATCATTCGTTCAGCTTTCCTGGGCAACATTCGTGATGCATTTGAAGCGGATCCTTCACTGGCGTTCCTGGGCTCGGATCCATACTTCAAAGCAATCCTGGAAAACGGCATGAAAGCATGGCGTAAAGTGGCAGCTAAGTCACTGGAAATTGGTCTGCCAATGCCGTGTCTGACATCTGCACTGACCTTCCTGGATGGCTACACCACTGCGCGTCTGCCGGCAAATATGATTCAGGCACAGCGTGACTACTTTGGTGCGCACACCTATGAGCGTATCGACCAGCCACGCGGTCAGTATTTCCATACTAACTGGACGGGCACTGGTGGCGATACTGCCTCCACAACCTACGACGTATAATCGCAGCACGCTGTTCTACGGTTAATCGACAAATAAAAAAGGAGCCTTTGGCTCCTTTTTTATTTGTGCTATCCAGCTTTTCAGCGCTTTGCTGCCTGCGCATCAGGCCGTCATGCCGCTGTTAGCTTGTGGGCACCGTTGTAACAGATACAGTGTGGACAGACATGATCTGACGGGGGACGTGCGGGTGATAAAAAGGGGAAAGGGGCCTTCCTGGCCCCTTTTTGTTGCCTTTGCGTGCGGAGATAAGGCAGGCAAAGGCGGACGCGCTCTTGGATGGAGTAACGCTCGGTAATTAAGCCTTCTGATAGGCTTCGTTGTGGACGGCAGCAACCGCACGACCAGATGGGTCAGCACTGTTTTTAAAGCTCTCATCCCATTCAATGGCTTTGGCACTGGAGCAGGCGATAGACGGGCCACCCGGCACACATTTAGCGGCATCTTCCAGCGGGAACAACTCTTCAAAGATTTCACGATAGACGTAGGCTTCTTTGGAGGTTGGTGTGTTGTAAGGGAAGCGGAAACGGGCAGTTTCCAGCTGCTGATCCGTCACTTTCTCTGCGGCGACTTCTTTCAGCGTGTCGATCCAGTTGTAACCAACACCGTCAGAGAACTGCTCTTTCTGACGCCATGCCACAGATTCAGGCAGCATGTCACCAAAGCACTCACGGATAATGTGCTTTTCCATTTTGCCGTTGCCGCACATCTTATCCTGCGGGTTGATGCTCATAGCGACTTCCAGGAACTCTTTATCCAGGAATGGCACACGCGCTTCAATCCCCCAGGCCGCCATGGATTTGTTGGCACGTGCACAGTCGAACATGTTCAGAGCCAGCAGCTTACGCACTGTCTCTTCATGGAATTCCTGCGTGTTAGGCGCTTTGTGGAAATACAGGTAACCCCCGAAGACTTCATCAGCCCCTTCGCCAGACAGTACCATTTTGATACCCATGGCGCGGATTTTGCGTGACATCAGATACATAGGTGTGGAGGCGCGAATCGTTGTGACATCGTAGGTCTCAATGTGATAAATCACATCACGAATCGCGTCGAGGCCTTCCTGAACCGTATAAGTCAGCTCGTGATGTACCGTGCCGATATGATCGGCCACTTTTTTCGCGGCTTTCAGATCCGGTGCGCCTTCCAGACCAACGGCAAAAGAGTGCAGTGTTGGCCACCAGGCATCAGATTTTTCGTCATCTTCAATACGGCGGGAGGCAAACTGCTTGGTAATTGCTGAAATCACCGAGGAATCCAGACCACCCGACAGCAGAACACCGTAAGGCACGTCTGTCATCAGCTGGCGCTTCACTGCGTTTTCCAGCGCTTTTTTCAGTTTGTCTTTGTCTGTTTTCGCATCACGAACCGCGTCATACTCCATCCAGTCGCGTTTGTAATAGCGTACAGGTGCCTGAGCCGGTTCGCCTTTCTTGCTCCACAGGTAATGACCCGGAGGGAATTCGCTGATGGTTTTACACACTGGCACCAAAGCTTTCATTTCTGACGCTACATAGTAGTTGCCGTGCTCATCATGACCATGATAGAGAGGGATGATGCCAATGTGGTCACGACCAATCAGGTAAGCATCCTGTTCTTCGTCATACAGAATAAATCCGAAGATACCGTTCAGGTAGTCGAGTAATTCAGGGCCTTTCTCTTTGTAAAGCGCCAGAATAATTTCGCAGTCAGATTCAGTCTGAAACGGGTAGTCGGCAGCCAGTTCAGCACGTAGGTCTTTGTGGTTGTAGATTTCGCCATTGACGGCCAGTACATGGGTTTTGTCTGTGTTGTACAGTGGCTGCTCGCCGCTGTTCAGGTCCACAATGGCCAGACGCTCATGAACAAGAATGGCTTTGTCTGACGAATAGATGCCTGACCAGTCTGGACCACGGTGACGCATTTTCTTTGACATTGCCAACGCGGTTTCACGCAGGGCAGATGGGTCACTTTTTATATCTAAAATCCCGAATACTGAGCACATACTGACTACTCCAACATAAAGTTAAACTTGGGAAACAAAGCGATTAAAAAAGGGTTTATTATTTTATCCCTGAGCTTTTGTTTCGTTCTGATTGTTAAAATTGCGTATTCAACAAACAAAAGCAACTAAAAATCCCATATCAATGTAATAAACTCACCTTTGGTGAATATTATTTAATTAAATTGAGTTTAACCGAATGAAATCTTAAATCAGGAGGTTTTTGGACCAAATACTGAACGGCAACTTTCGCTGCCGTGCAGTAATCTTGGGGTCAATTAAAAGGATTTGATGTCGGTAGTCACCGACTCGCAGACATGGCGAGCAAAACCGTTGCCAGCTTCACGATAGATATTAAAAGCGGCATCGACGCCCAGCTCTCTTAAGGTCGCTTCTTCATCTTCGTAGCGGGCGATAGCGGCAATCTTTCCTTTATAGCCAAGTTGCCTGATTTGCTCGAGAGCGAACGCATTTGCCTGGCTGTGCGGCATGGCCAGTAGTATTAACCGCGTCTGATGGCGAGAGACCACCCGGGCCCAGAAGTCTGGGTCGGTCGCATCACCGAGAATGACGTGGCGGCCTTCTTTGGCATGTTCTTCCACAGATTCTTCCCGGTTTTCAATACCGACGACTTGCGGACCAAAGCGGCGGATCATTTCTTCATAAGCTCCGGTACCAATTCGACCCATGCCCAGAATAAGGATCTGTTTATTGCCTAAGTCAATCAGCCTGTCATTGCTGTTGAGCTTGTCCGGCTCAAATTCTTTAAGCCAGCGGGTACTTTCCATATAGATACGATGGCTGAAACTGTTCAGCGGCGCTGATAACAGGAAAGAGAGCGACACGGCGATAGCGATAGCGACAAGAAAATCTCCCGGTAACCAGCCCAGGCTGTAGGCGAGCCCTGCGACAATCAGTCCAAATTCGCTGTAGTTAAAGAGTGTTAAAGTGCCGAGAAGCGAAGTACGTACCCGAAAATGGAAGCAATGGAAAACCAGGTAGTAAAGTAAACCTTTTAACGGCAATAAGGCCAGCAGCAATATCGCGAGCCAGAAGCCTGTCCACGTTGCAGGCTCGGCCAGGCCAATGTTGAGGAAGAAGAAAACCAGCAGAAGCTCTTTGAGGTTAAACAGTGATTTGGACAGCTCAGAGGATTTAGGATGGGCCGCCAGCATCATTCCCATTATCAGTGCGCCGAGATCGGCTTTCATGCCAACAAAAGTGAACAAACCGGCACCGGCAACAAGCGCCAGGAAAATGCCGTACAGTACCAGCATTTCACCATGACCGGCTTTATCCATAATCTTAAACAATGAGGGACGCAGCAGGGGCAATGCGAATAAGGCCAGTGCGGTGATCTCTGGTAGCTTTCCGGTTGATGCCGTAAGAAATATAACCGCGAAAATATCCTGCATGACGAGAATACCTATGGCGATAGTGCCGTAGGTTGCGTTCAGCTCCCCTTTTTCCTGCAGCGCCTTGATGGCAAATACTGTGCTGGAAAAAGAGAGGGCAAAGCCCAGCAAAGCGAGCTGTGTTAGCTCTAGCTCGCTAAAGATACCTAAACCGAGCTGCTTTAAACCGAACAGTGCCAGCGTAAAGATAAGGGTAGTGAGCAGGTTATGTATTGTGGCGCCGGCCCACACCTCTTTTTGTAGCAGGGTTCTGACATCAAGCTTTAGCCCGATGCAAAAAAGCAGAAGGGTTACGCCCAGATCAGCGAGTGTATCAATAACAGGTGTGGAGGCGTAACCGAATGAATTTAAAGTAAATCCTGCCAATAAAAATCCAACTAGTGGCGGGAGCTTGGCACGCAGTGCCAGATAGCCGGCGAGAAACGCGGCGATAATGTAAATCAGATCCATCATGAAATGTGATTTCCAGACTATTGATAAGCGTTGGTATTTCAATTAGTTGCATTGATGGGGGAATATAGCACAGGGCATGTCTGTGGCGATACATGCCCTACAAAAAACAGGGTTTTTGAGAGGTCAGCCGGGAAGGGGTTCCCGGCGTAGAATTAATCTTCCAGCAGGCGCTGCAGCAGAACGCCATTTAACATGGCACGTTTGATCATGGAAAATGCACCAATAGTCGGCTGCGTATAGAGTTGAGACTCAACGATAGGTAACGACTGGTGGAAGGTTGACAGTGATTGGGTTTCAACACATCGGCGGATTGCGGGAAAGATAATGTCCTTGGCTAAGGTGATATTCCCTGCCACAACGATTTTCTGTGGGTTGAACAGGTTAATTGTCATCGCCAGGGCTTTACCTAGCTGGTAGCCCACTTTGACTAAGGCCTGGGTTGCCAGCTCATCACCCTGATTGGCTGCCTCGCAGATAGCAGGCATAGTGACATCTTCGAGTTTTTGCAGGCTGCTTGGGTAACCTTGTGCCAGGAGCGCTTTAACATGGCGAATAATCGCCGGATCGGCGGCAACAGTTTCCAGACAGCCAAAGTTACCGCACTGGCATTTATCACCGAGTGGGTCAATCTGAATATGGCCGATTTCACCGACGTTGCGGTTATAACCAAGAAATACCTGGCCATTGACGATAATGCCTGCTCCTGTCCCACGGTGGACACTGACCAGAATGGAGTCGCGGCAGTCCTGGCTGGCGCCAAAATAATGCTCAGCTAATGCCAGCCCGCGGATATCGTTACCGACAAAGCAGGAAACGCCATATTTATCAGTAATGATATCTGCAAGAGCCAGAGAGTCGACCGAGATGTTGGGCATGTACTCGACAATGCCTTTTTCCGGGTCAATCAGGCCTGGAAGGGTAATGCCAAAAGCAATCAGCTCTCTCAGAATGGTCTGATTGGCACCGATAAACTGCCTGATATGCTCAAGTAAGCCATCAACCAGTTCTTGTTGATTTGAGTAGGGAAAGTGATGAGCTGTGCCAGCCAGACTCTTACCACCTAAATCGTACAGGGTCAGTTCGATATAATCGCGGCCCAGACGGACAGCGACAGAGTGAAAGGGAGCTGCTTCTGTTGTCAGCGAGATGGCTCGTCGGCCACCGGTTGAAGCCTGCTGTGCGACCTCTTTAATGAGGCCGCGTTCCAGCAATTGGCGGGTTATTTTGGTCACGCTGGCCGGGGCTAATTGACTTACGTCTGCCACTTGTATGCGAGAAATTGGGCCTTGCAAGTCAATGAGTCGGTAAACCGCTGCACTATTCAGCTGTTTTACCAGGTCGACATTACCGATTTGTCCGCCATTCATAGTTATGTTTGCTCGTATTTTCCGTTAACCACTGTCGCCCGGACACGGAAATCACGATCAAAAACTGCCAGGTTAGCCACCATGCCTTTTTTGATAGCCCCCAGTGTCTTATCCATACCTATGGCACGGGCAGGGTAAAGGGTGGCCATGCGAATCGCTTCGTCCAGGGCAATACCTACATGTTCAACACTGTTTTGAACAGCTTCAATCATTGTCAGGGCTGAACCGCCGAGTGTGCCATTTTCATCAACACACTTGCCATCGCGGTAATATACTTTCTTACCGACAAAAATAAAGTGATCTATGTCTGCTCCTGCCGGTGCTGTTGCATCTGTAACCAGAATTAATTTTTCCTTTTTAATTCTGTGGGCTATGCGAATATTGGCGTAGTCGACATGAAAGCCATCGGCGATGATACCTGTGTATACCTCAGGCGTATCATAGATGGCACCCACCATACCAGGCTCGCGGCCAGCAATGGGTGTCATGGCATTGAACAGATGGGTGGCAAAAGTAACGCCGGCGGCAAACCCTTTTCGTGCCTCTGCATAGGTCGCATTGGTGTGTCCTGCGGACACGACAATGCCAGCCTCTGCGAGTCGCTCAATGTGCTCTGCCGGGGTTTGCTCCGGTGCCAGTGTCACCTTGGTTATGATGTCAGCGTTCTCGCAAAGTGTAGCGATCATGGCCTCATCTGAGCGCCGGATATGCTCGACACTGTGGATGCCTTTCTTCATGACATTGAGATAGGGGCCTTCCAGATGCAAACCCAGAGACTGGTGTTGGTAGTGCTTTTCGTAATCACGCGCTGCAGCGATCGCAGCTTTCATATCCTCATCAGAAGAGGTGATGAGCGTGGGCAAAAAACTCGTACAACCTGATTTCAGGTTTGCCAGATGCATGGTCTGTATGGTGTCTGCAGTGATTTCGTCATTAAACATCACTCCACCACAGCCATTAAGCTGAAGGTCGATGAAGCCTGGAGACAGGTTTGCTCCGTCAAGATCCTGAGTGGGCATATCGGCAGGTAGCTCTGCCTCAGGACATACAGCGTGAATGTTCACTCCGTCAATAATAACAGCGTGGTTATCCAGCACATCGCTACCTGTAAAAATGCGGCAGTTGGTCAGCGCGTACATGAACACTTCCTATCAGTTAAAGGTGTTTGATGTTTTCTGCTTCCAGTTCCTGGAAATAGCGAACGGTTTTCACTTTCAGTTCCTGTGTGGCAGGGGCATCGCACACAATCAGTGATTTCGGATGCAATTGCAGCGCAGAGACAGTCCACAAATGGTTTACACAACCCTCTACAGCAGCTTCAAGTGCCTGGGCTTTGTTATGGCCTGTCACCAGTATCATCACTTCTTCCGCGTCCAGCAGTGTGCCAACCCCGATAGTCAGTGCGTATTTAGGCACTTGTGTTATATCACCATCAAAGAATCGGGAATTGGCGATGCGGGTATCTTCGGTCAGGGTTTTGATACGTGTACGGGAGGCCAGTGAAGAAGCCGGCTCATTAAACGCAATGTGCCCGTCGTTGCCAACACCACCCATGAATAGATGGATCTTGCCGAATGATTTAATCTTATCTTCATAACGCTTACATTCTGCTTGGTGATCGTCCGTGTTACCGTTCAGCAGATTGATATTTTCTTCCTGAATATCAATGTGGTTAAAGAAGTTGTTAAACATGAAGCTGCGGTAGGACTCCGGATGGTCTGAGGATAGGCCAACGTACTCATCCATGTTGAATGTCACCACATGTCTGAAACTTACTTCGCCTGCATTATAAAGCTCAATCAGACGTTTGTAGGTGGTCAGAGGGGTACCGCCGGTGGGCAGACCTAGTACGAATGGACGGTCTGCGGTTGGTTTAAATTTGTTAATACGATCAACAATATAGCGTGCTGACCACAAACCAACTTCGTTCGCGTTGTTCAGTGGGATAAGTCTCACGGTAACACCTCGTTGCTAGAAAAGAATACTTGAGAATTTTAGCGGTATATCGCCTTTCTTTCGAATAATAAAATAAGTTTTATGACCGGGCTAGCAAAATCGCTCAAACCCGCCAAATGCTGGTGATTAGGATCACAAATGATAAGGTTTTAATTTGCGGGGCGAAATTAAAGGCATACACTGCAACTTACTTAATCGGGTAGCTAAAATAAGTTATCTCAACCGCATCTAAGAAAACCATAGGGGGAACTAAGGGTGAATATTCTTGGATATTTTCAGAAAGTAGGTAAGGCTTTGATGGTGCCGGTCGCCACGTTGCCTGCCGCCGCAATACTCATGGGTATAGGTTACTGGATTGATCCGAACGGCTGGGGTGCCAACAGTGCACTGGCAGCTTTCCTGATCAAAGCCGGTGGCGCGATTATCGACAACATGTCTGTACTGTTTGCTGTCGGTGTCGCATACGGTATGTCAAAAGATAAAGATGGTGCAGCAGCACTTTCCGGTTTCGTTGGCTATCTTGTTGTCACCACTCTTTGTTCTCCAGCGGCCGTTGCTCAAATTCAGGGTATCGACCCAAGTGCTGTTCCTGCGGCATTCGGTAAAATTGAAAACCAGTTCGTCGGTATTCTGGTAGGTATCGTCTCGGCTGAGCTGTATAACCGTTACTCAACGGTTGAACTGCACAAGGCACTGGCTTTCTTCAGTGGCAAACGTCTGGTGCCTATCCTGACATCCATTGCCGGTATCTTCCTGGCCTTTGTCCTGATGTACGTATGGCCTCACGTCTACGGCGGTCTGGTTCACTTCGGTGAAGGTATCCAGGGCCTGGGTGATGTAGGTGCGGGTCTGTACGCCTTCTTCAACCGCCTGCTGATCCCTGTTGGTCTGCACCATGCACTGAACTCAGTATTCTGGTTCGATGTTGCGGGTATTAATGACTTGCCGAACTTCCTTGGTGGCGCTAAGTCTATTGCTGACGGTGTAGCTGTACCTGGTCAGACAGGTATCTACATGGGTGGCTTCTTCCCTATTATGATGTTCGGTCTGCCTGGTGCGGCACTGGCTATGTATCACACAGCTAAACCTGAGAACAAAGAGAAAGTCGCGTCTATCATGATTGCCGCTGCCTTCGCTTCATTCTTCACAGGTGTTACTGAGCCTCTGGAATTTGCCTTCATGTTCCTGGCGCCAGCACTGTATGTGGTTCACGCCGTTCTGACCGGTATCTCTGTATATATCGCAGCCAGCATGCAGTGGATTTCCGGCTTCGGTTTCTCTGCCGGTATGGTTGATATGGTACTGCAATCGAAAAACCCGCTGGCAACTCAATGGTACATGCTGATTGTTCAGGGCCTGGTATTCTTTGCGATTTACTATGCGATCTTCCGTTTCGCTATCGTGAAGTTCAATCTTAAAACACCGGGTCGTGAAGATACTGATTCAGATGAAGTGCTGGCTTCTGGTTCTCAGGAAACTGGTGAGCTGGCAAAACAATATCTGAAAGCCCTGGGTGGTCACGGCAACCTGGAAAATATTGATGCCTGTATCACTCGTCTGCGCCTGACACTGAAAGACAGCAGTCTGGCTGACGAGAAAACACTGAAAGCACTGGGTGCTATGGGTGTTGTGAAATTAGGTTCAAATAACCTGCAAGTTATTCTTGGCCCACTGGCTGAGATCGTTGCCGGTGAGATGAAGAAAATCCCGGCGTCAGAAGACCTGTCTGCAGTTAAACTGCCATAATAGACAGTTAATCTGATAGCGAAAGATAACTGAAAGTGAGGCCGGCCCGTCAGGGTCGGCTTTTTTTTGCCCTAATCATGATTCAATGCACACTAATTGTTGAGTCATGACCTGTATTTGTGGATCATAACAGGTTCGAAGATCCTTTTAGCGCACGAGGTGTAATTGATGAGTGAATCTGAAGCTCGTCCAAGCAATTTTATCCGCCAGATTATTGATGCGGATTTAGCCAGTGGTAAGCACACCAGCGTCCACACACGTTTTCCGCCTGAGCCGAATGGTTACCTGCATATCGGCCATGCGAAGTCTATCTGCCTGAACTTTGGTATTGCTCAGGATTACCAGGGACAATGTAATCTGCGTTTTGATGACACAAACCCAGAAAAAGAAGACATCGAATACGTAGAGTCGATTAAGAAAGACGTAAACTGGCTGGGCTTTGAGTGGAGCGGTGAGATTTGCTACTCATCTAACTACTTCGATCAGCTGTATGGCTACGCTTTGGAACTGATCAACAAAGGCCTGGCGTATGTTGATGAACTCACACCAGAAGAAATGCGTGAGTATCGCGGCACGTTGACTGAGCCGGGTAAACCAAGCCCCTATCGTGACCGTCCTGTGGCCGAGAATCTGGCGCAGTTCGAGAAAATGAAAAATGGCGAAGTCGAAGAAGGCAAAATGTCGCTTCGGGCCAAGATTGATATGGCATCGCCGTTTATGGTTATGCGTGATCCTGTGCTGTACCGCGTACGCTTCGCAACTCACCATCAGACAGGTGATAAGTGGTGCATCTATCCGATGTACGATTTCACCCACTGTATCTCTGATGCGCTGGAAGGTATTACGCACTCGCTGTGTACCCTGGAATTCCAGGACAACCGTCGTCTGTACGATTGGGTGCTGGATAACATTACTATTGAGTCTCAACCTCGTCAGTATGAATTCAGCCGCCTGAACCTGGAATATACAGTCATGTCCAAGCGCAAGCTGAACCAGCTGGTGACTGAACAGCTGGTTTCAGGCTGGGATGATCCTCGCATGCCGACAATTTCGGGCTTACGTCGACGTGGCTTTACGGCTGCTTCTATTCGTGAGTTTTGTCAGCGTATTGGTGTCACCAAGCAGGACAATACCATTGAGATGAGCTCTCTTGAATCGTGTATCCGTGACGATTTGAACGAGAACGCACCTCGGGCCATGGCCGTGTTGGATCCGGTGAAGTTAGTGATCGAAAACTTTGGTGATACGGAAATTCTCACCGTGGGTAATCATCCTAATAAACCCGAAATGGGTGAGCGTGAAGTGCCATTTAGCCGTGATCTGTACATTGAACGTGAAGATTTCCGTGAAGAAGGCAATAAGAAGTACAAGCGTTTAGTCTTGGGTAAAGAAGTACGCTTACGTGGTGCGTATGTCATTAAAGCCGAGCGGGTTGAGAAAGATGCCGACGGTAAGATTACCACTATTTTCTGTACCTATGATGCTGATACGCTGGGTAAAAATCCTGAAGATGGCCGCAAAGTGAAAGGCGTGATTCACTGGGTGTCAGCAGAAAAGGCACTGCCTGCTGAAATTCGCCTGTATGATCGTTTGTTCACTGTACCTAACCCGGGTGCAGCAGAGGACTTTGCTTCGACGATTAACCCGGATTCACTGATCGTGATGAATGGTTTTGTCGAGCCGAGCCTGGCAGCAGCTGCGCCTGAGCATGCATTCCAGTTTGAACGTATGGGCTATTTCTGTGCGGATAACAAAGATTCATCGGCTGAGCACTTAGTGTTCAACCGAACTGTGGGTCTGCGTGATTCATGGGCAAAAATTGCAGACTGATGGACTCAGATTGTGATTTGATTGTTGCCTGATCTAAAAAAACCAGCCATATGGCTGGTTTTTTATCGATGTAAGCGTGATTATTTATTTTCGTTGTGCAGGCTTTCATCTTTATTACAATCACCGGCAGTGCAGTGACCATACAGATAAAGGCTGTGGTTGGTCAGACGTATGTTATAGCGTTCGGCGACCTGCTTCTGACGATCTTCAATAATATCGTCAGAGAATTCAATGACTTTACCACAGTCCAGGCAAACCAGATGATCGTGGTGGTGCTGGGTAGACAGTTCAAATACCGACTTGCCACCTTCAAAATGGTGACGGGTGACAATTCCTGCATCATCAAATTGGTTCAGCACTCGGTAAACAGTGGCCAGGCCAATCTCTTCACCAATATCGATCAACTTTTTGTATAAATCTTCGGCACTGATATGTTGGCACTCAGGATTCTGAAGTACTTCCAAAATTTTCAGACGCGGAAGTGTGACTTTTAATCCTGCTTGTTTAAGTGCTTGGTTGTTATCTGACATTCGAGTTTCCTTTGGCTAGCCGTAACAGGAAAATGGAAGGTTACGGTAGTCTTTCTCATATCTGTTCATTATAAGTGACGACAGCACAACAATAAACCTTAATGCTTAATGGGTCTAGGAAAGTTGTGACTTTTATTCGCCTGATATAAATGTTAAAAAGGCATACTATACTCATCGTACCAGATCATAAGGACGCGTTGGTGTGAATAAGTTCTATAAGCCCGGTATCGTAAAATTTGCGCTCAATATCTGGCCACCTTTCTGGGGGGCTGGCATTCGAATCCTGCACATCAGTGAAGATTTCCGGCATGTGGAAATTTGCCTGAAGTTGAGATGGTGGAATAAGAATGCCAACAGGACCCAGTATGGTGGCAGTATTTTTTCACTGACCGACCCTGTTTATGCCTTGATGCTGATGGGTATCCTCGGGAAAGAGTATTTTGTCTGGGATAAACAGGCCGAAGTGAACTTTCTTAAGCCTGGCCAGACAGATTTGAAAGCGGTGTTCACTATCTCAGATCAGTGTATTGAGGATATAAAACGCTCCACTGCCAGCGGAGATAAATATTTTCCTGAATTTGTCGTCAATGTTGCTGATAGCAAAGGTGAGGTAGTTGCCCAAGTGAAGCGCGTGCTTTATGTACGTAAGAAACCACAGTACCGGAATGCAGAGCTTGAAGAAGGTGAAAACTGTTCGAGTGAGTGTGTCAGTGAGCAATAAAAAAACGCGCCTCGGCGCGTTTTTAACAACCTAGCGGTTAGATCAGTCAGTCAGCCAGCTCGGCCAGACACATTTCTTCGTAAATTTGCTTAACCCATTTCTCGACGCGCTCGTCAGTCAGCTCAGGCTGACGGTCTTCATCGATACACAGCCCAACAAAATGTCCATCGTCTACCAATGCTTTTGATGCTTCAAACTCATAGCTTTCTGTTGGGAAGTGGCCAACGATGATGGCGCCGCGGCCTTCAACGATGTCACGCACTGTGCCCATGGCGTCGCAGAAATACTCGGCGTAATCTTCCTGATCACCACAGCCGAAAATAGCGACCAGCTTGTTTTCGAAATCAATGCCTTCCAGTTCAGGGAAGAAATCGTCCCAATCGCACTGTGCTTCGCCGTAATACCAGGTCGGGATACCCAGTAGTAACAGGTCGAAATTTTCAATGTCTTCTTTGCTGCTTTTAGCAATGTCTTTGACTTCAACCAGATTTTTACCCAGTTGCTTTTGGATCATTTTAGCGACGGCTTCTGTGTTACCAGTGTCGCTACCAAAGAAGAGTCCTACACTCGCCATAGTAGAGATTACCCGTGTTTTAGTTGTTGACCGCCAACAGACAGGCTGGCGATTTACATAAATTGAACAGGCTGCCAGTTAATTCTAGCGCTGACTGAATGCCTGATAATAACATTTGTCGATGACTCTGGCGTCAGTTAAGGGAGAAAAACCTTTATAATTAGTCTTCTCATTACGCTTTCTGAGCCAGCTAGCAGGCGTTAGCGGATATTATCCTATCCCTACGCCTTCCATTGTCATCTGAATCACACCTTTCGATATGAATCCAAAGCACCCTAAAAACAAGACCAGCCAGACGATTTTTCGACCAAATGGAGGCACATTGCCTTGCTTGAGGACATCTTTGATCGCCATACCAATGAAAAAGAAGATGGCCGCGAACAATAAATCAAGTCCGACTGACTCCAGCAGGTCCATGTGCTCGTATAACATCTGTTTCTCCTTCGCAAGAGCAGACTTGCATCCGGCGCGCACTATAGCACAGTGAGCAGTGCGTGTTAATTGTTAGGCTGTGTATCCTTCTCTAAAAAACTGAGAATGATACGGTTTACCGTGTCAGGTTTCTCGGCATGAAGCCAGTGGCCGGTATTCGCTACCATATGGGCCTTGGCGTGCGGGAACTGGCTGGCAATGTGTTCGCGGTGCTCTGCCAGAATGTATTCTGAATCCTGACCTTTAATGAATAATGTTCGGCCAGAGAAGGGCGATACAGCTGACCAGCCCATGATGGTGCTGTAGTTATTGATGAGAGCATTGACATTGAACCGCCACTGAAAAGATTCTTGCTCTTTATACAGAGACTTGAGCAGGAACTGGCGTACACCGGGCTCCATAACATGCTGCGATAAAAGCTGCTCAGCCTCTTTCCGGCTGGTGACTGTTTGTTGGTTGACAGCTTTAAGACCGGCGAACACATTTTGGTGGCGGTGGACCTGATAAGCTACTGGTGCCATGTCGAGCACAATCAGATTTTCGATCCGCTCTCCAGCCAGTTCGGTCATTGCCATTGCCACTTTGCCGCCCATGGAATGACCAATCACACTGAAATCTTGGATCTCGAGTTGATTGATCACATCAACCACATCTTGTGCCATCTCTGAATAAGTGAAGTGCTCACTATGCGGAGAACGGCCATGGTTGCGCAGATCAAGACTAATGACTTGATACTGTTCTTTGAGCACTCTGGCGAGCAGGCCGAGGTTGTCCGCACTGCCAAATAAGCCATGAATAAGAACGACCGTCTGGCCTTGACCCTGAATTTGATAATGAAGATTCACAGACTATTTCTCTTGTTGTTAACGCTTTGCCGTAGAGTATACCTTCGCTTCACGTTATAATCTCACGGTGATTTTTTAACGGAACGATAATGAACACTACGATGAAAACTATTGAGGTAGACGAAGAGCTATATCGTTATATTGCCAGCCAGACCCGGCACATTGGTGAAAGCGCGTCAGATATTCTGCGTCGTTTATTGCTGGAGGACTCCAATAGTCAACCTGTCATGCCAGCACGCCCTAAAGCTGCGCAAGGCATTGTGGTTAGCAAAGATGCAGGCAACTTGCCACAGTCGGAAGACAGGGTCAAAGCCATGCGCTCGCTGCTGATTTCTGATGAGTTTGCTGGTCAGGAAAGGGCCATTGGCCGTTTTATGCTGGTGCTGTCTACGCTCTATCGTATCGATCCTCAGGCTTTCACCGATGCGACGGCGATTAAAGGTCGAACCCGCATTTATTTCGCTGACAGTGAAGAAAAACTGTTGAACAGCGGCAAGACGACTAAACCGAAAGCCATTCCTGAAACGCCTTTTTGGGTGATCACCAATACAAATACCGACCGTAAACGTCAGATGATTGAACAGCTGATGCAAAAAATGCAGTTCACACAAGATATTGTAGAAAAAGTTTGCGGTGAAATTTAATTGTCGCTGATGCGGCTTTATTGACGTACAAGGATATGTTGATGGCGATCCATCCTCGTGCCGGGCTGCAAGCCCGGCAAGAAGACATGCATAACATTCCGGCTCTTGTGGCCAATTATTTTTTGATTGAACCCGATCATTCCAATGTTGCCCAGCGTGTAGCGTTCGGTACCTCAGGCCATCGTGGCTGTGCCGATAAGGGAACCTTCAATCAACATCATATCTGGGCAATCGCTCAGGCTGTTGCCGATGTTCGCCGTGAGCAAGGTGTTACCGGACCGCTGTTTTTAGGGAAGGATACACACGCCTTATCTGAACCGGCGCTGCTTTCTGCCCTGCAAGTGTTGGTGGCCAATGGCGTAAATGTGGTACTGCAGGCGGAGCAGGGTTACACACCCACGCCGGGTATTTCTCATGCCATTCTGACATTTAACCTCTGTCATGCTGAGAAGGCCGACGGCATAGTGATCACGCCTTCACATAATCCTCCGCAGGATGGCGGCATTAAATATAACCCGCCTCATGGTGGGCCGGCTGAAGGGGCAATTACTACAGCTATTGAAAACCGGGCTAACCAGTTGATTGCCGAAGGCTTAGCGTCAGTGAAGCGGGTGAGCGTTTCTGAGGCTTTGTCCAGCCAATGTGTGACGGAGCAGGATTTAGTTAAGCCATATGTGGCTGATCTTGTTAATGTCATCGACATAGCCGCGATTCAAAAAGCTAAGCTGAAGCTGGCGGTCGATCCTCTGGGTGGATCCGGGATCGAATACTGGCGCGAGATAGGGCGTCACTATAACCTGGATCTAACACTGGTTGATGAGTCTGTGGATCCGACGTTCCGCTTTATGAGCCTGGATAAAGATGGCGTGGTGCGGATGGATTGCTCGTCACCTTATGCGATGGCTGGCTTGCTGGCGCATAAAGACAGTTATGCTCTGGCCTTTGGTAATGACCCTGATTTTGACCGTCACGGGATTGTGACGCCGGACGGTCTGATGAATCCTAACCATTTCCTTGCGGTCTGCATCGACTATTTGTACCGTCATCGACCTGACTGGAATGACAAGGTGGCCGTGGGCAAAACACTGGTTTCCAGTGCGATCATTGACCGCGTTGTGGCTGATCTGGGACGTGAACTGTGTGAAGTACCAGTGGGTTTCAAATGGTTTGTTGATGGCCTGTACAGTGGTGAGCTTGGCTTTGGCGGTGAAGAAAGTGCGGGTGCATCCTTTTTGCGCAAGGATGGTACACCCTGGTCAACCGACAAAGACGGTATTTTACTCTGCCTGTTAGCGGCAGAAATCACTGCGGTGACAGGTATGAACCCGCAACAGTATTATCAGACCTTAACCGAAAAGCATGGTGAGTGCTGTTACAGCCGATTGCAGGCCGTAGCAAACAGCGCGCAAAAAGCCGTGTTGACCAAACTGTCTCCTGAAATGGTGAAGGCTGACACCTTGGCTGGTGATACCATTACAGCCCGTCTGACCCATGCGCCAGGTAATGGTGCTGCAATCGGTGGGTTGAAAATTACCACTGAGAATGGCTGGTTCACGGCGCGACCTTCAGGTACTGAAGAGATTTACAAGATCTACTGTGAAAGCTTCAAAGGCGAAGCGCATCTTCGCCAGATAGAAGATGAAGCGCAGAAGATTGTCAGTAACGTCTTTTCGAACGCGGGTCTGTAAGCCATCTCCGTTTGACAACCCGTAGCCTTTGCTGCGGGTTTTTTATTGCCCATTGATTGGCTTCTGAACGGTCACGAAACCGGCTGCCGATAATGCTTGTGCTTGTCTCGGTTGTGTAGTGGCCAGTGGTCAGGAACAATGAACCAGACCTGATTGTCATCAGCAATACCCTGAGTCGGAACCGTGATAGCCGAAGATGCCATCAGAGCTGACATTGATGAATAGCAGGGGGGGGTTAGCCAGTCTCTCTTGGTGAGGATTTTTAACGATAATTC
Source organism: Photobacterium sp. WH24 (assembly GCF_019204055.1). Classification (NCBI taxonomy): domain Bacteria; kingdom Pseudomonadati; phylum Pseudomonadota; class Gammaproteobacteria; order Vibrionales; family Vibrionaceae; genus Photobacterium; species Photobacterium sp. WH24. The sequence continues at coordinate 208,004 of NZ_JAGSOZ010000004.1, read as the reverse complement.
TTCTGCCTGACTCTGGAAACACCAAAGCCCTTTATTAACATCAGGATTGATGGGCAAGGCGGAACCTGACTCTTCATTCCGGAAGTGATCGAAAAGTCTCCCCTGTACAATCAGTCGCTGACAGGAAGGCTGACCCAGCGATCTGGCATACTGATCTTTGTAAGCCTGATGCTGAGTCATTGCTAATTGGTGCTGAACCATTTTATTGATTTTATTATCCAGGTTATCCGCTGAGTTTGGCCCCAGCCATTGCTGTTGATAAGCCAGATAAAACTTAATGGCCACTTCCCAGTGTTCTAATTGCTTAGATTGTTTATTAAACACCAGAAAATCAATGGCCCCCAGCGTGCGCTTTGCTTCGTGCAACTGTATCTCTTCTCCTACAAGGTCAAAATCGGGGTGGTGACTGATGAGTTGCTGCCACAGCCACTGGTAATAAAAACCGAGTCTTTGGTTACCTTCGTACTGCGCTTTCGCCGGGATGATTGCTCTGTCTCTGAACCTGCCCAGCCACGCATCATTGACCTGGTAGTCTACGCCTTGTGTCAACACCGGCATGTTCAGCACATTGCGAAAATGCCTGATGTTATCTCTGTGTTCTTTTGTTACATTTTCGTTGATATTATTCATTAAATTAAGTCTTAATCTGGATTTAACTTGCTTTTAACAACAAAATACAAAATAAAAAGTAGTAAAATTTCAAAAATACGCTAAAGTGTAGAGGTATGACCAGTTGGTTGCTCAGGAGGCTATCATGTTCACCCCTTTATCTACTCAACAAATCATTGTGCGCCGTACCTGCGTTGTGATGGCAGGCGTGCTGAGTTTTCCGGTTATGGTATTTATGCCTGCGTCTGTAAAATCACGTGCTTATAGTTATCTGCATAAAGTCTGGTTGAAAACCAGTACCAAGCCGGTTTGGCTGCAGCACTCTGAACAAGGTGCACAAGAGCTATATTGAATCTGTCGTCAATGAATAGCTTACTGGTATCACAGATGAAATGCTGCCTTTGGCAGCATTTTTTGTCGCTATTTACTCGCTTTATGCCCCCGCTTTTTCGTTCCTGCTGGTTCTGTTGCTCCCGAGTTGGTTAAAATACCAGTAACAGCTCAAAAGGAAGCAAGCATGAACAACCTCAAACTCGAATCATTGTTAAATACATTACTGAGTCCGCACTTAATCAGAGATTACTGTCCGAATGGACTGCAAGTCGAAGGCCGCTGCGAGGTACAAAAAATTGTAACCGGTGTGACTGCTTGTCAGGCATTAATCGATCAAGCCATTGAAATGAAAGCCGATGCTTTGCTGGTTCATCATGGTTACTTTTGGAAAAATGAACCTTCGGAAATTCGCGGGATGAAATACCGACGAATTAAAGCATTGATCGAGAATGGCATTAATCTTTATGCTTATCATCTGCCTTTGGATGTCCATCTGGAACTGGGAAATAATGCTCAGCTCGCCGATCAACTAGGCATAAAGCATCTGGGGGGCCTGGAGTCTGGCAATCCGCATCCTGTTGCAGTTTACGGAGAATTTCCAACGGTGCTTACTGGTGAACAACTCGCTGCGCGTATTGAGAAGGTGCTTAATCGCAAACCCTTACATATTGGCGAAAGTGGTCCTGATCTGATCAAAACTGTGGGTTGGTGTACCGGCGGTGGTCAGGATTTTATCGATCTCGCTGTTGCACAGGGTCTGGATGCCTATATTACGGGTGAGGTGTCAGAGCGGACGGTACATACGGCGCGGGAGCAGGGAATTCATTTCTTCAGTGCGGGACATCATGCGACCGAGAGGTACGGTGTTGAAGCTTTGGGTGAATGGCTGGCTGATGAGCATCATTTTGATGTCTCCTTTGTGGATATTGATAATCCGGTGTAACCCAACAAACGGATGAAACAATTAAAAAAGGTTGAGCATCAGCTCAACCTTTTTGTTTTATGTTAGCAAGTTATTAATCAATCACTCACGCTCGTGAAGCGGTTGGAAATCGCGTTGCTGATGACCGGTATACAGCTGACGCGGACGACCGATACGGTTGTTTGGATCACTGTGCATTTCATTCCAGTGTGCGATCCAGCCGATAGTACGAGACATTGCAAAGATAACGGTAAACATAGAAATTGGGATACCGATAGCTTTCAGAATGATACCTGAGTAGAAGTCCACGTTCGGGTACAGTTTCTTCTCAACAAAGTACTCATCAGACAGGGCAATACGTTCCAGCTCCATCGCGACATCCAGCAGTGGATCCTGGATTTTCAGCTCTTGCAGCACTTCGTGACAAGCTTCACGCATTACGGTTGCACGTGGGTCATAGTTCTTATACACACGGTGACCGAAGCCCATCAGACGGAACGGATCATCTTTGTCTTTGGCGCGTTCGATGAACTCTGGGATATTCTCCACGCTGCCAATCTCTTCAAGCATGCGCAGACAGGCTTCATTGGCACCACCGTGAGCTGGGCCCCAAAGCGAAGCGATACCAGCTGCAATACACGCAAACGGGTTAGCACCTGAAGAACCTGCCAGACGTACGGTAGAGGTAGACGCATTCTGCTCATGATCGGCGTGCAGGGTAAAGATTTTATCCATAGCGCGAGCAACTACCGGGCTGACTTCATATTCTTCACATGGTGTTGCAAACATCATGTGCAGGAAGTTTTCAGCGTAATCCAGATCGTTACGAGGGTAGATAAACGGCTGACCAATAGAGTACTTGTAGCACATTGAAGCCAGAGTCGGCATTTTTGACAGCAGGCGGAATGCAGTGATTTCGCGGTGCTCGTCGTTATTGATGTCCAGTGAATCATGGTAGAAGGCTGCCAGCGCACCGACAACACCACACATTACTGCCATTGGGTGAGCATCGCGACGGAAACCGTGGAAAAAGCTTGCGATTTGCTCATGCACCATAGTATGGCGGGTTACAGTTTTGCGGAATTGCTCATACTGGGCGCGGGTAGGAACTTCGCCGTATAGCAGAATGTAACAGACTTCTAAATAATCAGCGTTATTAGCTAATTGGTCGATTGGATAGCCACGGTGAAGCAGCACACCTTTCGCACCATCAATGAAAGTAATTTGAGATTCACATGATGCAGTAGCTAAGAAACCTGGGTCGAAAGTGAAATAGCCAGATGCGCCGAGTTTACGAACATCCAGTACTTCTGGACCTAGTGAGCCCCCGAGAATCGGCAGTTCGACCGGTGCTTTCCCTTCAATATGAAGAGTAGCTTTCTTGTCTGCCATAACAATCTCCTTTGTTATTTTATAATCCTAATCCGAAATCGGATGTGCCGTCTTTGTACAGCTCGGTCATGTTGTTGTCAATTCCTCTTCTCGGGAGTGTGCGCTTGTTAATAACTTTAAGTAAAAGCGGGTCAATATCTCAAACCGTGTTAGAGGTCATGTAACGGGGTTTGTAATTGATTGTTGCGAGGCGTATACTCGGCCGCAGGTCTCTGGTTCTGCCATCGCCAGAAACAATGATAAAGTTATTAGTAATATTAGCTACTTAGCTGAAACGACTTTTGCTTTGCTGTACATACACTTGTGCTATGTAAATGTAGCACAGTTGTTGTGCCTTTGTTGCGCTTGTTTTGGCGTACGCATACCGGAGGTTTTATAAAAATAAAACGCTTCTATGGAGCTGAGTGGGCAAAGACCGTGAAAGTTAACAAGCCAAGACCTGTCAACCTCGACCTACAGACGATACGCTTTCCGCTGACTGCGATTTCGTCAATCCTGCACCGTGTATCGGGCGTGATCACATTTGTTTCCCTTGCCATCCTGCTGTGGCTACTGAACCTGTCTCTTTCCTCTCCCCAAGGATTTGCTGAAGCCGCTGACATCGTTGACAGCTTCTTTGTCAAATTTATCCTCTGGGGTGTGCTGACAGCACTCTTCTATCACATTGTTTTGGGTATCCGTCACCTGATCATGGATATGGGATATTTTGAAGAGCTGGAATCTGGCACCACAAGTGCGAAAATCAGTTTTGCAATTGTGGCGGTTCTGTCTGTGTTTGCAGGAGGCCTGGTATGGTAAGCAACGTTTCAACTATTGGACGTAATGGTGTTCACGACTTTATTCTGATTCGTGCAACCGCAATTATCCTCACTCTTTATACCATTTATATGGTGTGCTTTTTCGCTTTTGGCCCTGAGCTGAATTTTGAAACCTGGACAGCGTTCTTTTCAAAACTAAGCACAAAAGTCTTTACTATGCTGGCGTTGGCCTCCGTTCTGATTCACGGTTGGATTGGAATGTGGCAAGTACTGACTGACTACATTAAACCTGCCTTTTTACGCGCTGGTCTGATGTTTGCAATTGTCGCTGTGCTTTTTGTTTATCTGTTATCTGGTTTCTTTATTGTGTGGGGTGCGTAAGTGAGCATTGCAGTTCGAGAGTTTGATGCCGTAGTAATCGGCGCTGGTGGTGCAGGTATGCGTGCTGCACTACAAATTTCTGAGCAGGGCCTGAAATGTGCCTTGCTGTCTAAAGTGTTTCCTACCCGTTCTCACACCGTATCTGCGCAGGGCGGTATCACAGTTGCGTTAGGTAACTCGCATCCGGATAACTGGGAATGGCACATGTACGACACGGTAAAAGGGTCGGACTATATTGGCGATCAGAATGCCATCGAATACATGTGTAAAAATGGCCCGCAGTCAGTCATTGAACTAGAAAAAATGGGTCTGCCTTTCTCCCGTTTTGATAATGGTCGTATTTATCAGCGCCCGTTTGGTGGCCAGTCAAAAGAGTTCGGTGGCGAGCAGGCCGCGCGTACAGCCGCAGCAGCAGACCGTACCGGTCACGCTTTACTGCACACGCTGTATCAGCAAAATGTTAAGCATAAGACCACGATTTTCTCTGAGTGGTATGCGCTGGATCTGGTGAAAAACCAGGACGGTGCCATTTTGGGCTGTACCGCGCTGTGTATGGAAACCGGTGAAGTCTGTTACTTCAAATCCAAGGCCACAATCCTGGCAACAGGTGGTGCAGGCCGTATCTATCAGTCAACCACTAACGCACACATTAATACCGGTGACGGTGTCGGTATGGCATTGCGTGCGGGTGTACCCATGCAGGATATCGAAATGTGGCAGTTCCACCCAACCGGTATTGCCGGCGCCGGTGTACTGGTAACTGAAGGTTGTCGTGGTGAAGGTGGCTACCTGCTGAACAAAGACGGTGAGCGTTTCATGGAACGCTATGCACCCAACGCGAAAGATCTGGCGGGCCGCGACGTTGTTGCCCGTTCAATGATGGTGGAAATCCGTGAAGGCCGCGGTTGCGATGGCCCATGGGGACCGCACATCAAACTGAAACTGGATCATCTGGGTAAAGATGTTCTGGAATCTCGTTTGCCAGGCATTCTTGAACTGTCGCGTACCTTTGCGCACGTCGATCCAGTGAAAGAGCCCATTCCGGTGATTCCAACCTGTCACTATATGATGGGTGGTGTACCGACTCAGGTTTCCGGACAAGCCATTAAGCAAAACGCAAATGGTCAGGACGAAGAAGTTCAGGGTCTGTTTGCCTGTGGTGAAATTGCCTCTGTGTCTGTACATGGTGCAAACCGCCTGGGCGGTAACTCCCTGCTTGACCTTGTTGTATTTGGTCGCGCGACCGGCTTGCATCTGGGTGAGACCCTAGCGGCTCAGGCAGAAGCACGTCCGGCCACAGAATCAGACATTGAAGCCTCTCTGACTCGTCTGAACCGTTGGAACAGCACGCAAAAAGGCGAAGATCCGGTACAAATCCGTAAAGATCTGCAATCTTGCATGCAAAACAACTTCTCAGTATTCCGTGAAGGCGAAGCCATGGCTGAAGGCCTGAGTCAGCTGAAAGAAATCCGCGAGCGTTTGAAAGAAGCACGCTTGGATGACACATCCAGCGAATTCAACACACAGCGTATCGAGTGTCTGGAACTGGATAACCTGATGGAAACCGCCTATGCGACGGCAGTAGCGGCTAACTACCGTACAGAAAGCCGTGGTGCTCACGCCCGTTTTGACTTCCCAGAGCGTGATGATGCTAACTGGCTGTGTCACTCTATTTACAACCCAGAGACAGAGCAGATGTCCAAGCGTGATGTAAATATGACACCAGTACATCGTGACGCATTCCCGCCTAAAGCGCGGACTTACTAAGGGAGGTAACAACATGAAACTGAATTTTTCGATTTACCGTTATAACCCTGATGTAGATAACGCGCCGCACATGAAAGGGTATACGCTGGAAGTGCCTGAAGGCTCTGACATGATGGTTCTGGATGCCCTGATTCTGTTGAAAGAGCAGGATCCATCGCTGTCTTTCCGTCGTTCATGCCGTGAGGGTGTTTGCGGTTCTGATGGTATCAACATGAATGGCAAGAACGGCCTGGCCTGTATTACCCCGCTGTCGGCGTTGATGAATCAGAAAACGATCGTGATTCGTCCGTTGCCGGGTTTGCCTGTCATTCGTGACCTTATCATTGATATGGAGCAGTTCTACACCAACTATGCCAAGGTGAAGCCGTTCCTGATTAATGACAGCGAGCACCCGCCTGCGCGGGAAAACCTGCAGTCTCCGGAAGAGCGTGCGCATCTTGATGGCCTGTACGAGTGCATTATGTGTGCCTGTTGCTCGACCTCATGTCCGTCATTCTGGTGGAACCCGGACAAGTTTATCGGTCCTGCAGGCTTGCTGGCGGCGTACCGTTGGTTAATCGACAGTCGTGATACGGCAACTGAAGAGCGCTTATCCGATCTTGATGATGCATTTAGCGTGTTCCGCTGCCACAGCATCATGAACTGTGTCAGCGTGTGTCCAAAAGGGCTCAACCCGACGAAAGCAATCGGCAATATCCGATCTATGTTGCTTAAACGTTCGGTGTAAATCTATAGAATTATCGATATGCCAGCAGAGCAATTTGCTGGCTTTTTAGCCCGGCGTAACAACCGGTGCAAGTGGCGATAACAAGTGGTTAAGGGAAAAAAATGCAGAACGGCGTTATGAAGGCTTGGCTTGAGTCTTCACATCTGGCTGGCGCCAACGCAACTTATGTAGAAGACCTCTACGAGTTGTATCTAAGCGACCCAGAATTAGTTGACGAAGAATGGCGTCACGTTTTTAGTGAACTGCCTGTTGTGAATGGTGTTGTCGTTGAGCAGCCGCATTCGCGTGTTCGTGATTACTTCCGGCGTTTAGCGAAAGAGACGACCTTTTTAAGTGCTAACGTCAGCGATCCTGATGTTGATGTCAAACAGGTTAAGGTACTGCAGCTTATCAACGCATACCGTTTCCGTGGTCATCAGCATGCAAACCTGGATCCGCTGGGATTATGGCAGCAGGAACGTGTTTCGGACCTGGATCCTGCGTTTCATAATCTCACTGCGGAAGATTTTGACCAAAGCTTCAATGTCGGTTCATTTGCCGTAGGCAAAGAGACAATGAAGCTTTCTGAGATCTATGAGGCATTGAAAAACACCTATTGTGGCTCAATTGGTGCTGAGTACATGCACATTACTGATACCGAAGAAAAACGCTGGATTCAGCAGCGTCTGGAATCAGTCGTCGGTAAAGGCGCGTTTACTCAGGAAGAAAAGCAGACATTTTTGGATGAGCTGACTGCGGCCGAAGGTCTGGAGCGTTATCTGGGGGCGAAATTCCCAGGGGCAAAACGTTTCTCACTGGAAGGCGGTGATGCGCTTATCCCTATGATGAAAGAGCTGATTCGTGCAGCCGGAAAAAGCGGTGTTCGGGAAGTAGTGGTGGGAATGGCCCACCGTGGTCGACTGAACATGCTGGTGAACGTTCTGGGTAAAAAGCCTCAGGACTTGTTCGATGAATTTGCCGGTAAGCATGGCGAATCATGGGGAACCGGTGATGTGAAATACCACCAGGGCTTCTCTGCTGATTTCGCGACACCAGGCGGCGATGTGCATCTGGCCCTTGCCTTTAACCCCTCTCACCTTGAAATCGTTAACCCGGTTGTTGTCGGCTCTGTTCGCGCACGTCAGGACCGCTTGGGTGACAAAGACGGTTCCATGGTACTGCCAATCACTATTCACGGTGACTCAGCAATCGCGGGTCAGGGTGTAGTAGCTGAAACCTTCAACATGTCCCAGTCCCGGGGTTACCGTGTTGGTGGTACGGTACGCATTGTGGTGAACAACCAGATTGGTTTCACTACGTCTAATCCGATGGATACCCGTTCAACGCAGTACTGTACTGATATCGCTAAGATGGTGCAGTCGCCGATATTCCACGTTAATGCTGATGATCCTGAAGCGGTTGCTTTTGTGACTCGTCTTGCGCTGGATTACCGCAATGAATTTAAGCGTGATGTGGTTATTGATCTGGTCTGTTACCGCCGCCATGGTCACAACGAAGCGGATGAGCCGAGCGCGACTCAGCCACTGATGTACCAAAAGATCAAAAAACACCCAACTCCACGCAAGATTTACGCAGATATTCTGGTTGACGAGAAGAGCATAGACGCTGAAACGGCGACTGTACTTGTCAATGAATACCGTGATGCACTTGACCGCGGCGAATGCGTGGTGAAAGAGTGGCGTCCGATGAAACTGCACTCAGTGGATTGGGCTCCGTACCTGGGCCACGACTGGACCAAAGAATGGGATCATAAAGTTGGTCGTCAGCGACTGCATGAACTGGGTCAGCGTGTTTGTCAGTATCCTGAAAGCCACAAACTGCAAAGCCGTGTACAGAAACTGTATAACGATCGCCAGTCTATGGTAGCGGGTGAGAAAGGTGTCGACTGGGGTATGGCCGAAACGCTGGCCTATGCAACTCTGGTTGATGATGGTCATCGCATCCGTATTACGGGCCAGGATTCCGGACGTGGTACTTTCTTCCATCGTCATGCGGTGCTGCATAATCAAGGTGATGCCAGCACATACATGCCTTTGGCGAACCTTCATGACAAACAAGGTCCGTTCCAGGTTTTCGACTCTGTGCTGTCAGAAGAAGCTGTATTGGCCTTTGAATATGGCTATGCCACGGCAGAGCCGGGTGGCCTGACAATCTGGGAAGCTCAGTTCGGTGATTTTGCGAACGGTGCTCAGGTTGTCATCGATCAGTTCATCAGTTCTGGTGAGCAGAAGTGGGGCCGTATGTGCGGTCTGACTATGTTGCTGCCGCATGGCTATGAAGGCCAGGGCCCGGAGCACTCCTCTGCGCGTCTGGAACGTTACCTGCAGCTGTGTGCTGAACAAAACATGCAGGTTGTGATTCCTTCAACGCCGGCTCAGGTTTACCACATGATTCGTCGTCAGGTGCTGCGCCCGATGCGTCGTCCTCTGATTGTCATGTCGCCTAAATCACTACTGCGTCATCCGCTGTGTACTTCAACTATGGATGACCTGGCTGAAGGTAATTTCCTGCCTGCCATCGGTGAGATTGATGCGCTGGATCCGAAACAAGTGAAACGTGTTGTACTGTGTTCAGGTAAGGTGTATTACGATCTGCTGGAACAACGTCGCAAGCGTGAGCAGACGGATGTCGCCATTATCCGAATTGAACAGCTGTACCCATTCCCGAAAGAGGATGTGGAAGCTGCACTGGCTGATTATCAGCATGTGACTGACTTCGCATGGTGTCAGGAAGAGCCGCAAAACCAGGGTGCCTGGTACAGCAGCCAGCATAATTTCCGTGCTGCCCTGCCTGCAGGCTCGCAACTAGCTTATGCCGGCCGCCCAGCGTCAGCTTCACCTGCCGTTGGTTATATGTCAGTACACTTGAAACAACAGAAAGCGTTGATTGATGACGCACTGAACACAGAACAATAAACCCAGAGCTGGAACAAAAAGGACAAACTGAGATGACAATCGAAATTCTGGTTCCCGATTTACCTGAATCAGTAGCAGACGCAACTGTAGCCACCTGGCACAAGAAACCAGGTGATGCAGTAAGCCGTGATGAAGTTCTGGTAGATATCGAAACGGATAAAGTAGTGCTGGAAGTACCTGCACCTGAAGATGGCATTCTTGAAGCTATTTTCGAGGAAGAAGGTACCACAGTGCTGACCAAGCAGCTGCTGGGTAAAATCAAAGCAGGCGCGGTTGCCGGCGAACCAACTAAAGATACGACTGCCAGTGCGGAAGCGTCACCAACAAAACGTACTACTGCTTCTTTGGCTGAAGAGACCAATGATGCGCTGAGCCCGGCTGTACGCCGTCTTATCAGCGAGCACGGTATCGATGCATCGGCTGTGAAAGGTAGTGGTGTGGGTGGCCGTATCACTCGTGAAGACGTAGAAGCCTTCGTGAAAAATGGCAAGTCTGCATCTGCAGCTCCGGTTGCTGAAGCGAAAGTGGAAGCTCCTCTGGCCCATCGCAGTGAAAAGCGTGTCCCTATGACCCGTCTGCGTAAGCGTATTGCGGAGCGTCTGCTGGAAGCGAAGAACAGCACAGCGATGCTGACGACCTTCAATGAAGTGAACATGAAGCCAATCATGGACTTGCGTAAGCAGTACCAAGGCATCTTTGAAGAGCGTCATGGTATTCGTCTGGGCTTTATGTCTTTCTATGTCAAAGCGGTTGTTGAAGCGCTGAAGCGTTTCCCGGAAGTGAATGCGTCTATTGACGGTGATGATGTTGTTTACCACAACTTCTTCGATGTCAGTATTGCCGTATCAACCCCTCGTGGTCTGGTTACCCCGGTACTGCGTGATTGTGACAAGCTGAGCTTGGCTGAGATCGAAAAAGGTATCCGTGAACTGGCAATCAAGGGCCGTGACGGCAAGCTGACAGTTGATGAACTGACTGGCGGTAACTTCACTATCACCAACGGTGGTGTATTCGGCTCGCTGATGTCTACGCCAATTATCAACCCACCTCAGGGCGCTATTCTGGGTATGCATAAGATCCAGGACCGTCCAATGGCCGTTGATGGTAAGGTTGAAATCCTGCCTATGATGTACCTGGCGCTGTCTTATGACCACCGTCTGATTGACGGTAAAGAGTCGGTAGGCTACCTGGTAACCGTTAAAGAATTACTTGAAGACCCAACACGTCTGCTTCTGGACGTGTAACACTGCGCATAACGACCCGCCACTGTTCTGAGGTGGCGGTTGTTGAGCCAGATTGATTGACGAAGGAATACCCAAGAGTATTTCAATGGATATAACACGTCCCACAGGGATTAGAGAACGGATAGAACATAATGAATCTGCACGAATATCAGGCAAAACAACTTTTTGCTGAGTATGGCCTGCCAGTTCCTGAAGGCTATGCTTGTGATACCCCACAAGAGGCTGCTGAAGCAGCAGGTAAAATCGGCGGTGATAAGTGGGTCATCAAATGTCAGGTTCACGCTGGTGGCCGCGGTAAAGCGGGCGGCGTAGAACTGCATGACACCAAAGAAGGCCTTAAAGAATTTGCACAAAAGTGGCTGGGTAAAAACCTGGTGACTTATCAGACTGATGCAAACGGTCAGCCGGTAACCAAAATCCTGGTTGAAGAAGCCTCTAACATTGCAAACGAACTGTATCTGGGTGCTGTTGTAGACCGTGGTACTCGCCGTATCGTTTTCATGGCATCAACTGAAGGTGGTGTGGAAATTGAGAAAGTTGCCGAAGAAACCCCTGAGCTGATCCACAAAGCGGCTATCGATCCACTGGTTGGCCCACAGGCCTATCAGGGTCGTGAACTGGCATTTAAACTGGGCCTGAAAGGCGATCAGATCAAGCAGTTTGTGAAAATCTTCATGGGTCTGGGCCAGATGTTTGCTCAGTATGACCTGGCTCTGCTGGAGATTAACCCGCTTGTGATTACCGGTGAAGGTAACCTGCTGTGCCTGGACGGTAAAATCAACATCGATTCAAACGCCATGTACCGCCAGCCCAAACTGCGTGATATGCACGATGCTTCTCAGGAAGATGCACGTGAAGCACACGCAGCACAATGGGAGCTGAACTATGTTGCTCTGGACGGTAACGTTGGCTGTATGGTGAACGGTGCGGGTCTGGCCATGGGTACCATGGACATTGTAAACCTGCACGGCGGCAAGCCGGCAAACTTCCTGGATGTTGGTGGCGGTGCGACCAAAGAGCGCGTTGCAGAAGCATTCAAGATCATCCTGTCTGACGATAATGTTAAAGCCGTACTGGTTAACATCTTCGGTGGTATCGTTCGTTGCGACATGATTGCAGAAGGTATCATCGGCGCGGTTAAAGAAGTTGGCGTGACTGTACCGGTTGTGGTTCGTCTGGAAGGTACTAACGCTGACCTGGGTCGCGAAGTACTGGCCAAGTCAGGTCTGGATATCATTGCAGCTGAGTCGCTAACCGACGCAGCTCAGAAAGTTGTTGCTGCTGCGGAGGGCAAATAAGAATGTCTGTACTAATTAATAAAGACACTAAAGTTATCTGCCAGGGTTTCACTGGCGGTCAGGGTACTTTCCACTCTGAGCAGGCAATTGCATACGGTACGCAAATGGTTGGCGGTGTGTCACCAGGTAAAGGCGGTACAACACACCTGGATTTGCCAGTGTTCAACACTGTGCGCGAAGCCGTAGAAGCAACAGGTGCAACAGCTTCTGTTATCTACGTTCCGGCACCATTTTGTAAAGATGCCATTCTGGAAGCGATTGATGCGGGTATCAAACTGATCGTTACCATCACTGAGGGTATCCCGACAACAGATATGATCGACGTGAAAGTGAAGCTGGAAGAAACCGGTGTTCGCATGATTGGTCCTAACTGCCCGGGTGTGATCACGCCTGATGAATGTAAGATCGGCATCATGCCTGGTCATATTCACAAGAAAGGTAAAGTGGGTATTGTTTCTCGTTCAGGAACCCTGACTTATGAAGCAGTAAAACAAACCACAGATGAAGGCTTCGGCCAGTCGACTTGTGTAGGTATTGGCGGTGACCCGATTCCAGGGTCAAACTTCATTGATATCCTGAAATTGTTCCAGGAAGACCCTGAGACTGAAGCAATCGTGATGATTGGTGAAATCGGTGGTACTGCGGAAGAAGAAGCAGCAGCATTTATCAAAGAGAATGTCACTAAACCGGTTGTTTCTTATATTGCGGGTGTGACTGCTCCTCCAGGTAAGCGTATGGGCCATGCCGGTGCAATTATTTCTGGTGGTAAAGGTACTGCGGAAGATAAGTTCGCAGCACTGGAATCTGCGGGCGTTAAAACCGTTAAAAGCCTGGCAGAGATCGGTAAAGCACTGAGAGAAGTTACTGGCTGGTAATAGACAAGTCAGACTACGACTGCAACAAGAAGCCCGTTATTGACGGGCTTTTTTTGATCTCAGCTCGTGTATTAGTTTTACCAGGCGTAAAGCCTTACTTGGCTGTTGAGTGAGGTGCATTAAACAAAAAAAAGCCCGGCGTGATTGCGCCGGGCTTTTGTTAATGTATTACACGTATCCGCTTAGTATTTGAAGCGGGTAGTCAGTAACAGTTGATCGCCGTAAACATCGTTAAAACGACCTTCAGCGCCGATTGAAAACAGCTCAGTGGCGTGGAAACGGCCATAAACAGAACCGAATGTTTCTTCGATTTTATGGACGTTAATGTGGCCGAGCTTGGCACCTACTTCAAGTTGCGGGCCTAACCATTGACGAACACCCAGGTTGATTTCCATACCTGTTTTGCCTGTGCTGTCGTTAAACTCGTCTTTGTTCTTGATGTTGCGCGCTTTAAGCTCACCCGTCAGATCAGCCCAGTTGTTAATAGGTGCATGGAAGCCAACACCTAAGGCAAGATCCCAGTCGCTTTCGAATTCAGAATCGATGCTACCGGTTAAATGTGCATTCGGGTGGATAGATTTGCTGAAACCTGCACCATAGGTTAATGGGCTCAGGCCAATTCGCACTTCTGTATAGTCGTAGCTGAAGTTGCTCATAGTATTAGCTGAATTAGCTTGAGCTGCTGAAGCCAATGATAGTAGCAGGGCACCAGCGATAAACGATTTACGCATGAATCTTCATCCAAAGAACAAAAAATGAATTGGAGCATTTTAATCAACTCGTCCCTGCAATAACAGGTTGGCCTTAGATTAAGTGCCGTATTACGGGGACAATAGAGTAAAAATGCAGCAAAAATCACATAATTGTGATCATTGACAAATTTTTAATAAGCTATTTTATCACAATAATGGATAGAACATTTTTATTGTATTAATTCGTTGCCAGATTTTGTCCCTTGCGCAAAATGATTGAGATTCGAGAGCGTGGTGTCGGCGATGTTGGCCAGCGCTTCTTCCGTTAAGAAGGCCTGATGACCGGTGAACAGCACATTGTGGCAGGAAGATAAACGACGAAAAACGTCATCCTGAATAATGTCGTTGGACTTATCCTCAAAGAATAAATCTTTTTCATTTTCGTAGACATCCACTCCGAGTGAGCCGATTTTCTGGCTTTTGAGTGCTTCAATCGCATCTTTCGAGTTAAGCAGCTCACCACGGCTGGTATTAATGATCATGACACCGTCGCGCATCTTGCTAAAAGAACGCGCGTCCAACATGTGGTAATTCTCTTTGCTCATCGGGCAGTGCAGGGTAATGACATCCGATTGGCGGTAAATCTCGTCCAGCGAGGTGTAAGTCGCCCCCAAATTTATCGCTTCCGGGTTTTCATAAGGATCGTGGGCCAGAATGGTCATGCCCAGGCCTTTCAGGATGTGCATGGTGGCGATACCTATCCGGCCGGTGCCGATAACCCCGACGGTTTTGCCATAAAAGTTAAAACCCGTCAGGCCATCCAATGAAAAGTTGGCATCCCGTGTGCGTTGGTATGCACGGTGAATTTTACGGTTAAGACTCAGCATTAACCCAACAGTATGTTCTGCGATGGCTTGCGGAGAGTAAGCGGGAACCCGAACAATTTGCAGACCGTACATTTTGGCGGCATCTACATCCACTTTATCAAATCCGGCACAGCGCATGGCAATGGCACGCACTCCCAGAATAGATAAAGCTTCAATCACGGGTTTGCTCAGGTCGTCGTTCACAAATGCGCAGACAACATCATAGCCGTGGGCCAGTTTCGCGGTTTGCAGGTTGAGTTGAATATCGAAGAAACTCAGTTGGTGGCCAAAAAGCTGATTGCTTTTATTGAAAGAAATTTGATCGTATTTTTTGGCGCTGAACACGGCAACTTTCATTACTGCACTCCTTGAATCTGAAATTGCGATCACTTTCCCACAGTGCGCACCGGCTGACAAGCAGATTAATCACCCGTGCTCAGTGATAAAAGTCATTGATCCATAGAGCAAAGATGGTGTTTGTAATACACTCATTGCATTCATTACGAAATAATCATTGGAAAGAAACATGTTAGGAAAAATAGGAGCTGTTGCAGGTGCGGTAGCAGTGGTGTTGTGCTGGCCTCTGGCAGTCGGTCAGATTGGCGAACGTATTTATCAGGACACTGTGGGGGAATACAACAGCCCTTATGTTTCTGTCACCACTGAGCGCTATGACCGTGGATATCTGACCTCTCATGCTGTGTCGAAAATTGCGCTGAAGTCCAGTTGGAAAGAGATTTTCGCAGAGCAGGACTGGCCGACTGAATGGCATATTGCACATGAGATTCATCATGGTGTATTTGGGGTTACTTCCAACAGTACGCTGGTGGTTGATGATAAGGTCGCCTCTCAGGTTGAAGCCTGGTGGGGCAGTGATGCGGTGCCATTAACCTTAACTACGCGCACTGCACTGACAAGAAAAACAGATCTTGATTTAACCCTGAATCCTTTTGTCTATAACGATCAGGATGGTAATGCCTTTCAGTCTGAGCCGCTGACGTTTACCGGCACTGTCTCTGCTGATGGAAACGGCACTTTCAGTTATGCGCTGAAAGACGCGTTATTACAGACTGTGGCAGATGAAAGCATGCAGGTATCTGGTGTGACAGGTGGCGGGGATGGCCGCTGGGACGGACGTTTCTGGATTGGCAACCAGCAACTGCAGATAAGCAAACTGGCGTTTGCCAATCATCAGACTCAAGAGTCTGTGGATCTGGATACCATTAAGGTAGCGTCACTCAATAGTCTGTCAGAAGGTAAAGCGGCGACAGAGGGTAGTCCGGCAGTCAGTGCCCAGTTAACAAACAGCAACCAGCTCAGCATCGCGTCTCTGACCAGTCTGGACGGCAAGCAATACCAGAGATTCAATGTCGATTTGCTGTTGTCTGATCTCGATTATGACGCGGTAACCCGGCTCAGTGCGCTGGGTGATCAGCTGGACGGCGAATTATCCCCGGCTCAGGTTCAGGATATGGCGTTAGCGCTGGATCTGCTGGTTGCCAAAGGGCTGACCGTGAACCTGAAAGATATCAGTGTGGCAGCACCGGAAGGGCTAATAAAAGGCCATGTTCGTCTTACTGTGCAGCCTGGCTTGGCGCGCGCGTCGCAGAATCTGGCACAAATTACCAGCAAACTTGATGGTGATATGTATTTTGAGTTCCCGTCCGAGTTGCTGACATGGACTGAAGGGCTGGAACCTCAGACCGACAGGCTGGTTAAAAGCGGTGTGCTGACGATTAAAGAAGACAGGGCATTTATTGCTCTGAAACTGGTGGGCGATAAGGTAATTCTGGGTAATGGCGATCAATTACCCCTGGCTATGTTTATGATGTTGCTCCTTTCTTAAGCACGCATCATAGGTAACGGCAATGAATAAAATAGAACCTATCAATTTAGACATTTTGCTGAAATCGACGACACTTAAGGTATCGGCGCAGGGATAAGCACTCAGATTGACACACTCTGAATCTGCCTGCGGTTATATAAGAAAAATTTCAGGGGGATACATGGAGTCGATTAAAGTCAGAGATTATATGAATACCCGACCGGTAACCTTTGAAGCAGGTATGTCGTTGTCTAAAGCGTTGGACAAGATGCTGTCATCCAAGCAGATTGGCGGGCCTGTTGTTGATGAGTACCGCAGAGTGGTGGGCTTTGTGTCTGAACAGGATTTTATTCAGAAGTTACTGAAAGTCGGTTATCACTGCCAGGATACCCACACAGTGGGTGATGTCATGCGTACGGATGTGCTGACAGTCAACCCGGAGACCAGCATTATTACTCTTGCTGAAACCATGTCCGGGCAAAAACCTAAGCTGTATCCGGTTGTGGAAGGCGGGAGACTGGTTGGTATTATTACCCGCCGCAATGTGCTTTCCGCTATCAGTGATCAAATTGGTGATTGCTTTAAGCACCCGGTTTAATGCTGTTTGTACAGGCGCTGCTGCGCCTGTATTTTTGAGCTCTGTATTCATCCATTCACTCAATGATTGAGATCTGTATTTATCGCTTGACCTTGGAGGTAACTCCAAGGTTTATATTTATCCAGAAGCTTACTTTGACTGAATAAGGAATAACAGTATGTGTCATCAATGCCATAATAAAAAACCGCACATCCATACCATCAAGCCTGCCAGTACCGGCAGCAGTGTATGTGTCGAACAAGGCGCAATGGCTGTCTCTGCTGCCGGTGGTGTGTCCGCTTCTGTGACAGCAGGTTGCTGTGAAGGATCGTGCGACTCAGGAGGCAGTGAAGAGAGCGACCCCGCCAGGCGGCGAGTTTTATTGTCAACACAGCCCCATGGCGATAAGGCTGCTGCCCTGTCCGGTATCCGGCAAATTACCCCCCATACGACGCCGTCAGGCTCCGCTGCCACTCATTCCTATGAGTCGGATAATCCAAACACCTTTCATCAGGCATCGCCGGCAAAGGGTGCAGCCCCTCAGCAAAGTACTGAACCAACTGCCGTTGCGCGTTTTAGCTGGCAAGTGCAGGGCATGGATTGTCCGAGCTGTGCTGCAAAGCTGGAAAAAGCTATTCTTGCTATCGACGGTGTCGAGCAGGCATCGGTGATCTTTTCCACAGAGAAGTTGGTGGTCGCCGGAACGTCATCGCGCATGGTGTCTGAGGTGGAGGCCGCCGCCAAAGCAACGGGCTTCCCATTGCGTCGGCCGCAGCAGAGTAAAGATGTCCCTGCTCCGGGGTTCATGCAGACTTATGGCATGCTCGCGCTGACAGCCGCCCTGGTTTTAGTGTCTTATTTAATATCCACTCAGTCTGACACGTTGGGGTTGATTGCTTTTTCAGCCACCACGCTGGTGGGCTTGACCCCGATTATTGGTAAAGCCATCAAACTGGCTAAAAACGGCTCGCCGTTTTCAATTGAAACCCTGATGAGCGTGGCTGCTGTTGGCGCGCTCTATCTGGGCGAAACGGCCGAAGCGGCGATGGTGTTATTGCTGTTTCTCATTGGTGAACAACTGGAAGGCTATGCGTCTGCCCGTGCCCGCAGCGGGGTAAAAGCTCTTATGGCGCTGGTGCCGGAGACAGCGATGCGTGTCGACACCAACGGCCAGGTACGCGAAGTGGCGGCTGATCAGCTCCGTCCCGGCGATGTTATTGAAGTGGCACCGGGTGCCCGGCTGCCCGCTGATGCCATATTGCTTGATAAGGCAGCCAGCTTTGATGAAAGTGCCTTAACCGGTGAATCAGTGCCTGTAGAGCGCTTTGCGGGAGAGCGAATTCTTGCCGGCTCACTGTCGGCCGATCATCTGGTGCGGGTCAAAGTCGAGTCTGAACAGGGTGAAAATGCCATCGACCGTATACTGCACCTGATTGAAAACGCAGAAGCCAGTAAAGCACCGATAGAACGTTTTATTGATCGTTTCAGCCGCTGGTACACCCCTGCGATGATTGCTCTGGCGACGCTGATTGTGTTGGTTCCGACTGTGTTGTTTGGCCTGTCCTGGGATGAATGGCTGTATAAAGGACTGACATTACTGCTGATTGCCTGCCCATGTGCTCTGGTGATCTCAACCCCGGCGGCTATTACCTCGGGACTGGCGGCAGCGGCGCGTCGCGGAGCCCTGATTAAAGGCGGTGCGGCACTGGAGCAATTGGGCCAGACGCAGGTGGTCGCGTTTGATAAGACAGGCACCTTAACCCAGGGTAAACCGCGGGTAACGGATGTGCTCGTCTGGCAAGGCGATGAAACAAGGCTGCTTAGCGAAGCCGCCGCAATAGAAACCGGATCGCTGCATCCGCTGGCGCAGGCTGTGATCGAAAAAGCCCGCCAGCAGGGTTTGGCGGTGCCGCATGCTGAAAACCGCAAAGCGCTGCCTGGCCGCGGGATACAGGGTGTGGTTGCTGGTACTGTCATCCACCTTCTCGCCACAGATCGTCTTGATGATCCCGGCCGGATAACCCAATCCCAGCAGGCTGACATCGACAACCTGAGCGATGAAGGAAAAACCCTGGTAGTGGTGCTACGCGATAACGTGCCGGTCGGACTGATCGCCTGGCGGGATAATCTGCGTGAAGATGCCCTGGTGGCGGTCGACAGGCTCAAAACGTTAGGCATTCGCAGTGTGATGTTAACCGGTGATAACTTGCGGGCTGCCAAGGCAATCGCTTCTGAGGTTGGTGTCGATTTTCGGGCCAGCCTGTTGCCCGAAGATAAAGTCACTGAAGTCGCTCAGTGGAGCCGTGACTATAAAGTGGCTATGGTGGGCGACGGCATTAATGATGCGCCGGCGATGAAAATGGCCAGTGTCGGCATTGCAATGGGAAGCGGCACGGACGTGGCACTGGAAACTGCCGATGCCGCACTGACCCATAATCGCCTGAATGAATTACCTGACATGATTGCTTTGTCGCGAATGACGCTGGCCAATATTCGTCAGAACATCAGCCTGGCCCTGGGCTTGAAGCTGATCTTTCTGCTTACCACCTTGCTGGGCTGGACAGGGCTTTGGGTTGCCGTACTGGCAGACAGCGGTGCCACAGCCCTGGTGACTGTGAATGCGCTGCGATTGCTGCGGTTTAAGCCAGATGCGTAATTTGCCGCGAGTTCAGCGCTCCGGCTGAGACCGGGCTACAATCAGAAGGCTTAAGCGCTGGCTTGAGCCTTTTCTTTGTGCAGAGCCTTAATAAGGCAACATAGAACATTGATTGCTCACGTTAAGACCAGGAGCAGGGCTGATGCTTTCCATCTGGTTCAAGCGCATTGGTTACGGGTAAAGTGAATCGCGTTGCACATTAGTGTGATCGTTGATCTGTTTTAATGAATCCGTTGCATTTGCATGTGTCTTTAATGTGATGTTAATCACCAATATGGTGGCAGTGATGAGCTATGGTTAGCGGGTATTCGAGAGTTCAAGTTGTTGAATAAGATCCCATAATAGGCCGCCACAAAGCAGGCCACACAATGAAGGATAGAATTATGTCTGAGACCGCGGTATTCCATCTGGGTGTTACTAAAGCTGATCTTCAGGGCGCTGAAATTGCTATTATTCCCGGTGACCCGGCACGCGTTGAAAAAATTGCCAACCTGATGGATGAGCCTGAGTTTTTGAACAGTGCCCGTGAGTACACGCTGTATCGTGCAAAGCTGGATGGTAAATCCGTTGTAGTATGTTCGACCGGTATCGGTGGCCCATCCACCTCAATTGCTGTTGAAGAGCTGGCTCAACTGGGTGTGCGTACTTTCCTGCGTGTTGGTACGACAGGTGCAATTCAGCCGCATATCAACGTGGGTGACATGATAGTGACCACTGGCTCTGTGCGCCTGGACGGTGCCAGCCTGCACTTTGCGCCAATGGAATTCCCGGCAGTGGCTGATTTCGACGTGGCGACTGCGATGAAAGAAGCGTGCGATGCGGAAGACACAGGAGTGCACACAGGTGTGACGGCTTCCAGTGATACTTTCTATCCGGGACAGGAGCGCTACGACACGTTCTCTGGCCGCGTTGTCCGTCGTTTCCAGGGTTCGATGAAAGAATGGCAGGACATGGGTGTGCTGAATTTTGAAATGGAATCGGCCACCTTACTGACCATGTGTGCTAGCTCGGGTCTGCGTGCCGGCTGTGTGGCGGGTGTGATTATCAACCGTACTCAGAAAGAGACGCCTGATCACACGACGCTGAAAGAAACAGAAGCACGTGCTATCCGTGTTGTTGTTGACGCAGCTCGTCGTATGCTGAACAAGTAATCAGTTACCGGACATAAAAAAACCGATGCCAGATGCATCGGTTTTTTTTACCGCACAAAAGTGATTACAGCAGTCGGTTGGCCTGGCCGCCGGCAGCTTTGAACCAGGTATGCAGGTGTTGCTCCAGCTCACCCAGCTGTTCAGGGCCGATAATCGCCAGCCCTAAATCTTCAGCCCGTATCAGATCATGGTGACGAAGAGGGCGGAAACTCACCAGCATGGCACGTGCCTGCAGGCCACCTAACAAATCTCGCAGGGATTCCAGTTTGTACAGGGTATCGTCGCCATCATCCCGCATGCCTTTGGTTTTACACTCAATGATATGCAGCTTGTTATTAACGACAGTCGCCACATCAAGCTCATTGCGTACTTCCCGATCGCCAATCTGACGATACACCTGAACGCCCAGTGAATGATCCTGTATGGTAGGCAGCTTGCTTTGAATGGCTCTTACGGTACTGTGAACCAGGTTCTCCAGCCATTCACCGTTGGCAAAGCGTCGGGCTTCTTCGTGTTTGAACGTCAGAATGCCATTGTCATAGTGTGCCAGGCCAGTTTCCTGCAGATCGTTGATCAGCAGAGCCAGTTCTTTGTATCCCTGCTGTTTGTCACTCAACTCGACATCCAGTTTCTGTTCTTTGCGGCACGTTGTCGCCAGATAATTCAGAGTGGCCAGCCCGGGGCCAAGTTCCAGCGCTGAGCTTGCCCAGCGTTGCCCCAGATCCCAGAGCTGCTGATTGAGGGCTTCCGGTACACTTGTTTCGGGCAACTCGGCACGCGCGCCGAAGATAGTCAGGTAATCGGTGAGCTGGATGCGGTCTTCAACCTGCTGTTGCTCCCGGCCGGCGGGATACAGCCAGCACATCTCATCACTGTAGGGCTCAATGACATAAATCGGCCATTGGTAGCTCCTGAACACCTCATAGGCAGACAGCAGGCGGTGGCGAAGGCCGCAACTGGCATTGAACCAAACTTCACTGTTTGACTCTTTCAAACGGGTTGCCAGTTCATTCAGTCGCTGGCGAAGGGTTGTAATATTGATGGAGTCGGGAATGGTGAAAAATTCAGTCTCAATATCGCGGGGTATCAGTATCGAACTCAGGCGGCCATAGGTTTCTTGCTGCGCTTCTGTACCGATAAAAATCATCTTTCCGGCTGGGACACCGTGGTCTAAAAGGGAAGTGATCAGCCTGACCGGGTCCTGATCGATAATGCCAACATGAGTAATCATAATTATCCTTTTGTACTTCGGCTGATACCGGCAAAGAACAGAAAGCCAGAAACGGCCGACACCAGAAAGTGAGTAAGTATTTATTTTATATGGGTGCATGGAAAACTTATTTCAAGCACTTAAAGAAAGTATCGGATATCTCCGCCGTTTTTGTTGGGGGATTGTCAATTTGGTGCATTTTTTGTGTGAGGGGATGTTGCGGTATAAAGGCATTGCATTTGTCTCTAAGACTGTGACAATACAGCATTTATGCAGGCTGTGAACCTGAAGCCCTTCCCCGGGGACGTATTGAACTGAGGGCGCTATGACACCAAAACAGGCACAAAAACTGACTATTCTTGATATCGCTAAACTGGCCGGGGTGGGTAAATCAACCGTCTCCAGAGTGCTGACACACGATCCGCGAGTGAAACCGGCGACACGAGAAAAAGTGGAGCAGGTGATCCGGGAATCCGGCTATGTGCCGTCTAAGTCAGCCCAATCAATGCGTGGTGGTAACAGCAGGGTCATTGGTATTCTTGTTTCGCGGCTGGATTCGCCGTCAGAAAATAAAGCGGTGCGCGGTATTCTGGAAGTCATCTACGCGGCTGATTATGACGCCGTTATCATGGAAAGCCAGTTCTGTACCGATAAAACCCGCGAGCACATCGCGGTGCTGGAAAAGCGTAATGTCGACGGGGTCATCGTATTTGGTTTCTCCGGGTTTGATTGCGCTATTTTAGACAGCTTTACACAACGTGCCGTTGTGATTGCTGTTGATACCGATTCTGTCTCATCTGTCAGTTACGACAACAAGGGCATGATTTCCCTGGCGATGGCTCAGTTCACCGGCAAGGGCCTCAAACATATCAGCTATATGGGGGTTGATCCTGCTGACCGGACAACAGGGCAATTGCGTCTGGACGCTTATCTGGAAGCCTGTGCGCAACAGCACATTGAGCCTTGTTATCAAACCGGCGAGCTCAGTTATGACAGTGCTTACACATTAACAGACGCTGTGCTTTCCACGCAGACCCAGGCTATTGTCTGTGCCAGTGATACCCTGGCGATGGGGGTGGCAAAAAGACTGCAGGAGCTAAACCGGACCGACGTTCTGGTGTCTGGTGTCGGGGCGACAGATTTGCTGCAGTTTATGTTTCCCAACACCTTCAGTGTCGATCCCGGATATTTTGACGCGGGTCAGCGCGCCGCCAATCTGCTGTTACAGCACCTTCGCCAGAGTGCGGATGTCACCCATCTGGTGCAGCGTTCCTGTCTGCCATTCTGATTGTGTGCCTGAGCGTTCAGGCACATACTCCTCCGTTTACCGTCTATTCTGAATAAAATGACACGCTTCGTGAGCTGAAACACAAAATGGGAACATTCCCATTTGCAATGTTTTCTATCGGGTTCATCATTGGGGTTGTTGGTTGGGAACATTCCCAAAAATGTAAAAACAATAACAATACCCTGTGTACCTTACGACTTAGACGGATATTGGCATGAGTAAAATAGATAAGCAGCAGATAGAGCAGCTGGTCGCCAGAATAGGCGGCGAGGCAAACATCGTCAGTGTCAGCCACTGCCTGACCCGGTTGCGTTTTGTATTGAAAGACCCGAAAGCGGCGAGTGTGCCCGATCTGGAAGCCATTGCTATGGTGAAAGGTTGTTTTACCAACGCCGGGCAATTTCAGGTGGTGATTGGCACCGAAGTTGACCAGGTGTATAAGCAGCTCAATGCAATGTTAGGTGACAAAGCGGTCAGTAAAGATGAGGCAAAAGTCGCCGCCCGCCAGAATATGAGCTTGCTTGAGCGCGGTATCTCTCACCTGGCCGAAATCTTTGTTCCCCTGTTACCTGCCATTATCACCGGCGGTCTGATCCTCGGTTTCAGAAATGTCATCGGCGATATTGCGATGTTTGATGGCCAAACTCTCACCCAGATCAGCCCGTTCTGGGCGCAGGTGCATGCCTTTTTATGGCTGATTGGTGAAGCAATTTTCTTCTTCCTGCCTGTAGGTGTGTGCTGGTCAACCGTGAAAAAACTGGGCGGCACACCTATTTTGGGCATAGTACTGGGGATAACCCTGGTCTCGCCACAATTGATGAATGCTTATCTGATCGGTAAGCAAGTGCCGGAAGTGTGGGATTTCGGCTGGTTTGTGATTGAGAAAGTGGGCTATCAGGCTCAGGTGATCCCCGCCATGCTGGCCGGTATTGCGTTAGCCTTTATTGAAACCAATCTCAGACGCATTATCCCGGATTATTTGTACCTGGTTATCGTTCCTTTCATTTCGCTGGTAACGGCGGTTGTCCTGGCTCATGCCCTGATAGGTCCGTTCGGACGCATGCTGGGCGATGGTGTGGCGTATGTCGCGAAAGCGGCCATGACAGGGGATTTTGCGATTCTCGGGGCCGTGTTATTTGGCTTCCTGTACGCCCCGCTGGTAATTACCGGTATTCACCACACTACCAACGCCGTGGATTTGCAGCTGATGCAGGACATGGGCGGAACGCCTATCTGGCCTTTGATTGCGCTGTCTAATATTGCTCAGGCATCTGCCGTGGTCGGCATTATCATCATCAGCAAGAAAGAAAATGAGCGTGAGATTTCCGTACCTGCCGCGATTTCAGCTTACCTGGGGGTGACAGAGCCGGCCATGTACGGGATTAACCTCAAATATAAATTCCCTATGCTGAGTGCCATGACAGGTTCAGCACTGGCTGCAGCAATTTGCGGTGCCGCCGGTGTGATGGCCAACGGCATTGGGGTCGGTGGTTTGCCGGGTATTCTGTCTATTCAGCCCCAGCACTGGCTGATCTATCTGCTGGCGATGCTGGTGGCAATTGTGGTGCCGCTGGTGCTGACCATTGTGATGTACAAGCGTGCCGCTGCGAAAGGCAAGCTCGATCAGCAACCACAAGCCGCGTAACGGCAATCACTTTCAACGGCAGTGTTCCGGCTGCCGTTTTTTCTGTACAGGTTAAGCAACATGACTAAGACAGCTCAGCCCTGGTGGCGAACAGCGACGGTTTATCAAATTTACCCCAAGAGCTTTGCCGACAGCGGCAACAAAGGCACGGGCGATATTAAAGGCATTACGCAACGTCTGGATTACCTTCAGACGCTGGGAGTGGATGCAATCTGGCTGACCCCTGTCTACGCCTCGCCCATGATTGATAACGGTTACGATATTTCCGACTACTACAGTATCAATCCGGATTTCGGCACCATGGAAGATTTCGACCGTCTGCTGGATGCCGCCCGCCAGCGGGGAATCCGCATCATTATGGACATAGTGGTGAACCATACCTCGACTGAGCATATCTGGTTTCAGCAGGCACTGGCGGATAAGCACAGCCCGTATCGTGATTACTATATCTGGCACGATGCCGTGGATGGCGGCGAACCGAATAACTGGCAGTCAAAATTTGGCGGCAATGCCTGGCAGTGGCACGAACCGACACAGCAGTATTACCTGCACCTGTTTGCCAAAGAGCAGGCCGACCTGAACTGGGAAAACCCGCAAGTGCGTGAGGAAGTGAAACAGGTTATCCGTTTCTGGGCCGGGAAAGGGGTGGACGGTTTCCGTCTGGATGTCATCAATCTGATTTCCAAACAGCAGGACTTCCCGAACGACGACTCAGGCGACGGCCGGCGTTTTTATACCGACGGGCCGAAAGTGCACCAATACCTTCAGGAGATCAGTGCGGATGTGTTTCAGCAGTATGGTTCGGTCACTGTGGGGGAAATGTCCTCGACCACACTGGAACATTGCCAGCTGTATTCAGCCAAGGACGGCACAGAGCTGTCTATGGTGTTTAACTTCCACCACCTGAAAGTCGACTATCCGAATGGCGAAAAGTGGAAACTGGCGCCGATGGATTTTCTGGCACTGAAACAGCTGTTCCGCCACTGGCAGCAGGGCTTGCATGATAAGGGCTGGGGCGCGTTATTCTGGTGTAACCATGACCAGCCTCGGGTGGTGAGCCGGTTCGGGGATGATGGTGTATACCGTGAACTGTCAGCCAAAATGCTCGCCACGTCACTGCATATGATGCAGGGTACCCCTTATGTATATCAGGGCGAAGAGCTGGGCATGACCAACCCTGGGTTCTCGGATATCGCTCAGTATCGTGATGTGGAAAGCATCAATATGTACCGGATTCTGACTCAGGCGCAGGGGATCAGCGAGCGGGATACGCTGGCGATTCTGGCCGAGCGCTCGCGGGACAATTCCCGCACCCCGATGCAGTGGGACAGCCGTCCTCATGCCGGCTTTACCCAAGGGACCCCCTGGATTGACGTTGCTGCGAACTTCCCGGCTATCAATGCGGAGCAGGCGGTGGCCGATCCGGATTCCGTGTTCCACTATTACCGGCAGCTGATTGCATTGCGTAAGAAAATCGCTGTGATAGCAGACGGCGATTACACGGATTTATTACCGGACGATCAGGCTCTGCATGTGTATCGCAGGCAGTGCGATGGTCAGGTACTGATCTGCCTGAATAACTACAGTGCAGACAGAGTAGCGTTTGATTTGAGCTGTTTGTCTGATCTGCCTGTCAGCCGGGGGGAAACCTTGCTGGCGAACTATAACGATGAGCAAGCCGGTGAGATCAGCCTGACCGGAAGGCTGCGGCCTTTTGAAAGCCGGATCTGGTTATTTACCTGAATCCGCAGTCACCATAAAGGAATGGCCTCACTGGGAACAGGAGGCCATTTTTCATTGTATTGCTAAACCAGCGCCTCTGGCGGTGGTGCTTGTTACATCTGCGGCAACTGAGAAAGCAGCAGCCAGATGGCCAGTACGATGAAGATGCAACCCATGAACTTATTCTGGTTAGCCCGGAAGGCCGGGTTATTCAGTAATGGCCGTCCAAGGGTGCCCGCCAGCACGACCAGCAGCAGATTAAACGTCAGCCCCATAATGTTCAGCAGTAAACCCAGCGCCAGCATCTGCTCACCTGAGCTGGCTTCAATCTGGCCGGAGACAAACTGAGGCAGAAACAGCACAAAGAAAATCAAGGCCTTCGGGTTAAGCAGATTGCTGACGACAGCGCGGCGATACAGCGCCCGGGCCAGTCCATTTTGCCTGCCAACGGCGGGAGAGTCAGCCGGAGTGCTGCGCAGACAGTCCCAGCCCATCTTTAACAGGTACGCACCGCCCAGAAAACGCAGTGCCTCCAGTGCCAGGGGATTCATGGCGATGAGCGCAGAGACCCCCATCGCAGCCAGTACGGTCAGTACCAGTCCGGACGTGGCATTGCCCAGGCTGGCAAACAGGCCGACGCGTTTGCCATAACTCAGGCTGGAGCTGGCGATAAGCAGCATATCCGGACCGGGTACCAGCAACAGGGCAATCACCGCGGTGAGGTATAAGGGCAGTGTAGTGAAATCAATCATTGTCTGTGAATGTGAATCAGGAAAGTAAGAAGGACGGGATTCTATACTATCTCAGACGTAAATGAAGAAAATATACGCCTGAGATGGTGTGATTGACTGATTTTTTATCAGTAAAAAGGACTGATTATCTGGTTTTATGTGCTACCACAATGTCGCTGGCCTGCTGCGTTCTGGCGGCCAGTTTATTGGCCAGTGAATACAGCTCCGGCATCATGCGCTGAATAAGAAACAACTGCTGCAGGATCAGGCGTACTGACTGATCATCCCCTTCTCGCCAGGTTGTCAGTGCTTGCTCTAGGCTGCTGTCTGATTCCGGCGGCGGCGCACATTGTTTGTCGGCCAGTTGCTGGGCCAGCGTATCGAGCTGAATATGGATCTGACTGTGAGCCTGCGCAATTAACTTGTGCGTTTTGTGCTCATCGATCTGCGTGCGGTGGGCACCTAAGGTCGAGATGTAGTTCAGCATCGCATGATTTAAGGTAAGAAAACGAAAGCACTCTTCAATAGCCAGCCGGTAACGGCCCGGCTCTGCCAGCATATTGCTGATAGCGGTACTGAGCTGAGCGTCGGTATTGTGGGCTTCGCGGCGGGCAACACGGTAGCTCAGGCTGTCCTTTTTGCCGATCCTGTATTGCCCGATGATCTGTGCCAGATAATCGCGGTTGGTGGTGACCGCGGCCGCCATGATTTTATGTAAACGGCGCGACTGCCAGTCCGGCAGAATAAAGACCACAGCCAGTACGGCCAGCAGACAGCCCAGTAAGGTATCACCCAAACGGGGCAGCACCACTGCAAAACCGGCCCCTAGCTGATTAAAACAAAACAGCACCAGCAGCGTGATAAACCCTGTCGCCAGGGTGTATTTGTGGTTACGGAGCACGAAAAAGGCCACCCCCGCCAGTACCATCAAGACCAGTTGGCCTTCCTGACCGGGAAACAGGTACAGCAGCGGCAGACCGACGAGCAGGCCACCAAGCGTGCCGATGATCCTCTGCGTCAGTTTCTGGCGTGTGGCGCTGAAATTAGGCTGACAGACAAACAGTGTGGTGAGCAGAATCCAGTATCCGTGCTGTAAGTCCAGCACATGAATCACGCCGTAGCCTATCGTCAAAGCCGTGGCGATACGTACCGCATGGCGAAACAGCTGGCTGTCGGTATGCAGCTGGCTTTTCACCCGTAGCCATAAACCGGAGACAGTATGGGCTTCTGAATCGGCCAGTTCAGTATCTTCCTGCGCTTCAGCCACGTCAGGATTATTCAGGTTGGCGAGCTGACGTTCAATAGTCGCAAGGTTGTTGAACAGATAGTCCAGTTGTGTCAGGAAGGCGCGCCATTCGGGATTATTCTGTGATTTAAGAAAGCTGAGGGACTCTTTCAGCTCGTCCAGCGCCAGACTGTTATTCAGGCTGTGCCGGTAGTAATTGCCCATTGCCAGGCTGCTGCTGATATTACGGCATGCCGTTGCCTGCTGCTGCATCAGATCCTGAAAACGAAACAATATGTCACTGCGGCGAAATGTCGCTGCCAGATCCTGATAGCGCTGGTGAGAGGAGCTGATACGTTCGTGAATATCCTGCGCATGGAAATACAGGCTGAGAAAGCGATGGCCTCGCTGGTTGTGTTGTACCCGTTTAACCCGGTTCAGCAGCGTCTGTTTGGCCTGATTGAGTGCCGACACCACTCTGGCATTGCTGGCTGCAGCCTGAATACGCAGTTGCTGCGGATCAAGGCTGTCGACCGGGCGGAACCAGCGGCTTTTATCATCCAGATAATCGGCCAGGGCAGTAAAGACACTGGCCAGGCTGTGTTGTACTGCCTGATTCGGCCAAAGCATCTGCCACAATAGCGATAGCAAGCCATAGCCAATGGCACCGCTCAGCAACAAGGCGGGCTGAAACCATAAATTCTGGCTGCTCTCGGCACCCAGCATGGTGTAGATAGCCAGCAGCAGAGAAGCAAAGGCGATGCTGGCATACCGGGTGCCCATTGCGCCCAGCATTATGAAGCCAAAGCTGGATGAGAACAGCCCGATGGCAAAAAGCGCCGGGTAATCGAACAGTAGCTCAACCGATAGCGAGGCTATCAGGAAACACAGCAAGGTCATTGTCAGGGCTTTCAGCCTGCCTGTCAGGTTGTCATCGGTTTCCGCCAGTGCGGCTGCGATGATCCCCAGCACCAGTGGTGTGACAGCCGTGGTTGCATTCAGATACCAGCAGGGTACGACAGCGCCTATCAAAGCTAATGCGACGCGGGCACTGAGGTGAAGGCGGTCTTTTGCCCAGTAACGTCGGAAAGTGGTCTGCAGAGAAAATTTTGTCATCGGGTATCCGGTCGGAGCTGATCATAAACAGGGTTGTTCATTGAAGCAGCGGGCATTTTTGTCTCAAATTTTACGTAAATAAAGCGCTTACCGCTATGGTCTGTGCGCAGTTCTTGATAATCTTCTCGCTGAGTGAATCAAGGTGTCAGGTAACACAATGCGATTAACGGCCAATTGGCTCGCACAATGGTTAGTGCAGGGCGATTATTGCAGTATTGAGCTGGATGAAGAACAGGTTGTTCTGGAAAGCCTGCAAAACAGTGAAGTCCTGTCATTTGATGACTGGGACGGTTCAGTGACGCTACACCGCGGGGTGTTGTGGGGCGCGATGGAACTGACCTCGGCAGATCAGACGGCAAGCTGGACTGTGCATGGCTTGCCCTGGGCGGAGTGTAAAGCTTTCGCCAGCCATCTGGTGGACACTTACCGCCAATGGGCGAAAGGGCGGGTGGAAAAGCTCGATGCCCATCTGCCGCAGATGCTGTCACGCATCGACGCCTTTATTACCCAGCCTGGCTATAAACGCCGCTCGGCTCACCTGAATCTGCAATCTTCCCTGCATAACGCGCTGTCAGAGGCCGGTTTGACGGATGAGCTGGCCGCTTCTTTTCGTCCCATGGCTTTTGAGCAGATATCCCCCTGGCTCGACGATAATGCGCAATGGGTGACAGACACCAATGCCGCCTGGATGCAGGAAGAAACCGAGAAGTGGTCGTCTTGGTTCGACCGGATTGAATCGTCACCGCTTAATGACTCTCAGCGGCAGGCCGTACTGCTGAATCAGGACCATAACCTGATACTGGCCGGGGCCGGATCAGGCAAAACCAGTGTGCTGGTGGCCCGGGCCGGTTATCTGCTGGCGAGCCAGCAAGCCCAGCCGGACGATATTCTGATGTTAGCCTTTGGCCGCAAAGCGGCGGATGAAATGAGCGAGCGCCTGAAAGACAAAGTCGGCAGGGAGATCCGGGTTGCGACTTTCCACAGCCTGGGCTGCCAGATTATTCAGGCAGTTGAAGGTGAATTACCGGGTGTGTCGCCGTTAGTGCAGGATGAGCATGCCCGCAATGAGTGGCTGTCTGCCCTGCTTAAAGATCAGTGGCAAAACGACACGGCGGCCAAGCGCTGGCAGAAACACCTGACCCAGTGGCGTATACCGGGTTTTCGTGGCGACAATTCCATTGAAGAGCAGGCACGCAGTGAACCTTTGCTGAACTGGGTGTGGCGTCATATTGAACTGATGGGCCAGCAGGGCGGTAACAAAGCCGTATTGTCAGCCTTGGTCGACAGTGCCATGGGCACGGGTGATAAAGCTCAGATGAAAAGCGAGCTGGCCTTGCTGTGGCCGTGTTACAAAGTGTACAGCCAGTACCTGAAAGCCAATCGCCAGATTGATTTTAACACCATGATTCAGACGGCCACTGAGTATGTCAGACAAGGCAAATTCATTCCGCAGTGGCGTTTTGTCATGGTGGATGAGTATCAGGATATTTCGCCTCACCGGCTGGCACTGATCGATGCCATCTGCCAGACACCGGTGACAGATAACTTAGCGCCAAGTTTGTATACCGTTGGGGATGACTGGCAGGCGATATACCGCTTTGCCGGTGCCGATGTCAATCTGACCACTGGGTTTGAGCAGCGTTTTGGCGCCAGTCATGTCATGGAACTCGACACCACCTATCGTTTCAACAACATGATTGGTGAAGTGGCTAATATGTTTATTCAGCAAAATCCGCAGCAGTTGAAAAAGTCGCTGACCAGTGTGAAAAAGCAGAAGCGAAAAGCGGTGACATTACTGGCGCAGGATCTGCTGGAACAGGAGCTGGTGCAGCTTGCTTCTAAAGTGAAAAAAGAAGCCAGCGTGTTACTGCTGGGACGCAATCATGATCAGCGACCTGAAAAGCTGGCCGACTGGCAGAGCCGGTGGCCTCAGCTTAACCTGCAGTTCATGACCTGCCATGCCAGTAAAGGACGCGAAGCCGATTTCGTGTTTGTGCTCAATGTGAACCGCGGTGTGTTTCCGGCTCAGGATCGGGACAGGGGGCTGCTGGCTTGTCTGCAGTCAGGTGGTAATGAAGGTATTGCCGATGCAGAAGAACGCCGTTTGTTTTATGTCGCGATGACAAGGGCGAAAGAGCATGTCTGGATCTGCGCCAACCCGGAAACCCTCTCACCATTTGTGAATGAACTGATTGAAGACAGGTATCAGGTCAATAATAAGATTAAAAAAATGAAAAGTTGATACGGCTCTTCACTCGTATTTTAATCCAGTACCACCACCAGTTTACCGCTGTGCTGCTGCCTGTGCAGCAGCACCAGCCCTTCCTTCAATTGCTCAAAAGAGAACAGCTTATCTATCATGGGATCCAGTTTTCCTTCGGCAATCAGGTTGCTCATACTGTTCCCCATATCAGACAGATGATGGATATCCTCGGGTGCACCGTGAGCATAGGTGCCATGCAGCGCCACTTCATGCATGCTGAGTGCTTTTGTCGTCGCCAGTAAGGGGACCTGATTGAATTGATCAGCCACCATCACTATCTGGCCGTTGAAGCGGATCAGCGCACTCATGATGCTGCCTGAACGGGCAGAAACGCAGTCAATGACAGCATGCAGCAGCTTATCTTCGGTGAATTCAATGATTTTCATGGCGACATTGTCATTATCCGAATCAATGACGGCATCGACGCCATAGCTGAGTAATCTGGCGTGATGCCTTTCAGCAGCAATGGCATACACAGTGGCCCCGGCCAGTTTGGCTAACTGGGCTGCAAAACCGCCTACACCCCCGCCAGCGCCTGTAATCGCAACTCGCTGCCCCGGCTTCAGCCTGAGTTTATCGTACACAGCCAGCCAGGCACTGTAACCGGCAGAAGGTAAAGCCGCCGCCTGTTCAACACTGACTCTTTCAGGCAGCCGGCTGACGGCGCCCGTTTTGCAGCAGACATACTCAGCAAAGCCTCCGCAATGACGCGGGTCGAGAAAGGTAAACACTCTGTCTCCCGGCTTAAACTGCCGCACTTTCACCCCGACAGATTCAATGGTGCCTGCTATGTCCATACCTACAATTTGCGGGTAATGCCAGGTGGCGTATCCCCAGTCGGCCAGCTTGTAATCAATCGGGTTAAGGCCCATCGCGGCCACTTTGATACAGATTTCTTCCGCTCCGGGTTTGGGGCGGGTGGTACGTGTCAGCTGCAGGCTGTCCAGTCCGTTGGGTTCAGTCAGAGTCCATGCTTTCATAAGCCACCATGAGGGTAACAGATTGTTTTTGGTATTGATTTAAAGCATATACCTAAACGCATGGCTTTGCTGGCGGGAAAAGCGGGAAAGAATGTGGAAATCTGAGTCGCAGTCTGGCAGGAGGTCCCCGTCTGTGCGGGGACGATAGGTTGAAGCGGGGTGTGACAGTTGCTTGAGTGTTGTTTTTACGACAGTTCGAGAGCTGATACAGGGCTTCTTAAGACAGGCGCTCGGCCAGGTAAGCGTCATAGTCCGGAATTTCTATCGATACCGCTTCTTCCATCATAGTGGACGCTATCATGAAATTGGCACTGGCACGGTTGGTGGCAACCGGGATATTCCAGACCGCGGCTATCCGGAGCAGGGCTTTTACGTCCGGGTCATGGGGCACGGCATTCAGCGGATCCCAGAAGAAAATCATCATGTCGATTTTGCCTTCGCAAATCAACGCACCCAACTGCTGATCGCCCCCCATAGGGCCGCTCAGTAAACAATTGATCGGCAGGCCGGTTTGTTTGGAAAGCAGATGCCCGGTAGTACCTGTGGCATACAGGGTATGATTTTCCAGTTTACTTTTATGCTCATTGACCCAGCGCTGTAAGTGGCTTTTACAGTTATCGTGAGCCACCAGGGCAATGTGTTTCTGGGCTTGCATCTGTCGGGTAGTGGCGTGCATGTGTTACTCCGTTAAGTCGGCATAATCTCCGTATAACCAGATACTAAGCTTGCTGTTATTCGCTTGTCCAGTGAATATCCCATGTAAGAATAATACGCAGAGAAAGTTACTCGTTATGGTGAGTGATCAGTTGTTCAAATCGCTCGTGACCGTGCAGTGTTTCAAAATCATTCTCTTCTTTCGCCAGTTCACGTAAGAAAGCACTGCCCTGAATGGCCCGTTCAAGATCAGACACGGCCTGATCTTCTGCCCCCAGGCAAGCGTACGCACAGGCTCGTTGGTATAGGGCATTGGCATTGGTATTATCCACTTCCAGCACCCGGTTACAGATACTCAGTGCCCAGTGGAACTCACGGATCTCCATCGCCGCATCCGCTTTGTGAGTCAGCGCTTCCAGATCGCCCGGTCGCAGTTTGAGGATCTCATCGTACACTTCCATTTGCTGCTCGGCGGTTTGCGAGCTTTGTGCTCTGAGCCAGAGATTATGCACTTCATTGATAATCTCGATCTCTTTGTTGTTCTGCGCGATGATCCGGGTTTTACGTTTTAAATCCCGCTCCAGCATCTGGAATTTCTTCTCGTACTGATCCGTGATTTCTTTTAACTGCTGTTCGGCCATTTTCTTGGTATTGACCTTGATTTCTTTCAGCGATTGCCAGCCCACCAGCGCGATGAGCGAGGCAGCACCGGCGATCAGATAGAAAAAATAGGTGACTGTCACATTGGCATAATTGAGCGACTTGTCGGCCACGGCCAGTTCGCGATCGGTAAAAGAGAGGGTTAAGCGACGTTCCAGATCTTGCTGATCCTGGCGAAGCGATTTCATTTCATCAAGAATATACCTTTCCATTAGAGGCTTATCTAACACTGGCTGCTCCGAGTAGGGGGGCGCTTCTTCTGTGCCCTGCGCCACGGCGGGTATGGCGAAGAGCAGGCAGAAGACAGCGGCATACAGCAGTTTCAGCATAATGTTTTCCTTGTTAATGGGAATGTACGTGAAAGTTGTAACAAGCATAACCGATTGAGTTCACTATCTCTATGTAACGGGCCAAAACCTTGTGGTCGGTACACTTGCAGGTGTCTTCAGAGAGCTGGCTCAATTGAAAGCAGGAATGATGCGCAGAGAGGGAAGGCAAAGTGGTATACTCACAGCATTCTCAGTAATAACAGGTCGAGCACCGTGAGTCAGGATCAGGAAATAGAAGTTGAAGCACTTGGGATAGAAGTTTCTGTTCAACCCATCGAGTTATATAAAGTGCTGAAAATTGCCAATGCCGTCGGAGGTGGTGGCGAGGCCAAAATGGCGATCTCTGAAGGCTATGTCGCCGTGAATGGTGAAATTGAACTGCGTAAACGCTGTAAGATTTATGACGGCGACGTCATAGAGTTTAACAGTGAGTTTTATGTTGTGCTCTGTGATCAGCCAGTGACAGAAGCGGTCAGTGAGCCTGTTGCCAAACCTACAGCCGCGAAACCGAAAAAAGAACAGCAGGCGAGCCATAGCCCGGCTAAGTCGGGTAAAAAGCCGTCAGCTAAAAATCAGTCGGCGAGCAAAGCCGCTAAGAAGAAGGCCAATACAGGTAAGTCTGCAACGATTGGCAAAGATGCCGATCAACAGACCGGCCGCAAACGCCTGATGTTCTGAATAATGCCGACTGCAGTGACTGTTATCTCTTTGTGGTCAAAACCGATAGTTGCTGTTAGTCCCGCGCCGGTTCGGCGCTTTCAAGCCACGTCAAAATAAACGCCGCCACACTGGCAGGCTGGTTTAAATCCAGCACAGGAATCGGGTGAGTGTCGCCCGGTTCGCTGGTGGCTATCGCCACTATGCTGGTATCTTTGCGATACAGCAAAGGTTTGCCGTAATCCGGCCTGTGAATCTCAATTTTGGTGATTGGCTGGTCGCGAAACCCTTCTACCAGCACTATGTCCAGCCGACTGTGATCCAGCTGCTCCAGACAATCTTCCAGCGCCGGCTCACGATCTTCATCGTCCGGGTATTCAAAAAACAGAATGTGCCGATGCGGCGTTGCCAGCAAGAGCTGATCGCTGCCGGCATGGCGCAGACGATAGCTGTCTTTTCCCGGGGTATCCGGCTCAACATTATGATGACTGTGTTTCAGCAGACCAACACGCAATCCGTGTTGTTTTAAATACGGGATAACCTGCTCAATTAATGTGGTTTTTCCTGAGCCGCTGAAACCAGCGAAACCGATAACGGGTGCCATAGTCAGTCTTTGGTCTGTTAATGGAAGATTGGCACTAAAATAACATGATAGTCAGTGCCGACACAGTACCTTGGCCGGGACCCTGGCGTTTTGCTGTGTCAGATCAAACCGGAGAGCGAGATGGCAGATTTATTAGTATGGCAGGGTGACATAACAACCTTGAATGTGGATGCGATAGTCAACGCCGCGAGCAACAGCTTATTGGGCGGCGGCGGTGTGGATGGTGCCATTCACAAAGCGGCGGGCCCGCAGTTGCTGGAAGAGTGCCGGCGCTTGCAGGGCTGCCCGACAGGGGAAGCAAAAATCACTCCCGGATACCGACTGCCGGCCCGCTGGGTGATTCACACTGTGGGGCCGGTGTGGCAGGACGGTGCGCGTAATGAGGCCGAATTACTGGCCAGTTGTTACCGGCACTGCCTGGCGCTGGCGGATGAAGTGGGCGCCAGAACGATGGCTTTTCCCTGCATCAGTACCGGGATATACGGTTTCCCGACACAGCAGGCGGCCGGTATTGCCGTGCAGACAGTCCGCCAGTCTCTGGAAGGACAAAGCACGCCGGACAAAGTGTACTTTGTCTGTTTCAGCCAGGAAGATGCCGACATTTACCACAGCTTGCTGCGGTCTGACTAAGTGTATCAATCCTGCGTCAAGCAGATGAAATAGCGGGTAAAGTCTTATCCCGGGTCTACAGTTAATGAGAAGGTAGCCAGTGTCGCTGTGCTCTCAGGGTATGAGAGTTGTCTGCAGGTATGCTGTGCGCACTGAGAGATGTCCGGCTCAGCTTACCGGCAGTCTGGATTTGCCGGTAAGGAAGGAACCAGAAGGGCTGAGCCGTGGACGACATAAGCATCAGGGAGAGTGCAATGTGGGCAACATTAGATTTTGAAGCGTCAGGTTTATCGGATCAATCCTACCCCATAGAAGTGGGTTATGTACTTCCTGACGGCAGTGGGCAAAGTATCCTGATCAATCCGCTGACCGCCGGCGATGTCTGGCAGTTTTGGGACAGCTACGCCGAGCAACGTATTCACCGGATCCCCCGCTCTGAACTGGAACAGCATGGTATGCAGGTGCTGGAAGTCTGCCAGCATTTGAACAGCGTGCTGGGGCAGCTGGATTATGTGTTTTGTGACAGCCAGTGGGACTTGTTCTGGCTGGGGCGGCTTTATCATGCTGCCCATATGCGGCCATCCTTTACATTGACAGAAATCGGCCATTGGCTGCAGCAGGAGAACGGCATAGAAAGAGCCCGGTTTCAGCGTGCGCTGGAAGAGCTCGGCCCGGCAAGGCACAGAGCCATGCATGACGCCAGGCAGATTTATCAGGCCATCAGCAGTCTGGTGAATATTCCAGGCTGACGACAGGCGCTGGAGCAACTGAACAACACAGCGTACAATCAATACAGGCTATTGAATTTCAGTCTGTTGGGAGTGCGTTGTGCCAACACCTACCTTAAGAGTTGCGGTATTTAATATCGCCTTGTCCGATCCTGTTCCCGGCCGGATACGGCAGAAGCTGTCGGAGCCGGGCCACGCCAGAATTGCCCGGCTGGCAGCCATGATTCAGCATGTGCAGCCTGATGTCCTGCTACTGTGCGAATTTGATCACCCCGGCGAGGGAGGCGATGACGGCGGCCTGACTGACTTTTGCCGCTATTATCTGGCCGAGCCGCAACATGGCCAGGTCGCGATTGATTATCCTTACCGTTATTGTCCCCCCACGAATACCGGCTTGCTGTGCGAGGCAGATCTGGACGGGGACGGCGAACGAACCCTGCCGCAGGATGGCCAGGGCTATGGGTTTCATCATGGTCATTTCAGCTTCGTGGTGCTGTCGCGTTATCCGCTGATTGAAGAGGATATCCGCAGCTGGCAGACCCTGTTGTGGCAGCAGATGCCGGATAACCATATGCCTGAAGGCTATTACAGCCCGGAAGCGATGGCACAGCTCAGGGTCTCTTCGAAAAATCATCTTTTACTGCCGGTACAGGTCGGTCATCAGCGATTTCAGCTGCTTTGCGCCCACCCGACACCGCCTGTGTTTGACGGACCTGAACGGCGTAATGCCCGCCGTAACCATGATGAGCTGCGCCTTTTGACGGATATCATCAATGACGAAGCGTATCTGATGGATGATCAGGGCAATTCGGGCGGTCTGGCTAAAAACGCGCCTTTTGTGTTGCTGGGGGATCTCAATGCCGATTTGCATGACGGCGAAGGTATGGTACTGGCACTGCGGCACCTGCTGTATCACCCTCGGGTTCACCGGGCTGTCAGTGAAGGTAAACTGACCCCGAAAAGCCTTGGCGGGCGTTTTTTCCGGCCCTGGAAATTGCGCCGGGGCAGAAGTTCGGAATGGACACACCTGAGCGGACTGCGACTGGATTACGTGCTGCCCTCTGCTGATTTTGATGTCCTCAACAGCGGCGTGTTCTGGCCGGATAAAAAAGATCCACTGCGCAGACTGGTTACTGGCGAAGACGGCAAAGAGCGGGCCGATATCAGCTCTGATCACCGGCTAGTATGGGTCGATATACGTTTGCCAGCGGTGAAGGACTAGTCAAAGTTATGCACAATTTCGACTTATTCGGTGAAGCGAGCGGGCCGGGCGAGTGGCTCGCTATTGATGACGGTTTGCTGTTCTGGGCGCCGGCTTTCTTTACCGTTTCCGACTCAGACCGTTATTTCAGTGATCTGCGCCAGTCGCTCGACTGGCAGCAGGAAGCCATCACACTGTATGGCCGTCGGGTTATGCAACCGCGTTTGCAGGCATGGTGCGGTGAGGCATCCTATACCTACTCAGGGCTGACCATGCAGCCGGACCCGTGGACGTCAGCCTTACAGCAGATCAAGTCCGCCTGCGAGCAAGTGGCTAATACGCGTTTTAATTCGGTGCTGGCCAACCTGTACCGTAACGGGCAGGACAGTATGGGCTGGCATCAGGATAACGAGCCCGAACTCGGCCCGGAGCCGGTGATTGCATCGGTGACATTGGGCGATACCCGGCGTTTTTTGCTGAAACATCGCCACACCGGGCAGAAAATTGATTTTCAGCTCAGTCACGGCTCTCTGCTCATCATGGCAGGGCAGACCCAGTCGCACTGGGTGCACTGCGTGCCAAAGACATCTCAGTCTCTTAATGAACGTATTAATCTGACTTATCGGTGGATTAATACGTAACTGCTTAGCACCGCAGAATTAAAAATGCTGATATTCCACTGGCTTAAATGACAACAGGCTGACGTGTACAGCGACGCCTTTGCTATGATTGTGTTGTTAAATGGTTGCGGGGTTGCTATGAACATTCGTCGTTTTGTTGTTTATCTTCTGATTACTCTTCTTTCACTGCCTGGCTGGGCGGCGATGCAAATTTCGCCCAGACCTGCGGAACCGACTGTACAGCAACAGGTATTGCCATCCTATGCGGATGATGCCGCGTTGATTCGGCAAACCTTTGAAACCCAGCTGTTTACATTACCGGCATTTAAAATGGGCCATTATGGCCTGAGGATGTATCGCCAGACGATGGATCCCAAATACCGGGCGGCCGTGTGGTCAGATTTGGCACGTGTGGCCAGCCGGCTCAATGCCGTGACGACAGAGATTTACACACCGGCACAGATAAAAGCCTATTCGGCTGCCCGTGAAGCCAGATATCAGCGCAAAGATGATGCCCGCAGCGATTTACGTTATCTGGCCACCCGTGATTACCCTGAGTATTACTTTTTGGGCGTCGATTTGCTTGGCTCTATGGCGCGCGCCAATGAGTACGGACTTAAACACAGGGAAGATCACAAATTGCGCGACATCATCCGCCGCTATGACTTTGCCCGTTATGCCACTGACCCTGAAATGATTCGCGCCTGGGCAGCACAGCTTGCCAATCAGGTTTACTGGTTGCGTCAGCTCGGCGAGCAGGATGTGGTTGAGCCTTTTATTGCCGCTTTCCGGGCAACTTATCCTGACAGCCAGGATAAGCAGCTCAGCGAGCAGCAGTACATGAATAAGATATACGGCATGACCCATATTATCTTTGCGGCATCCTCGTATTATCAGTATCAGCTCAAGGAAAGCGATTTTCAGTGGATTTATGATCACTTTCGCCGCCATATCGACGACATTCTGCTGCATACCAAGGAAGATGTGGTGGCCGAAGTCGGTATCAGCTTCCTGCTGGCCGGCTTATCGGATGACCCTGTGGTAGAAAAAACGCGCCAGTTCATCCAGACATCGATCGACCGGCAAACGGGTATGGTGCCGTCGGTAAAAGGTGAAAGCGAGCTGTATGACGGTGAGCATCGCAACACGCTGGCTATCATGTTACTGGACTGGCGTGGCGTACATGCCGCCCCGACAGTCATCAACCAACCGGCCATGTTTGAGAGCTTACCTTATGGTTTGGTGCCACAGCATTAGGCCAATGAAACCTGATTGATTATGTGTATTGGTTTATATAGGGTGAGTGAATATGATTCCCTGAATGAGAACTGCACTACGATGAAAGACGGATTAACATGGGCCAGGCAACTTCAGGCTATTGCACAAGCCGGTAAAGCTTATAGTCACGATCCATACGATCTTGAACGTTTTGATCAGATTACCGACATTTCGTATCAAATGTTTGCGCAGCTCAGTGGTCAGCCACTCAGTAAAGTGCAGCATCTGTTTATACCCGAAGAGGGTTATCCCACACCGAAAGTTGATCTGCGAGCCGGAGTGATTCGCGATAATAAAATTCTGCTGGTCAAAGAACGTGAGGATGGCGGCTGGACATTGCCCGGAGGGTGGGCCGATGTCTGTGAAACCCCTTCTGAGGGTATTGTCCGCGAAGTGTTGGAAGAGTCCGGTTTGGTCGTCAGTCAGCCCAAACTGATTGCGATAAAAGACCGAGCGGTTCACCCCTACCAGCCCGACTATCCCTACCACATTTATAAACTCTTCTTTCTCTGCCACTTTGTGTCCGGTGAGCCAAAAGAGAATATCGAAATTTCAGCGATTGATTTTTTTGCTCGAGACACTATTCCACCTTTGTCACAAAGCCGGGTACTTACCGAAGATATCGTCATGATGTTCGAGCATTTTGAAAACCCGAACTTGCCCGTACAAGTTGATTAATGAGCTCGGGCGGGAAAGGCAACGTAACGAATAAGATGTATAAAAGGACAAGCATTTGAAATATATCTGGCTATCTGTTTTTACGGCGGTTCTTCTCTGGTCTGGCATTGAGCCGAAAGATACTTTTACCTGGTTTCTTGAAGTGTTGCCTGCGCTGATTGGCCTTGTGCTGATTGCGCTTACTTACAATACTTTCAGGCTCACCCCGCTACTGTATGGACTGATTTTACTGCATTGTATTGTGTTAATGGTGGGGGGCCATTACACCTATGCAGAAGTCCCTTTATTCGACAATCTGTTCGGGGCGCAAAGAAATAACTACGATAAAGTCGGCCATTTTTTTCAGGGATTTGTTCCGGCTATTCTGGCTCGGGAAATTTTAATCCGGAAGCACATCGTCAATGGTCGTATTTGGGTTGGCGTGATCGCCGTATCGATTTGCCTGGCATTCAGCGCATTCTATGAATTGATTGAATGGTGGGTGGCGCTGGCGACAGGTGAAAACGCAGAGGCTTTTTTGGGTACACAGGGTTATGTCTGGGATACCCAGTCTGATATGGCATTCGCATTAGTCGGAGCGCTGTGCGCGACGCTCATGCTGTCTCGCTGGCATAACAGCCAGCTGGTTTCTCTGCATCAAACGATTGAACCACAACAAAGGAATGAATCATGGTGACTTGTTTTTTACGCTACATTATTGACCCTTATAAAGTCAGCGAATTTGAAGAATATGCCCGTAACAACGGCTATCCCTGTAAAGTGATCTAGCTGTCTCGGGCGTAGCTAAAAATACACTAATAACAAATATATCATTATTGTTGTGTGTTTGTTTTGCTTTCGCAATGTCGTGAAAATAAATTTAAATTATTTTTATGATCAATCATCAAGTTTTCAGTCTGTTATTTGTTCGTGTCAGCCCAATGCTATAAACCTTACGAGTGGGAAATAGATGGATAAAGGGAATTACCCCTATTTAAGGAAGCAGGTATGGAGCAGTTTACATTTGAAAAGTTGGAAAAATTAGTTGGCGATAAAATGTCGATGACTCTTGATAAAGGGGCATCCTGCGAAGTGGAAATTACCGGGGTAAAACGAACTGGCACGCACAGTAACACATGGGAGTCTTTTGCATTGTACCTCGATTGCAGTGGTCTGAATGGCGCAGTTGAACAAGGCACTTATCTTTTCGGTCACGAAAGCTTAGGTGAAGCTCCTTTGTTTGTTTCACCTAATTCTGCCAAAGAGCTGGAAGTGATTTTTTCCCGCAAGGTTACTCACTCATAACCATCAGAGGTCAGCATGGAACCTTATATCGGTAATATTCAAATGTTCGGTGCAAACTTTGCACCGAGAGGTTATGCCTTTTGTGACGGGCAGGTGCTGCCGGTCAGCCAGAACGGGGCTTTGTTTGCATTAGTTGGAAATCAGTTTGGCGGTAATGGTCAGACGGATTTCAAGTTGCCAGATTTTCGCGGCAGAATGCCGGTTCAGCCAGGTGTTGCTTTCCCTTCTCAACGGCCCATCACGCAGGCGAAAACGGGTGGCTTGGAGCAAGTCGCGTTGACGGAAGCCGAAATGCCAGCACACACCCATGGCATCGCAGTTTCATCCCAATCTGGCGATTCATTTCGTCCTTATTTGCTCAGGCAGCAAAAAGCGACAGTCCTTGCTGCCGCCGCCGGAGATACACCGGTTTACGCTGTGCCGCAGAATCTTGAAGCGATGAATCCTGAAGCGGTGGGCGCAGCAGGTCATGGGGCCGGGCATGAAAATATGCAGCCTTCAGCTGTTATCAATTTTTGTATAGCCCTGACCGGTATCTTCCCGGAAAGAGATTAGGAGATCAGGAATGTCTGAACGTTATTTATCTGAAATTACCCTTTTCGCAGGGAGTTATGCACCGCAACGTTGGGCTTACTGTGCGGGCTCTTTATTACCGGTTTCATCCAATGAAGCTTTGTATTCACTGCTTGGGACCCTGTATGGCGGTGACGGCAGAACAACATTTAGTTTACCGGATCTGAGAGGCCGTGTACCGGTGGGGCGAGGGGGCGGTAATGGACTGACACCCCGCAATCTCGGTCAAAGAATGGGGCAGGAATACGTTACCCTGACGCTGAATCAATTGCCTGAACACCGGCATTCACTGATGGCTGCCGATACCCCGGCGACGTCTTCTGAGCCTGCATCAAACCTGGTGGTGGGTAAGGCCAGTCAGTTCGTTGCTTCCCCTGTTGCAACTGATTGGGTTGCGTTACAGCAAGATGCAGTGAATACCACCGGAGGTGGAGAGCGTCATTTGAATGTCGCGCCCTCACTGGCATTGAACTTTATTATTTGCACCGCAGGTATTTACCCGCAAAGAAGCTGAGGAAAATCAGATGAGTGAAGCTTTTTACGGCGAAATTATGATGATGCCTTATACGTTTGCACCACGATTTTGGGCATTTTGTAACGGACA
Source organism: Photobacterium sp. WH24 (assembly GCF_019204055.1). Classification (NCBI taxonomy): domain Bacteria; kingdom Pseudomonadati; phylum Pseudomonadota; class Gammaproteobacteria; order Vibrionales; family Vibrionaceae; genus Photobacterium; species Photobacterium sp. WH24. The sequence continues at coordinate 164,357 of NZ_JAGSOZ010000004.1, read as the reverse complement.
AACACTCAACATTCAGCAAAACCAAGTGCTGTTTGCTGTGATTGAATATAGCTTTGGTCGCTCCAGCCCGAGTACATTTCAATTACCTGACCTGCGTGCCCGCGCACCTATGGGGACGGGCAATGGGCCAGGACTGACGCCCAGAGTCCTGGCAGAAAGGTCTGGCGAAGATATGATTACACTGGACGTCACGGAAATTCCGTTACACAACCATGCGATGCAAGCGGTGAATAACAGTGCGGATGCTGAAAGTGGTCAGAACGCAGGGGTGGGGATTCTGAATGCAAGCGGTGTTGCCGAGGCTCGGTATTACACAGGCGACCCGGATAATCTGTTAAGTGCTCAGGCAATGGCAGTTTCTGGCGGATCGCAATCCCATGAGAATATGCAGCCTTATCTGGGCGTGAACTTTTGTATTTGTATGGACGGTATTTTTCCGTCAAGGTCGTAATGTATCAGGCACTGTTGGGTTGTCGGTGCCTGAACAGCAGTTTCAGTGATTCAGGTTGTTCATGAAGCTGATGTTCTATGTCATTGCGCTGACCTTTACTGCGTTGGCGCAGACCCAGGTTTGGCCGGAATCTTTAACCCTTCGGGTGCAGGAGAAAAACGTCCAATTCCGCTTCCTTCCACAAGCGACCGGTGCTCCGGTATACATTCATCCATGGTTGGGAACCAAAGCCCTGCAAGTCGGGACGCGGGTGTTAGTAAAGCATGAAAAAGCGCTGAAGTTGGCCAACTTACGTCACCATCTGATTGTCAGTTCGGCGGTTGTGTTTGAGTTGGAGGCGTATTATTGGTCTGTGATGGAGACACAAAGTCCACTGGCATCGCTTGCGCTGGTGCAGCAATTACAAAGCTTACCAGGGATTGTGATGGCTGAACCGGATCTGCTGCAAATTCGTCTGGGGACGCAGGGCGGTGAAACAGGGCGGTTACCCATGCCCCCTCCGAAACCTGTCCGTCAGCAGCTGAGCATTGAACAATGGCCCGCAACACCGGGTGCAGAGGTGACTCTCGCTGTGATCGACAGTGCATTCGGCCTGGCTGATCCGGCTTTGCAGCCTTTTTTACCAAAACTGCATTACGATATTGATCAACGTCGCCCTTTGCCGCTGGAACCCAGTGAAATTGCAGTGAATGGCTATGATTCGTTCCATGGTGATGCAACACTGGCGACCCTTTGGTCAAGGCACCCGGACACTCAAGGACTGGCCTTTGCGGCTGATGCAGTGCTGCTGCGCCGGGATACTAACTGGACGTCAGATATTCTGGTTGCTTTGCAATTGGCCTATCTCAGCCAGGCTGACTTGATATTGGCCGCGTGGACTTTACCTCTGACCCAGCAGGCCTTGTCTGATGCACTGACGTTTGTGGCTGAAAATGGCCGACAAGGGAAAGGAACGCTTCTGATTGCTGCGGCAGGAAATTTCAGAGAGAACCTGAATCAGAGCTTCTCACTGGCAGCTCAGCCACAGGTTCTGACAGTCAATGCCGAAAGTCAGGGCACTGTCTGGCCTGTGATCGGCGAACCGATCGCGACTCAGGTTCCCGTGCCTTATCTGACTTTTTCACAGGAGACAGGCCGGTACAGTCTGACATTTTCGAACACATCGGCGGCGGCCACTGCCGTAGCCGGCGTTCTGGCCGCGGTACTGAGTGAGCAGCCTGCACTGACCGCCGCGGACTTACACCGGCTTGTGCGTCAATACAGCCAGCCTGTGTTTGATGCGCAAGGCCTGATGCAGCACTTTCAGCGTTCTGCACAGCATTGATCCGGTTTCGATAACAAGGATGTGAACAAGATGGACAAACAGGATTTGAAATTACCGGGCGGGTTGCATGTTCGCCCATCCAATTCGTCGGCGACGGATCGGATCTTTCTCGAAAAGCTCCATCGAGAGCGCCGGGATGACTTGCGACTGATCGAGGGCGAGCAAGATTTCATCGAATCCTTAATCGACATGCAGTTTCAGGCGATGAATCAGGGCTACGGGGAACAGTTCCCCAACGCGCTGTACTTTATCATTGAATATCATCAGTCGCCGGTTGGCCGCGCTGTGCTGGACTTCTCGCAGGATCAGGTTCATCTGATCGATATCGTGTTTACCCGACAGGCCAGAGGGCACGGGCTGGGAGAAGCGGTGATCCGTTCCTTTATGTATTCCGCGAACCAGTTGAAAGCGCCGATGACATTGTCGGTTCAGCAAATCAATCAGCATGCCCGGCAACTTTACCTCCGGCTGGGATTTAGTGTCACCCGGATTGAACCGCCTTATGAGCGGATGATCTGGTATCCGCCCAGTGTCCAGCCGCTGTATGCCGGTATGCCGACGTGATCCTGTGTTTCTCTGCGGAAGTTATCCATGAATGCGAGTGACGATAATACCTTGAATTATGTGATGAGCAGCTGTGCGCGGTTTCCACTGCTGCTGAATGCAATGCGCTGTAGCCTGCTGGTGAGTGCGCATAATCTTGACTGCCTGTTTGTCATCCGAGGGTGCGGAGAGTCGCTTGTCGTTGAACATGTCCGCCAGCCCAGATTACTGGGGATTGCACTGAGTGACGATCAGCAACGCTTATCGCTGGCGTCGTATCAGCAAATCTGGGATTACCGGCGGGTTGACCCCGCCGCTCTTGTGGGTGAGTCAACGCACATTGTTGCCGGGAAAGATGCTGTCTATTCGCCTTGCGGCTCGACCGTTACCGGGCATCTGAATACGCATGATATGGCCTGGGGCACGGATGGTCTGTACATGGTGAATACCCGTTTTAATTGCATTGCCAAACCGACCGACGGAAAAAGTTTTGAGGTGGTCTGGATGCCACCTTTTATTTCTGAATTGGTGCCTGAAGATCGGTGCCATTTGAATGGACTGGCAATGAAAGATGGACGTCCGGCATATGTGTCGTATTTCTCGCAAGTAAACAGCCCTTACAGCTGGCGCCAAGCGAGCAGTTTTAGCGGAGAAATTATGTCTGTTACGACGCATCAGCCTGTGGTGACCGGCTTGTGTCTGCCGCATTCTCCCCGTATTCATGACGGTTATCTGTACTTTTGTGAATCCGGTACCGGACGGTTGTGGCGCTGCCTGGAAGATCGGCTTCCGGCCTCTCGGACGGATCTGGAGCTGGTGGCGGAACTGAATGGGTTCACGCGGGGATTATCGCTGATGGGGGATGTGGCCTTCGTCGGTTTGTCTGTGGTGCGTCGCCCGAAAGATGGCTCAGCGCGGCATGCAGACATGCCCTTACATCAGTTGCGGGAACCCTTGTCTTCGGGTGTGGTGGTGCTGGATCTGCGAAGTGGTGAAGTGATCGCAAACCTCACGTTTTCCGGCGATTTAAATCAGATTTATGATGTCGAAGTGCTGAAAGGCAGCACGACGCCATGGATTGTGGATGCTGAATCAGTGGAATTGTCGGATCTATTTATACTCTGAATGAAAGCAATAGCAGTTTATTGCATAGTAAAATATTCTTATATGTCATATTTTTGAGAGCATCTGCTTGCACATTGTCAAAGCTCTGTTTCAATTGCTACGAGTTGCATTAATTTTTTTATTTTTTGTGTGGAGGTTTTATCCGGTGTCGGGAAGTCGCCGGGTGAACCGCACCTTTTGCATCATAAACTTGCAGGCAGAGTATGACGAACGACCTGATCTTGTCGCGATTAGCCCGTGCGACGCGTCAGCACTTCACACGGACGGATGAAGTGCTCCCATTCTGTGATTCGATTGCGTCGGTAAAAAAAGAGCCCACCCGCTGGGTGGTTTCCCTGGCGATCGGGTTGGCTGCCAGTCCCTTGATTTTCATGCCAGTCTATGCCGGAACCGACGTATCCGGAATGCCATCGAAAATTCAGACGTTATCACGCGAGTTCCCAAATCCTGCACCGGATGATGCACAGCCTGAGTCTCAGCACTCAGACGAACAGAATTTTGATCTGGATAGTTTTCTGGCACAAACCCAACACCTCAAAAACGGCGTTCAGACTGCGAAGCGGGTTGTTGGGGAACTCTCCCCCTTGTCAGCCGGGCCGGGAAGCCGAGCGGATGGTCGCAGCGGTGAAGCCATGACAGCAGCCTGGGAATGTTATTTTGGGTATTGTTACGATGGTCCGATTTCAAACGGCCACTCCTGTTCAACGGATGCGGATTGTAATGGAGGGCCATCCAACAGTGCGCCGACAAATATCAGCCTGACGTCAACCAGCATCAATCAGTCTGTGACGGCATTTGGCACCGATGTGGGCACCTTGTCGACGACAGATGCAGACAGCGGGGACACCCACAGTTATTCGCTGGTTTCGCAAGGGAACAGTGCGTCCGGCAGTTGTACCTCAGATGCAGCGAACAGCCAGTTTCAAATCAATAGTGCGACACTGGAAACCGGGAGTGCTTTGTCGGCAGGGAACTACAACGTTTGTATACAGACTTACGATGGCACGACGACCTTTCAAAAAACCTTCCCGGTTACCGTGGCAGATGATGTCGCACCTCCGGCACCTTCCACACCGGATTTGTCCTCGGGATCAGACAGCGGTACTTCCAACAGTGATAACCTCACGAATCTCACCACGCTGACCTTTACTGGTACTGCGGAAGCCGGCAGTACAGTGAAGCTTTTCAGTAACCAGTCAGTGGGAGCAGAGATCGGCTCAGCGACTGCCATCGGAGGGAACTGGATCATCACCACCAGCGCTCTGGCATCGAACGTCACGCATGCATTCACGGCCACGGCGACGGATGGGATCAATGACAGTCCGGCATCTTCCGCCCTGAATGTCACCATTGATCAGGTTGCGCCGACCGGGCAAAGCGTCGTCTTTGGTCAGCTGTTTTACACCAGTGCCGATGTGGCTGCGGCATCTTTTACCTTTGCCTCTGCGGAGGTAGGCACCGATTTCGCTTATACCATCAGTTCCAGTGGTGGCGGATCGAACGTGACCGGATCGGGGTCGATCAGCAATGCAGCCCAGTCTGTCACGGGACTGAATCTGAGTGGTTTGTCCGACGGTTTGCTGACGTTATCTGCCACGCTCTCGGATAGCGCAGGGAATACGGCTTCAGCCGTGACGAATACTGCAACGCTGGATACGCTTCAGCCCGGCATCTCAGGTTTTACCAGCAGCAAAAACACATTGAGATCCGGAGAAACGTCACTGATATCAGTCACGCTCAGTGAGATCAGTTCTAATTTTATTGTGTCTGATGTTGTTGTTTCCGGTGGTTCTCTGTCTAATTTCACAGGCGTTGGACTGAATTACTCTGCGATCTTTACGCCCGATCCGGACACAGAAACCACAGCAACCCTGGATTTACCTGCCGGTATCTTTACCGATGCTGCAGGGAACGCCAATACAGCGGCCACGCAAGTGTCGATTACGGTTGATACCGCGCGGCCAACCGTGGCGATGACCAGCGATAAGCAAGCCCTGAAAGCCGGAGAAAGCGCGACGCTGACTTTCACATTGAGTGAAAGCAGTGCTGACTTTGCTTCCGCTGATGTCACAACTGCCGGAGGCACCCTGTCGAACTTTAGCGGCAGCGGCATGGTCTATACCGCTACTTACACACCCGCCGTGAATGCCACCAGTGGAACAGTCAACGTGTCAGCCAGTCAGTTTACCGACGCCGCAGGGAACGGTAATACGGCGGCAACGCAACTCAGTATTGCAGTGGATACGGTTCAGCCGACGGTGAATTTCTCCAGCGATAAAACAGCTTTGAAGCAGGGCGAAACCGCGGCCCTGACCTTTACGCTGAGCGAAAGCAGCAGCGATTTTTCCGCCGGAGATGTGATTGTTTCCGGGGGGGCGCTGACGAATTTCACCGGCAGTGGCGCCAGCTACAGTGCGACCTTTACACCTGACGCGAATAGTACGGCTGGCGCGACGGTGAATGTGGCCGCGGGTGTCTTTACCGACGCCGCAGGGAACGCGAACACAGCCGCTTCTCAGTTGGCAATCAGTGTGGATACTGTTCTGCCAAGTGTGACCATCAACTCGGACAAATCCGTGCTGAAGCAGGGTGAAACTGCGAACATCACCTTTACATTGACCGAAGAGAGTACAGATTTTGAAGCGACGGATATTGCGGTCAGTGGCGGGACCTTGTCGGGTTTTAACGGAAGTGGGAGCAGCTTTAGCGCGACTCTGACGCCGGTCACCGACGGGAATATCACGCTGGATATCGCCAGTGGCCAATTTACTGATCCGAATGGCAACGGAAATCTGGCTGCGATTCAGTTGGCGGTGAGCTATGACGGCATCGCGCCGTATATCAGCGCACTCAGCCCGGCTGATGATGCCACAGATGTCAGCCGAAATACCAGTCTGACACTGACGTTCAGCGAAGACATACAGATAGGACATTCCTCAGGCACACTGAGTCTTATTGATGCCACGGATGCAACAACGCTGGTGACATACGCGATGTCTGATTCCGAGGTGAGCATTTCTGGCAATCAGCTGGTGGTGGATCCGAGTACCACTTTCACACCGACACATGCTTACTACGTCACTATGACGAACGATGCGTTAACCGATATGGCGGGCAATGCCTTTGCCGGTATCAGCGGTGATTCGGTCTATAACTTCACCATTGCCAACGCCGCACCGGTTGCAGCCGACGATGTGGTCTCTGTTTCGGAAGATAACCTGATTGCGATTGATGTGCTATCGAACGACAGCGATGCAGACAGTAGCCTGAATGCAGCCAGTGTCACCGTCGTGACAGCACCTTTGCATGGTGCCACCAGCATCAATACCGGGACAGGCACCATAACGTATACGCCGGATGCGAATTTCGCCGGGACAGACACCTTGACCTATCAGGTTCAGGATATCTACGGCGCTGTCTCTTCTCCGGCGACAGTCACCGTGACAGTGACACCTGTCGCTGATGCGCCGGTGGCAACGGCTGATGTCGGCAGCACAGATGAAGATACATTGGTGGTGCTGGATGTGCTGGCGAACGACAGCGATGTGGATACAGGGGATACGCTGAACGCAGCTTCTCTGACTGTGGTAACACAGCCGACCCATGGTGCCACGACGGTTGAGAACGGCAAGATTCACTATCAGCCGGGCGCGAATTATGTGGGTACGGATACCCTGAGTTACACCGTACAGGACAGCACTGGGCTGGTGTCCAATACCGCTCAGGTGACGGTGAACGTGGCAGGGGTGAATGATGCCCCGATCACGGTGGCGGATGGTCTGGCAACGAATGAGGATGAAAGTGGTGTGATTGATGTGCTGGCCAATGACAGTGATATCGACGGTTCACTCAATGCCAGTACGCTCCAGGTGATCACTCAGCCCCAGCACGGGCAGACCAGCATTGATGCGAATGGACGGGTGACCTATACCCCTAACGCGAATTACTTCGGCAGCGACAGCTTCACCTATGTGGTGCAGGACGACCTGGGGGCGACCTCCCAGCCAGCAACGGTGTCTGTCACGGTGTCCAGCGTCAACGATGCGCCTGTGGTCGCGGATGATACCGCTACGCTGCTGGAAGATACGCCTCATACGGTGAATGTGCTGGGGAATGATCAGGATATTGACGGCACGATTCAGGCCGGAACACTGACGATTGACACCCAACCTGGCGAGGGCAGCGTGACCGTTGAAAGCAATGGTGCGGTGGTCTATACCCCGGCAGCGAATTTCAGCGGTGAGGATCAGTTCACTTATAAAGTGAGCGACGATCTGGGTGCTGAATCCAATATTGCGACTGTGACCATGACGGTACAGGCCGTGAATGATGCGCCGGTGGCCAATGCCGATCAGGCGACGACGCAGGAGGACACCCCGGTTGATATCGCGGTCAGCGGTAATGACAGCGATCTGGACGGGACGCTGGATCTGAGCTCCATTCAGGTGCTGACGCCGCCTCAGCTGGGTCAGGTGCTGGATCTGGGGAACGGTAGCTTGCGCTATACCCCGGATACGGATCAATCCGGCACTGACAGTTTCAGCTACACCATTTCTGATAACGAGGCTGACGTTTCCAATACAGCCACTGTGTCGGTGACGATCGAGACGGTCAATGATGCGCCGACCATCAGCGGTACGCCAGTGCTTAACGTCGATCAGGACCAGAACTACGAGTTCCAGCCGGTGGCTGCGGACGTAGAAAGCGATGGTCTGATCTTCAGTATTACTAATCTGCCTGACTGGGCGAGTTTCGATACCCAGACCGGACGTTTGTATGGCGTACCAGATAATGGCGCCGTCGGTAGTGTCAGCAACATAGTGATCAGCGTTACTGATGGCGATAAAACCGCAGCGCTGCCGCCGTTCACCCTGACAGTCAACAACGTTAACGATGCGCCAGTTATCAGCGGGCAGCCTCAGGATCAGGTGTCTGAAGACACTCAGTACAGCTTTACTCCTCAGGCATCCGATATGGATGCGGATACGCTGACCTTCAGCATTGAGAACAAGCCGGTTTGGGCCAGCTTTAATACGCAGACAGGTGAGCTGTCCGGCATACCGGATAACAGCCATGTCGGCAGCAGCAGCGGCATTGTTATCAGCGTCAGCGACGGCAGTGAATCGGCCTCTCTGGCAGCCTTCAGTATCAGTGTGATTAATGTCAACGATGCACCGCAAGGGGAAAACCTGACGCTTACTCTGGCCGAAGATACCAGCCTGAGTATTGCCCCGGCCATGACAGATGTCGACAGCACAGCACTGGGTCTGCTGGTGGGTAATCCGCCGCAGCACGGTAACCTGAGTGCGCAGGGCAGCAGCTGGTTGTATACACCACATGCCGACTTTAACGGTGTCGACAGCTTCAGTTATCAGGTTACAGACGGCGAAGCGCTATCCGGTATTTATACTGTTTCGCTTGCTGTGACACCGGTGAATGATCAGCCAGTGATTGTTTCTGATTCGTATCACTTTAAAGCCAGCGCGTCGGGCCGTTATGTACTGGATGTGCTGAGTAACGACACGGATATCGATCAGGATCTGCTGAACCTGCTCTGGGTGACGGCGGTGAAAGGGACAGCCACCATACAAAATGGTCAGGCAGTTCTGACCACTACACAGCAGGGCACGTTTTCTCTGAAATATGGAGCCAGTGATGGTGGAGGGGGCCAGCACATTGGTCAGGTGACAGTGGTTATTGAGTCGGCGGTCAGCCAGCCTCCGACGATTCAACCGCCAGTTGATATTGAGCTGAACGCAACCGGTCTGTTTACCAGAGTGAACCTGGGCGTAGCCAAAGCCAAAGACAGCCAAGGCCGGCCACTGGCTGTCTCTCTGGTTGATCAGGTACCTGTCTTTAAGCCGGGAATACATACAGTTTACTGGCGGGCGGTGGATGCGCAAGGCAATGAGACCCAGGCCAGCCAGCAGGTTGTTCTGCATCCATTGATCACACTCTCTAAAGATGACCACACCACAGAAGGGACGACGCATAGTATCAGCGTTCACCTCAACGGTCCTGCGCCTGATTACCCGGTAACTATTCCTTATACCGTGTCAGGCAGCAGTGATGCGGGTGATCACACCTTGCTTGACGGTGTGATTGAGATTGAGCAAGGCACTAGTGCTACGATTGAGTTCGATGTGCTGAACGATGGTATGCCCGAAGGGCCGGAGACACTGGAAGTCACTTTATCACCCACGTTGAATCTTGGCAGTAAGTCAGATTACACACTGACTATCTCTGAAGAGAATTTAGCACCAAGGGTGAGCACTGAGATTACTCAGGATGGTGACTCCCGGCACATTGTGTCTACCTCTGGCGGTCAGGTTACTGTGAGTGCACAAGTCACAGATGTGAACAGTGCAGACAACCATAACTATTTGTGGGAAGCCAGTGACAGTGCGATAGCCAATATCAGCACAGATGATGAACACTTTATCTTTGTGCCGGGTGCGCTGTCGCAGGGTGTGTACAGCCTTAAACTGACTGTTACGGATAACGGTACACCTGTTCAGTCTGTGATTAAACATATTTATCTGGAGGCCGTTGCTCAGTTGCCGCAGTTAGGCGGTGAGGACAGCGATGGCGATCTGCTGCCTGACGACCTGGAAGGCTACATTGACTCTGATAACGACGGCATCCCGGATTATCTGGATATGGCGGCAGACTGTAACGTCATACAAGAGCAGGCCTTGGTATCTGGCCGCTATCTGCTGGAAGGCGACCCAGGTGTGTGTTTGCGCAAAGGCGCGACGGTTGCAGCTAATCAGATGGGAGGCGTACAGCTGTTGGACAGTGAAATCCCGCCAGATGCCGAGGTCAAAAATACTGGCGGTGTGTTTGACTTTATTGCTCATGGTTTACCGACAGTTGGTCAGAGTTATCAGGTGGTACTGCCGCAACGCTTACCCATACCGGCAAACGCGGTTTATCGTAAATTCACTGAGAGTCAGGGCTGGAAAAATTTTGTCACAGATGCGCAAAACTTTGTGTCATCTGCTCAGGGGGAAGCGGGTTACTGTCCGCCTCCGGGTGATAGCCAGTGGCGGGCAGGATTACAGGAAGGGCACTGGTGCGTGCAGCTAACCATACAAGACGGTGGCCCGAATGATGATGACGGCCTGGCCAATGGCAGTGTCATGGATCCGGGCGGTGTTGGCGTACCGCTGAGTGCTAATCTGTCGCCATCGGCGGTGGATGACGCTGTATTGCTTAATCGGAACGGGAACACAATGATAGATGTGCTGGCCAATGATACAGATGCCAACAATGATCCCTTGTCTGTGATGGCAGCGTCGGTGGATTTTGGCGTTGTGAATCTGACGTCTAATCAGATCCACTATGCTGCCCCCGATGGTTTTTACGGTGTCGCGACCATCAGTTACAGCATTTCAGACGGGACAGGCGGTACAGCTATTGCACAAGCTAAAGTGACAGTGCTGAACAGCGATTACCCGGTTGCGGTGAACGATATTGTTCAGACTGATGATAAAACGGCCGTGGTCATTGCTGTGCTGGATAATGACACAGATGCAGACGGTGACAGTCTGACAGTGGTGGCTGCAGTGGCAAACCGAGGATCGGTGACGATAAACACAGATCAGAGCCTGACATTTACGCCCGAAGCAGGTTATGAAGGAGAGAGTATCATTACCTATCACATTCAGGATGCGACCGGCCTGGAGGCCAGCGCTCAGGCACGCGTTACCACAACACTCAGTGAAGGCATGGTGGTGAAAAACCGGGCAGGAGGGACTGTCACTGCCCTGATGCTGGTATTACTCGGCGGTCTGGGAGTCATGCGGCGCTGGGGCGGACGGCTGCTTGTGCTGGTATTGGCGCTGATCAGCTTCAACAGCCAGGCAGCCTGGTTTGTCGATGCTGAGTTGGGCGTGAGTGAAGCCAGTGAGCGACATACTCAGCCTGCGGATACCCTTGTTTCACAAGATGACAGTGATACGGCTGTGTCACTGGGTGTGGGCTATGAAACCCGTCATCACTGGTTACTGACGGCCCGTTATTTGGATCAGGGGGACGGCAAGGCCACACTCAAACCAGCTAGTGCTGTGTCTGATGGCTATCATCAGAGTGTGGTTAAGGCTACGCCTGTGCTGACCTCGGGGGTGGCGCTGGACATACGTTATCCTGTGGTGTCTGATAATGATTTTCGGTTTTTAATCGGTGGCGGTGTTTACCGCTGGGAAGCAGATTACAGCAGTACGTTTCAGGGGCAGACAATCAGCTCATCTGACTGGGGGGTCGATCCGTATCTGACCGCCGGGTTGGATTATCGCATCACTCCGGCATGGCGGGTCGGAGGGAAATTCAATCGTTATTTCATTGATATCAACGATGTCAGCCAGGTCACATTGACACTGAGTTACCAGTTTGGTCAGTAGGCCGTAGCCAGAAATTATAATCAGGTAAAATATTGCCAGGTAAATCAGTTCCAGATAAACCCGATGCTGGTATGTGTCAGCATCGGGCGTGGTATCCGTTTGGCAAGGGCCGTTTATACGAACTGGGAAAAATACTTCCCTTTGATTTGTGTCGTGGTGAAGGTTTTCACTCTGACATTGGGTGACCAGTGGTTGATCGGCCAGCCTGCTTTTTGCTTCAGTGCTTTGATAAAGGCAGCCGGTGAGGCCAGTTTATCCCATACCTGGGGTAAAAAGACCGCCTGCGAATGGTGCTCAGTCAGGATCACCCCCACTTTGTGCTCTTCAAGATAGGCGATGAGCGCTTCTTCGGAATCGACCTGCAGCAGTTTAGGATCGGAAAGCACAGAAATCTCTATGGTCAGGCTGCTGAGCTGCTCTTCGGTCAGCGGCATGAAGCGTCTGTCCTGATAGGCGCTGTCTCTGGCTTTATTATGCACTTCAAGTACCAGAGGCTCATTGGCGGTCACTGTCCCCAGGCAGCCCTGCAGTTCGCCGTCGACTTCCAGGGTGACAAAACATGCGCCATTGGCGAGCAATTTGCGGTTGTATAAATCCAGTTGTGGTGGTCGCGGCAGTGCTTCAGAGAAATGGCTGCGAATGGCCTCTCTGGCAATATCCAGCAGTTGGGTCATTTCCCCTTTATTCAGGGCCGGTTTTGGTGGTGGCGGACACGAGGTAACTGACATATCCAACGACTCTCTCCTTATCTCCGGCTTCTGTATCGCCGGAGTTTTTGTATTCTATTTGTGTTAAGAAATAGCCTCTTTGCTTCGCCAGTAATAACAAGGTGTTGATCCCGGTCGAGCCGCAGGCTTGTTGCGGTGTCAGACTGGGGTCGAACGTTTCGATCACTTTCAGTGTGCGATGATCGATATCCTGTGCATCTGCATAGGGGTGGTAATGGCTCAGATCACTGCTGATCACCAGCAGGGTGTCGTCCTGCCACAGGGGATCGATAATCTGTGCCAGCCGGGATGGTGCAATGCGGCTGGTCAGAATAGGCAGCAGGGTAAACGCAGAAAGGCAGCTTTGCAGGAAGGGTAGCTGTACTTCCAGGCAATGCTCCAGTTCGTGTATGTGATCTGATAACTCAATATCATTCAAATGCGACAGCTTTTCAACACCTTGTAAGTCGATTTTGACTTCACCTAACGGTGTGGCGAAATACTGGTCAGCAGGCAGGGCACAACCGTCAAACGCATAATGATGACTGGGGCCAATCAAAATGACTTTGCGATACGGGCTGTGCGTTTTTTTCAGCCAGCGAAAAGCACTGGCCGCCACTTTTCCGGAGAACATATAGCCCGCGTGCGGCACGATCAGCGCCCTTGGCATCAGCTCAGCGTCACAGGGTTCAGCAAACCATTGCTGAATCTGTTTTCTTAGCCCGAGCGGTGAAGCCTGATAAAACCGTCCAGCCACGGCGGGAGCGCGAATGGTCATTGTCTGGCCTTTGTCTTGGTAATTACTGCAACAAGGCGACGCACTGCTTGCAGGCAAGAACAGAGCGCCACCAACTATAGTTAAGTATAGGAAGGAATAATGACCGGACTGTTACCAGAACTGTTACCAGAACAGCTACCGGACCATTGTCAGCAACCCAACCGGACAGAAATCACCGCCATGGCACAACGAACACCGGCACCGACAGTGCAGATTGTAAAAGGAAACGGCTCAGCTGAAAGCTGGCCAACCGAATTCTGGCATCAGCTGGATGATGGCCGTGTGGTGTGTGACGTTTGCCCGCGGCACTGCCGGTTGCGCGAGGGTAAGCGCGGCGCCTGCTTTGTACGCATGGCGGAACATGGTCAGATAGTGCTGACCAGTTATGGGCGTTCGAGCGGTTTTTGTATCGATCCTATTGAGAAAAAGCCGCTGAATCATTTCTATCCCGGCAGCTCAGTGTTGTCGTTCGGTACGGCGGGCTGCAATCTGGGCTGTAAATTTTGTCAGAACTGGAGCATCAGCAAATCGCGTGAAATCGATACTTTAGGCGCAACGGCCATGCCGGAGCAGATTGCCCGGGCGGCCAAGGCGTACGGCTGTGATTCTATAGCCTTCACCTACAACGATCCTGTTATTTTCATGGAGTACGCCATGGATTGCGCGCAAGCCTGCCATGCTCATGGTATCCACAGCGTGGCGGTGAGTGCGGGCTATATTTGTGATGCCCCCCGGCAGGCGTTCTACCGCCAGATGGATGCCGCGAATATCGATCTGAAAGCCTTCACTGAGCACTTTTATCATAAAATCTGTAGCGGCCATCTGGCCCCTGTGCTCGATACTCTGTTATACCTTCGCCACGAAACCCGTGTGTGGTTTGAAATTACCACTTTGCTGATTCCGGGCGAGAATGACAGCCCGGCCGAAATTGCAGCGATGTCCCGCTGGCTGATGGACAACCTTGGCCCGGATGTGCCTTTACACTTCAGTGCCTTTCATCCTGATTTTAAAATGATGGATACGCCGCCGACACCGCCTGCCACTGTCCTGCAGGCCAGACGGATTGCGCTGGAGGCTGGTCTTCGTTATGTCTATGTCGGTAATATTTTCGATCAGGCTGGTGACAGCACCTATTGCCCGGGTTGCGGACAGCGGGTGATTTCACGCAACTGGTATGCTCTGGGCGATTACTCCCTGACCGAGAACGGCTGCTGCCAGCATTGCGGTTTTCATCTGGCAGGACGGTTTACGGCTTACCATGGCAGCTTTGGTCGCAGAAGGATTCCAATCCAAATTCGTGCCTGAAAGCGGATAAAACCAGCAAGCCGGGCAGTGAGATTTTACTCCTGTGCCGCTTTGCATTATCTTACCGTTTTTCCCCGGTACCAAACAGAGAACGTCCGCATGACTATTGAAGAATTACACCAGTTTCAGAATCTGGTCATTACCCAACCAAACTGTCCTTACTGTGTGAGAGCAAAAGCTATCCTGGATGATCGCGGTACTGACTACACAACCCTGGTACTGGGGCAGAATTTGGAAAAAACCGAGATGATTGCTTTTATCGAGCAAGTGGCGAATACCACAGTACGCACTGTGCCGCAAATCATCCTGGACGGTAAATATATCGGGGGTCACGATGATCTGGTCGCTTTTTTAGAGCGGCAGGTTGAAGCCGATGCGCTTGGTGATTTCGAATTGTGATAGGTAAGGCTCCCGTTGGGGGCCTTTTCTTTATTGATTAACCATTCAGTAGGAGGTCGGTATGAGTTTTAACGTCAAAGTCGCCTGGCAGGGTAACAGTCAGCCGGGTGAAGAATTCAGCCGGGATCATCAGATCCAGTTTGGCAGCGGGCAATCTCTCAATGCTTCGTCGGCGCCGGATTTCAAAGGCAGTGCCGATAAAGTCAACCCGGAAGAAGGCCTGATGGCGGCTTTGTCTTCCTGCCACATGCTGACTTTCCTGGCCATTGCTCACCTCAAACGATTGCCGGTTGCCAGCTATCAGGACAATGTCACGGCTGAACTGGGTAAGAACGACGCCGGAAAAACCAAAGTGGCCGCTATCGATCTCAATCCTGTCATCACATTTGTGGATGGCGCAGAGGTATCACCTGAGGTGCTGGAAAAAATGCACCAGAAAGCGCACGACAACTGTTTTATTGCTAACAGCCTGAATACCACAGTCCGGCTGAATGGAAAGGAGTTCAGTCATTGATTCAGCTCGATACGGCCATATCACTGGCAGGCCTGTACAGCGGTAATGTGGCGCAGAGATACGGCATCAGGACCGCAATGGCCAAGCAGGCGGTCAGCGGCAAACTGTACCTCTCAGCAACCGGACTGGACGGGGATGAATGCGCAGAGCCCAAATTTCATGGCGGCACAGAAAGAGCACTGCATCAGTATCCGCTGGAACATTATGCGTTCTGGCAGCAGCAGTTCCCGGACCGTGACTGGCCGGCGCCCGGGGTGGGAGAGAACATCAGCACCCAGGGAATGACGGAAGAGAATGTGCGGCTGGGTGATCGCTATCAGTGGGGCGAGGCGGTGATAGAAATCAGCCAGCCCCGCTCTCCTTGCTTTAAGCTCAGCCGTCGCTGGGAATTGCCGGAGTTCTCTGAAGTTATGCAGCAGACAGGACGTTGCGGCTGGCTGTACCGGGTGATCACACCGGGATATGTCAGCAGCGATGAACCTTTGGTGCTGATCAAGCAAGGAGAAGACAGGTTCACGGTGAAACGCGTGCTGGATTGGTATTTTAATGACCCGATGAATCTGGACAAACTGCGCATGCTGCTAGAGTGTGAGGCGCTGTCGGTCAGCTGGCGCAACACGGTTGAGATACGCCTGAATACCGGTGAGCTTGAAAACTGGCATTTCCGCCTCAACGGAGCGGGCTGATGTTGAAAGGGATCCATCATACAGCGATCATCTGTTCTGACTATGCCAGATCGAAAGCGTTTTACGTTGATCTGCTCGGGCTGGATATCGTCTCTGAACATTACCGTGAAGCCCGTCAGTCCTGGAAGCTCGACTTAGCCCTGCCGGACGGCAGTCAGATTGAGCTGTTCTCTTTTCCCGACGCTCCGCCCAGGCCGAGTTATCCTGAAGCTCAGGGGCTCAGGCACCTTGCGTTTGCCGTTGAATCGGTAGAGGCCGTGGCACTATGGCTCAATGAGCAGGGCATTGCGACTGAACCGGTTCGTATTGACGAACTGACAGGAAAAGCCTTTACGTTTTTCAGTGATCCGGATGGTTTGCCGCTAGAGCTGTATCAAGGCGAATGAAGGGGCGTTTTTCAGTGCTTAAGCACGGGCTACGCAGGTAGCCCGTTGTCTTGTCACGCAGTTTGCAGATGATTACGACAGGGCATAGCCAATCAGGCTGGCAAAAATAATACAAGCCCCGCCAAAAACGCCGTATTCGACGCGCTTTTCAACGATACAATCTACTTCTTCTTTTTGAACGGTCAGCATGCTGAATAAACAGCCTCCCGCCAGAGCAACGGCCAGCACGCCCAGACTGAACAGACCTGCCTGGACGAAATCAATAAACGCCATATCAATCCTCTTTTATGAGCCCAAGGTGTATGCATGCTTGTTGTTGGCCTTCCCGGCTGACAGCCAGTAACGGACGAACTGCACGTCTAATACCAACCGGCATATTAGCCGGATTGGTCGTTATTTCGGGGCGAATGATACACCTTCTGACCGCGAGTGTAATCCCGCAGGATGTAATCAGGGGTTAAATACTAAGGGATTGTTTGTCTGCCGCTTTTCACACGAAGGCCAGTCTTGCCGCGAAGGCAATCAGGACCACGCCTAAAGTGCGCTCAATGATGTGCATCTGGCGGTGAAACCACAGCCGGGCTTTTTCGGCGGAAAACAACAGGCTGACCAGAACAAACCACAAGGCGGTAATGGCACACATCCAGACACCATAGAAAATCTGAATAGCCAGTGGCGTATCCAGGCTGACCACATTGGTGATAATGGCCAGAAAAAACAGCGTGGCTTTTGGGTTGGTGGCATTGGTCAGAAAACCTATGCCAAACGCGCGACGCAGGGTCTGATGGCCGGATTCTGGTGTGGCATCGACTGCCGGGGCGTCACTGGTGGCCGGTTTGCTGCGGCATAATTGCACACCGAGATACACAAGGTACGCGGCGCCCAGCAGTTTGGCGGCGATCAATAGCCACTCTGAGGTGTGCATAATGGCGCTGATGCCAAGCAAGGTATAGAGCACGTGAACGGAAAGCCCCGCGCCAATGCCGAAGGCGGTCACTATACCGTGTCGGCGGCCAAACCTGAGGCTCTGGCGTACTGTCATGACAAAATCGGGACCGGGGGCGACAACGGCCATAAAATGGATCAGCGCCAGAGAAATAAATTCAGGCCAGTATTCACTTAACATCAGCAATATCCTTATGCTTGTTAGACTCAGCCCCTATCAGCAATCTGATAGCGAACCTGAAGCTTACCTTTTTTCAGCTTGGTTGAAACCTGGATATTCGCCGGGATCTCGCTGGTGGTCGCGACATGGGTGCCGCCGCAGGGCCATGCCATCAGATCACCGAAGGCAACCCAACGTGTACCATCCGGTTTTGTGTGCGAGCGCATGGGCAGATCGGCCGCAATCAGGCGGGTCAGGTGCTGTAATAGGGTGTGTTCGTCCAGCTCGACCACATGATCACGGGGCGAGAATTCGACCCGGCACTCGTTAGGCCAGTGATGTGCTTTTTCGGGCTGCCAGCCATTCTGCTGCCCGATATTGCCAATCAGGTGACCCAGACTGTGTAGTATGCTGTGGGTATTTCTGGGTTCTTTATCCATAGCAATAGTGACTGTGCCGGTTGGCAGCGGCTGGCTGATCACATGCTGAATAATGTCATCTGCTTTTTTGGTGTGCAGTACCTGCGCCCGTTCACCGCAATGGGTGGTAATGCGGCCTGTGTCGCCGGGCTGGCCACCGCCTTGCGGATGAAAGACGGTTTTGTCCAGCACGGCAATCCAGTGTTCGCCTTCCTGATAGCAGGCGAGTAACTCGGCCTCACAGTGAAGGGCATGTGAATCCAGGTATAAGGCTTGTGTTGTCATGTTGTGCTTCCCTGTCCGCTTGTCTGTCATCCATTGTAATAGTGGCTGTACTACATGATAATCCATCATCAATTCAAATAACTTTTGCGCAGAGCGCATTAATCAGAGGCGGCATGAGCGGTAACAAACACATTGGCTTAATGCAGGATATGGCGATTTTTGTGTCTGTGGTGAAAACCGGCAGCTTTTCCGAGTCCGCCAGGTTGCTGGGCGTGTCGCCTTCTGCGGTCAGTCGTTCCATCAAGCAGTTGGAGCAGCAACTGGGGGTGTGCTTGTTGCAGCGCACCACACGCAAACTGCGGTTGAGTGAAACTGGCCGGACAGTGTACGAGCGTTGTTTGCAACTGGATGACACCGCAAGAGAGGTGTTAGCACTTTGCGAAAGCCAGGACAGCTCTGCCCGCGGTGTGGTGAAAGTGGCCGCGCCCAAAGCCGTTGCGCATTCGCTGATTCATCCTTATGTCGCGGAATTTCTCAGTCTGTATCCGGACATAGATGTGCATCTGGTGCTGGATGATCAGGCGCTGGATCTGATTGAGCAGGAGATTGATATCCTGTTCAGAATAACCCGCCAGCCGCCACAGGGACTGATAGGGCGCAGCCTGATGCCGATTGATCATGTACTTTGCGCGTCTCCGGAATATCTCAGTCTCAGAGGGACGCCGACCCACCCCAAAACGCTGGCGCAGCACAGCTGTATTTCGCTGGGCGAAAACGATGCAGACTCAAAATGGCGCTTCAGGCAGGGCGAAAGTCGCTTGACCGTGCCTGTTACCGGCCGCTACCGGGCTAACCATTCCCGTGTGCGGCTGGAAGCGGCGGAGCAGGGTATAGGCATAGCCAGTCTGCCGGTGTTTGTGGCAGAAGCTGGCATCGCCAATGGCAGCATCATACAGGTCTTGCCGGACTGGGAATTTGAAACCGCTTACACAGGCGATTTGTGGATGCTGTACCCGGCAACGCGCCATATTCCGGCCAAAGTCAGCCTGTTTGCCGACTATATTGTGGGTAAGCTAGGCAGGTGAGTGCTTGCTGACGCGTCTTCTATTTTCGATACAGACATGGCATCGACACAGCATGGCATCGGCGCAGGTGTGACGTAAAAACAGCCATCCTGAGGATGGCTGCGGCGTTATAACCTGAGGCAGGCATAAGAAACAGAAATCAGAAGCGGGTATCGACTAAGTGAGTGACGCAATCTGTGTCGTCAGCCACACAGATATAACGCCATTTGTCGAAGGTCAGGCAGGGGTGTGAGGTCGAGAACACCAGAATATCTCCGACTTTCAGATCGCAATCGGCTGGCACATTGACAAAGGTATGCTGATCCATGATCGCGGTGGCTTCCAGTCCCTGCACATTCAGCGGCTGGCCGTCGCGGAATCCGCGCTCGACAAGGGGCAGCCCGGCATCAAAAGCCACATCCCGTTTACCCATGCCGATCACAGCTTTGCAGGCTTCAGGCACAGACAATACATAGGCCCACAGTTCAAGGGCAGACTCCAGATCGCCGCCCAGTTCACAGGCGTAGCCCTGATTGTGTTTTGCCCGGGACATGACCTGCTGCTGAGCATCCTGATAAATACCTGTGTCGTGGATCAGATAACAACCCGGACGTATGATGGCATTTAAGTGCGAATGGGATGAAAATTCATCTGCCACAATGTCGTACCAGGCAGAACCTGCCCCTGTGACAATCGGGCTGTCGACTGTGATCAGTTTTTTCTCGGCCAGTTGCTCGACCAGCATCACGGCATCGCGCAGAAATAACCGGATCTTATCTTCAGCATCCGCGCCGTGGATTACACCTTCGTAAACCTCCAGCCCGTGCAAAGTCAGACCTTTGGCGGCTTGAATGAAACCGGCCAGTGTCTCCACTTCTTCGTGATTACGGCACCCGCACCGCCCGCCAGGTACACCGTATTCAATCAGCACATTCAGCGTGAGAGACGCATCTGAAAAGAAGTGGCTCAGCTGAGCGGCGTTTTCACAGGAGTCGACACAGCAATAGAATTGTGCGCCGTGCTGGCGCATCAGCCGGGCAATCAGTGCCATGTTGGCTTTGCCGACTAACTGATTGGCCATCAGAATATGTCTGGCGCCCGCCATTGCCGCTGTCTCGGCCTGAGCGGGAGTGGCTACAGTAATTCCCCAGGCACCGGCTTCCAGCTGCTCTGAAAACAGCGCCGGTGTCATTGTGGTTTTACCGTGCGGCGACAATTTCACCTGATGATGATTGGCGAACTGCTGCATCCAGTTCAGGTTATTGTGGATAGCCGATTTCCGGATCACGGCAGCAGGAAGGCAGATTTCCTCGTTAATCAGGCTGTATTGACCGTCACTTTTTTCATCTACCCACACACCTTTGGTGCCTGCAGGAAAGTTTTTGTGATCGAATTCTTGGTATTTACTAACATGCTTTTTGTTTGCTTGAGGCATTGGTTATTCTCCTAACATAGCCTTTAGGCCTTGCCACGTATGGCTTGTGGCGTGTTGATAGTATCCCTGATGTTAGAAACTATCAAACAATGCGAGATGAATTGTGCGGTTTCTCACTGTTTGTTACCGCCCGTCTTACTAGTATTCACCCCATAGAGGAAAGGCAGCCGTGACCATTGAAGTGGACATAGTGTCCAGAATTACAGAGTGCTTCCCTCAATTAAGAGAAGCAGAAAAAAAAGTCGCCCGCCTGGTGATGGACGATTTAAGTGGTGCAGCGTCTGCCAGCATCACAGAGCTGGCTGAAGAAGCCGGCGTCAGTGAAGCCACTATCACCCGCTTTGCCAAAGCGGTGGGCTGTAAAAATGTGCGCGACCTGAAAATGAAGTTGGCCCAGTCACTGGCGGTAGGACAGAGATTCATCCATGAGAGCCCGGATGAATCGGGGATCCAGGGGGTGTATGAGTCGATTAAGAACGTCATCAACATCAACCGCAAAATAGTGAACGAGGCGGATGTCGCCCGAGCCGTTGAAATGCTGCTTAATGCCCGTCAGGTGTTGTCAATCGGGATGGGGGGCGGCTCTACCATCCTGTCTCAGGAGCTGCAGTTTCGCTTGTTCCGCATTGGCTTTGCCGTCAGTGCTTACAACGATGGTCTGTTAGCCAGGATGGTGGCTTCAACGGCCGACAGCAAAGATGTGATGGTAGCACTGTCAGTCACAGGTTATACGGCTGAAGTGGTTGAACCGGCGTCTATTGCCAAGCAGTACGGGCTGAAGGTGATCGCCATAACCGCACCGGATTCACCGCTGGCAAAGGTCAGTGATGTGGTGCTGCCGCTGGTCACGGATGAAACCGACTTCATTTATAAGCCCTCGGCCTCGCGGTACGCCATGATGGCACTGATTGATGTGCTGTCGACTGAACTGGCACTGAGCCAGAAGCGTCGCTCCCGCGACAGGCTGCGCCGGCTGAAACTGGCGTTAGACAGCCACAGGGGCGGCGATGATCGCCAGCCGTTGGGAGACTAGCCCGCCAGCCTGATGTATCCCGGCATGGTGGTATCCAAGCATACAAAGAGAAGGAAAACGCATGCATTTTGAGACCGCATTCCGCCATGTCACCATTGTTGATGGCACAGGTGCCGAGGCGTATCAGGCTGATCTGGCCATCAAGGATGGCCGCATTGCCGCCATTGGTGATCTGGCTGGGTGTGAGGCAACTCAGATCATTGATGGTCAGCATCTGGCCCTGTCTCCGGGTTTCATTGATGTCCATACCCATGACGACACCAATGTCATTCGTTTTCCCGACTGCCAGCCGAAGATCAGCCAGGGTGTCACCACTGTGATTGTCGGTAACTGTGGTATCAGTGCTTCTCCTGCGACTCTGGCCGGGGATCCGCCAGATCCCATGAACCTGTTGGGCAAACAACAGGACTTCAAGTACCCGACATTTGCCGCTTACGCAGACGCCGTACGTCAGGCGCAGCCGGCGGTCAATGTCGCGGCGCTGGTCGGCCATACCACTTTGCGTAATAACGTGATGGATGACTTGTACCGTGCTGCCAGCAAGCAGGAAATCTCTGCAATGAAAGCGCAGTTAAAGCAGGCGATGGCAGACGGTGCGTTAGGGTTGAGCTCCGGTCTGGCTTATGCCTCGGCTAAACAGGCGCCAACGCAGGAAGTGATGGCGCTGGCGGAAGAACTGGCGGCATTCGGTGGTATCTATACCACCCACATGCGCACTGAGTTTGAACAGATCCTTGATGCCATGGATGAAGCGTTTCGTACCGGCCAGCACGCCAAAGTGCCTGTGGTGATTTCTCATCTTAAATGTGCCGGTGCCGGCAACTGGGGACGGACGGTCGAAGTGCTGGAGCGAATGGAATCGGCCGCTCAGCGCCAGGATGTTGCCTGCGATTGCTATCCGTATTCCGCCAGTTCATCAACTCTGGATCTGAATCAGGTCACAGACGACATCGACATCTTTATCACCTGGACTGAAAAGCACCCGCAATACGCGGGCACCATGCTTAAAGACATTGCCAATGACATGGGCCTGCCGCTGATGGAGGCGGCCAAAGCCCTGCAACCTGCCGGTGCCGTGTATCACTGTATGGATGAAGCCGATGTTGAGCGTGTACTGAAGTATCGCCTGACCATGGTGGGTTCAGACGGTCTGCCCAATGATCCGCACCCGCATCCGCGGTTGTGGGGCGCATTCCCCCGCGTGCTGGGTTATTACAGCAGAGAGCGCAAGCTGTTCTCTCTTGAGCAGGCGGTACACAAAATGACGGGCATGTCGGCAAAGCGTTTCGGCCTGCAAGACCGCGGCGTGATTGCGCAAGGCGCGCATGCTGATCTGGTGCTGTTTAACCCGGACACCATTAAGGATGCGGCCAGTTTCGAAAACCCGATTGCCGCCGCAGAAGGCATTGAGCTGGTGATGGTGAACGGACAGATAAGTTACCGGCAGGGCCGGGTCAGCCCGCAACGTCATGGTCGTTTTCTGACCAGACAACAATCCTGACTCACACCGAATTTTTAGCAGTGAACATTATTGGAGAAGAAATATGGCGATTATTCGTTATGGCGTAGAAGGCGGAACAGGAACCGGCGGTCAGCATTTGCCTTTTGCACGTGCAACTCAGGCGGGCGGATTTTTGTATGTGTCCGGGCAGACGCCGATGACAGACGGCGAAGTGGTTGAAGGCGGCATTGTTGATCAGTCGCGTCTGGCGATTCAGAACTGTGTCGATATCATGGCTGAAGCCGGTTACGGCCTGGAAGATGTGGTGCATGTGAAAGTGGTGCTGACCGATTCACGCTATTTCCAGTCTTTCAATAAAGTCTTCAAAGAGTTTTTTGGCGAGCATCCGCCGGCGCGTATCTGCATGGTGTGCGATCTGGTTGTCGATGTGAAAGTCGAAGTGGATGTGACTTGCTACCGTGAAGATCGCCGTTAATTGGCTGAGCTTTATCGGAAACGCTGAAGCCTGAAATATCGCAAAAACAATCACTCTGAGCTGGAATATATCAGACAGAGACAAAGAAAAAGGGCTGGCAATGCACCAGCCCGTAAAAAGCAAATTACTGAAATGAAAGCTCAATTCAGTAATACATGGGATAACCAAGCAGGTTTATCCCCAAGCAAATAAAAGCAATGACGGATTATAAGAGGTATGGAATGAACAGTACACTCTTTCTCACCGGATTCGGTGCATATGTGGTGTTTATGATCTGGTTGGGATGGTTTGTGTCCCGCTCGCAGAAATCGGGTGAAGATTTCCTGCTGGGCGGACGCGGTCTTCCTTTATTCCTGATGTTAGGGACAACAGTGGCGACTATGGTCGGTACCGGTTCCAGTATGGGGGCAGTGGGTTTCGGCTATAACAATGGCTGGGCCGGTGCGCTTTACGGTATTGGTGGTGCGTTGGGTATCCTGCTGCTCGCCTGGTGGTTTGCGCCGGTGCGTAAGCTGAACTTCATGACCATGAGCGAAGAACTGGCTTATTACGTGGGCGCTAACAAAGCGGTCAAAAACGTGGTCGGATTGCTGATCTTCATCGCTTGTATCGGCTGGCTCGGCGCCCATATTCTGGGTGGTGGTCTGTATCTGGCCTGGATTGCCGATATCGACCTGAACACCGCCAAAATCATTATCGCTGCTGCCTTTACAATTTATGTGGTGATAGGTGGGTATACCGCTGTGGTATGGACAGATACCATTCAGGCCGTCATTCTGTTTGCCGGTTTTATCCTGATGGCGGTGCTGTCAGTCAATCAAATCGGTGGGCTGGAAAATCTGTACGCAGCCATGGATCCTGCCGCTGTCAGCCTGTTGGGTATTGATAAACTGGGCGGTCTGCCTGCACTGTCTCTGGCCACTGTGGTGGGTGTGGGTATCTTAGCCACGCCGTCCTTCCGCCAGCGTATTTACTCCGGCAAGAATGTGTCTACCATCCGGCGCTCTTTCGTGATGTCCGGTGTGCTGTATCTGTTTTTCTCTATCATTCCGGCCATCATTGGTATGTCAGCCCATGCGATCAATCCCGAGCTGAATAACGCCAATTATGCCTTCCCGTACATTGCAGCAACGGTATTGCCAGTCGGTATTGGCATGGTCGTGCTGATTGCCGGTCTGTCAGCCACTATGTCCAGCGCCAGCTCGGATGCCATCGCCGGGGTGTCTATCTTGCTGCGCGATGTCTTCATCCTGTTCACCGGCAAAGTGCCTTCCAAAGACAAAATGGTGCTGTACTCACGCCTGTCGCTGGTGATCGTGATTGGCATGGCGCTGCTGTTTGCCCTGACCTCCAATGACATTATCGGCTATATCACCAAAATGATTTCGACCGTGATGTCAGGCATGTTTGTCTGCGGCATGCTGGGACGCTTCTGGCAACGTTACACCTGGCAAGGCGCGCTGGCGACACTGGCCGGTGCATCGGCGGCCTCCTTTGCCATTATCCTGAATGCCGAGTGGGGCGCTTACTGGGGCAACCCCTGTATCCCTTCTGTGATCACAGCGCTGGCCGCCGGTGTTGTCGTCAGCCTGGTCACACCTGCCAACAAGGTAACGCCAGCTCAGGCGAAAGCCATTCTGGATGCAGAACGTGAAGCGATGGAAAACACTGTTCAGAAGGACATCGGTACTCAAGCAGCTTGTGCGAAATAATTAGCTGAAACTTGTAAAAATGCAGGTCTTTGTGATGAACCAAGGCCTGCATCATGAATTAGGCTTTAATTAGAAGCGGTTAACCTGTGCTGTTGGTGTCGGTAAGCAGTCCTCAACGCAGAAGGTTTGCTGGCTCTAGTGTTCAATCTCATTGAAGGGTACCAGTGTGAAAATCGCATTTTTTGGTGAATGTATGGTCGAGTTAAGCGGCCAGCCACTGCGTCGTACGTTTGGGGGAGACACCTTAAATACGGCGCTGTATCTGTCGCGTTTAGGGCGTTCCCGCCGACTGGATGTCAGCTATGCGACAGCGCTCGGAAAAGACAATATCAGTCAGGATATGTTGTCTGCCTGGCAGGAAGAATATATAGATACGCGGCTGGTGCGACGTCTGGAAGACAAGTTACCCGGTTTGTATCTGGTTGAAACCGAACCTAATGGCGAGCGTCATTTTCATTACTGGCGCAATGACAGTGCGGCGAAGTTTTATTTCGCCTCAGACGTGACGCCATTGGAAAAGTCAATTGTAAACAAAGAGTTTGATGTGTTTTATATCAGTGGTATCAGTCTGGCCATTCTGGCTGAAGAAGCCAAAGCCATTCTGATCACCTTACTGGAAAAGCACAAAGCCAACGGTGGCAAAGTCGTCTTCGATAATAACTTCCGTCCGCAACTGTGGACGGCGAAACAGGCACAATACTGGTACAAACAGGTGCTGCCATTTGTTGATATTGCTCTGATCACAGAAGACGACGATCACAAAGTGTGGGGCCAGAGTGACGTGATCGAACGGTGCCGCGATCTGGGCTGCCATGAGGTGGTTATCAAACGCGGCGCTGCACCCTGCGTGGTGGTGACCGGTTTGCAAAACCATCAATCCGAAGCCTGCGAAGTAGCGGCCAATCCGGTCGGCAATGTGGTGGATACCTGTGCTGCCGGCGACTCATTCGCTGCTGGATACCTGGCGGGACGCTTAAGCGGGCAAGCCGCCAGTGTTGCCGCTGAGCTGGGCCATCAACTGGCCGCAATCGTTATTCAACACCCAGGCGCGATTATTCCGTCTGAAGCTATGACAGACATTATGTAAGGAGCTAGAAGTTAATGTCTCAATCCCTGATTGAAAAACTGAAACAATTTAAAGTCATTCCTGTTATTCAGATCAACAGTGTTGAACAGGCCGTTCCTCTGGCGAAAACCCTGGTTGAAAATGGCCTGCCTGTCGCCGAAGTGACTTTCCGTACCGACGCTGCGGCGGAAGCGATCCGTCTGATGCATGAAGCGTATCCGTCGCTGTGTATTGGTGCCGGCACTGTGCTGAATGCCGAGCAGGTTGATCGCGCACAAGCTGCCGGTGCAGAGTTTATTGTTGCACCGGGCCTGAACCCGAACACGGTTCGCTATTGTCAGGAAAAAGGCATTGCTGTGGTGCCGGGCGTGAATAACCCAAGCCAGATTGAACAGGCGCTGGAGCTGGGTCTGAACTTTCTGAAATTCTTCCCGGCAGAAGCGTCTGGTGGTATCAACATGGTGAAATCCCTGCTGGCACCTTATGTTGATGTCAGCCTGATGCCAACCGGCGGCATCAGCAAAGCGAACGTTCGTGATTATCTGGCTGTTGATCGTGTGCTTTGTTGCGGCGGGACCTGGATGGTGTCACCGGCACTGATCGACAATGGCGACTGGGATGAGATCGGTCGTCTGGTGCGCGAAGCCGTCGAGCTGGTTCGCGACTAAGTTGCGACTTTCATTCTTGTTTGAGTTGTGTGCCACTCCGTGAACGGGGTGGCATTTTTTGTTATGTTGCCGAACCTGATGAATCGAAGCGGCACTGTGTCAGATGCCCTTTGGTATCAAACACCAGGGCTAAGTTATCTGTCCGATTCTGGGAGAACTGAGCCATACAAGTGTTTTTGGCCAATTGTGTCTGGCTGTGTTCGCCAGTACTGATGACCACATCAACGCCCTGAATGGCTTGCAGCAAGACAGGTGAAACGCTGGCCGGATACTGGCTTAATAACACGATGTTTTTGATACCTTTGACTTGCAGACGGTCGACGCTGTTGCGCAGTAACTCAAGATCCTGTTCCTGCAAGCTGTCAGTTTGATCATGATACGGATTGATTAACGCCAGATACGCCACCTGCGTATTGCCATACCAGCGAATCAGCGCGTCCGCC
This sequence comes from Photobacterium sp. WH24, assembly GCF_019204055.1. Lineage (NCBI taxonomy): Bacteria > Pseudomonadati > Pseudomonadota > Gammaproteobacteria > Vibrionales > Vibrionaceae > Photobacterium > Photobacterium sp. WH24. The sequence goes on along the minus strand of NZ_JAGSOZ010000004.1, from coordinate 136,630 downwards.
CGGCCTTTATAGCGGTTATAGGCATAAACACCTGTCTCACTCTGCTTCAGCCCAAAATCAATGTTGCTCGCCAATACCGGATAATTCGCCTGTGGCAGCAGGTTCACCGAATCTTTGTATTCCCGTACTTCAGAAGTAATGGCTGTGATATAGGAAAACGGCTGACGTTCCACATTCGGATTTTGCGCAGAATAAAAGGTGATGCCATCACGGCTGGGCAGGGTGACATGATCAAGATCAGCCTGACTTGGCGAAGGCGGCAACTGAGTCAGAAAGCGAACCTGCAGATGAGCGCTATCCTGCAGGCTGGGCGTGCAGCCTGCCAGCAAGGAACCCATCAGAAGAAAAAGGCAAAGGATGAAACGGCGCATAACAATATCGGAATGTGATCTGGGTCGCTATTTTCTGCTTTTTGCAAGGAAATGACAAGAGGCCAGGTGACATGGTGTAAGAGCGGGTGGCAGTAAAATCGGTAAATTGAAAAAAGTCGGGTGGCTGTTTTCATCAGCAGAGGGGGCTAACTCCCTCTTATAGCGCTGAAAACCCAACAAACGCTCATACCGTAACGGGCAAAAAACGAGAAGAAAGACAGGTTTTGAACGCAAAATAATCACTCAGTTCAAAATGATGAATTTTGCAGTTGACTCGATCTCTCCATTGCGTAGAATGCATCCCGTACCGCAACGGAGGCTAACGACGAAGCGGTCATGGTAATAAACGATAACCGAATCGGTTCATCAGTTTAAGGCGCGTTGGCAGAGTGGCTATGCAGCGGATTGCAAATCCGTGTACCTCGGTTCGACTCCGGGACGCGCCTCCATTTGCGACACTAGCTCAGTTGGTAGAGCGCAACCTTGCCAAGGTTGAGGTCACGAGTTCGAACCTCGTGTGTCGCTCCAAATTTTATAGTAACGGCAAGCTGCCGGTACTAAAGATGGTGTCTAACCCATCGCAATCCAGAATTGCGTGCCCTGGTGGTGAAATTGGTAGACACAAGGGATTTAAAATCCCTCGACGTTCGCGTTGTGCCGGTTCAAGTCCGGCCCGGGGCACCATCAAAATCAACGGCTTACAGGCTAACGCTTGTAAGCCGTTTTTCTTTTCCGAATATAAATCAGTCTTTCTGCTTGGGCTCCTTATCAGCAATGCTTACCTCTGCTGTAAGCTAGCTGATGAACATCCAATAAGTTAATTCGTTTGAGATAGGTAGCGATTCTCACACCAATGCAGTTGAGTGCTTTACATGGTTTATTTTCACGATTATAGTTATTTTCATGAATCATGAAATATTTGATAATCGTGAAAGTGGTCAGGTTTATGAAAAGTGTTGAAATCACCATTGATCAAATTTTAAAGCAACTTCCTGAAAGTTGGGAACCACAGTACACGGCATATTCTTACGATGACATAGACGGCACGTTAACACTCAAATTTGGTGATAATACGCGATATTTTCCTGTGAAGATCAAGCAGGTACATCGTAAAGAGTCACTGTATACCTACTCCGAACAGTCTGCTCAAACGGGGATGTTGATTACCAATACTTTGTCTCAATTTCTCAAAGGCGAATGCGATAAGTTAGGTATTAACTATATCGATGGCAGTGGGAGCGTAAGGATCGTTCAAGATAATCTATACGTATTGATCGAGAGACTAGGTAACAAAGCTGAGGTATCAACGCATAGCAATACCATGAGTATTGGAATCGTAAAGTGTGTATTTGCGCTGTACTCTGAACCAAACCTCTTGTACGCAACGTATCAGGAAATTGCGTTAAAGGCAGGGGTTTCTTTAGGCATGGTCAACAAGGCAATACAGTATTTAATAAACAACCGGTACATGCCACAGGCCAAAAAGTCACGCCGTTTGCTCGATGTTGACCAGTTATTGTATGAATGGCTAATTAGTTACCGAAAAACGATTATTCCTAAGAGAGTCACCATTCCATATCCACCGCCTTCAAGTTGGAATGAAATCACATTGAAAGATAGCCAGTTATGGGGAGGAGAAGTTGCGGCTTTGCAACTTACTGAGTACCTAAATCCTCAAGAGTTGTTGTTATATAGCTCAGAAGCGATGCAAAGGTATCCATTAGGTACGAAGGATTCACCAATGCTGTATGTGACTAAACCTTTTTGGGGAAATGAGCTTGAGATAAGCGAGAAAGGTCATGCGTTGTTAACCATCGGAGACTTGCTAGCTTCACATGATGGCAGAAACCGAGAAGTTGCGGAGTTAATCAATGAACGATATTTACGAATTAAAGTACTCCCTCAATAATGATTTTTTAAAAGCTTTGTCCACTGTCGTTAAAGCAGCGGATGCTTTGAGTATCCCTTACTTTATTGCTGGTGCTACAGCCAGAGATATTGTATTGCACGGCATTTTTGGTCACACACCTGGTCGGGCAACACGAGATATTGATACAGCGATATTTGTTGATAGTTGGTCTCAGTATGAGGAAATGAGAGGAAAGCTAATTGCATCTGGCCTGATTGCAACGGATATTGCACATCGGCTTACCGAACCGCAATCAGGATTGCCTGTAGACATTCTGCCTTTTGGTACGTTGGAAGATTCTGAAAGGCGCATACAGTGGCCACCAAAACATGTTGAAACAATGTCGGTCGTTGGATTCAGTGAAGCATATGAATCCTCTATTCAAGTAAAATACGATGATCTTCTTTTTCATGTAGCCTCGTTACCAGGAATTGCACTAATGAAATTGATAGCCTGGTGGGAGCGGGGTAATGAGAACCCAAAAGATGCCAGTGATTTTTATCTGTTACTCAGTAAATATCAGCTTATCCACATTGATCGGATGTGGGAAGACTACATCCCAAGTGATTTGGGATATAAAGTCGAATTCGTAACAGCATTTCTGCTTGGCTTTGATATGCGTGATATCTTGAAAGAGAAATCTAAGGAAATTCTTATAGACATCCGTGATAACCATCAAGATGGCTTGATCACAGCGATGAGTAAAGGTAATCACGGAATCGATATAGACGGATTAGAAATTGAGCTGAAAGCTTTTTGGCGTGGTTTGTTATAGATAATTTATTGCTCACGATCAATTGATGTAATAATATATACGATATTATTTATTTTTAACTCGAAATAGCCTTAAATCACTTGGTGCAAAAAATCATTAGCCCCCTAAAGTTTCTCCATATCTTACTAATCAGCTATGTTTGACTCCTGTTACCGAAACCCCGATGTTAATTCTTGATAAGTGATTGGCTATTATGATTAAAGTGTCACTAAACCCTTTACTGATAGCCTTGCGCCTCAAGCAAATCGAGAATTTGGTAAGAAAGAATGGCAGAAACGATGCGTCGGATGCATTCAGACATTGCTTCTGGTCTGCCCTTATGGCTCGCGATCTGGGATATATGAATGCGCAGCGATTCACAAATGCTCATGAATCCAGCCCGGATAACCCCTTTATGGAGAAGAAAATGGATCTTCATAACAACGATGTCGGGCTGCGTATCGGAGCAAGAGGTGGAAGTGATAGCTCTCTTTCCAATGCATGTATGGCTGCTCTTCAAGGTGGCGAACTGATGATTATTCAATAGGTAGTTATATGTGGAAAAAAATTTACCTTCTAACGGCAGCACTGGTTCTTTCAGCATGCTCTGAGCAGCAAAGTAATGACGCATTTTTAACCTTAGGTGATCAAGCGTTCAGCCAGAGTGCCTGGAGCGAAGCAGATGAATCAACCAGAGGGACGATGGTTTATTCTTTTCTCAAAGAATATAGCGTTACCGGAATGAAAAGCGAAACCTTGATTGATTTGCTTGGTGAGCCAACCGGGTATCATGAGTACGATCATGATCTGGCTTATTTCATTGGCGGAAATGTTCACAGCCAGTATGGTGAAGGATACTTACTCGTATTTTTCATCAAAAATGGTCTAGTTGATGAGTATCGAACCTTTCCTACGATTGATTAGTTTGCTGACTTCAGTTTTCGGCTTTTTGCTGAAATGACCGCCTTTCCGTCCTGTTACCTTAAGTCCGGTTCGATATAATCAGGACCAGAACATCAAGAAAATAACAAATCTATCAATTTCATGATTTTTATTAAGACATCTCAATTTTAAATGTCACATACCGAGCAGGTTGCTGAAATTGACACATCGCTGTCAAAACAGAGTAACAATGCATTCAAAAGGATAGTGTAGTTTGCCGGTAATGTATTTTTCATCTTCAATTCCTGCGCAGTTTTTCAGCAACGAGATTTGAGGAAAGATATTTTTTCTGACGGAAAAGTGAATTTCAGATTCGGGTTCAAACAGGGAAAGTTTGATACGGCTCTGAGAGAGTGGTCAACCTGTCAGAATCACAGTCTATAGCGTGAAATTAACAGCAACAAAAGTGAGAAATAAGCCTGTTTTCTGACAATGCCCGATGGTGTTGTGAATTATTCATATTCACGACTTCATGTTTCAATTCATCCTTATTGGGGAAAGTCATTGTCGGCAAAGAAAGGGGATGATAAATTCCAGAAACCTTGTTTAACGTTTCCTTATATACGGTCGCAAGATGTGACTGGTTTCCTGAAATAAATTTAAATTGATAACTCTATAAATTAGTTGGTATGCATGACCATTCAAGAAATGATCTCGATATTGCTCTCTTTTCCAACGAATGTCTTTTTCGTTCCTTTTGTCATCTTTTTGGTCATCATGCTGGTGGATCTGGTATTCAACATTGTTGAAAGTGTCGCACCGGATGTTGATCTGTTTGATGCAGAGAATATTCCGGGTGCGGGTTTGATTCTGCCGCCGATTCTGTCGAAAGTGCCATTAATGGTGGCCTTGTGTGTCAGTTTCTTTGTCGGAACCATTGTCTCTTTTTATCTGGTGCAAGCGCTGAATGCAGTCTCAGAAGCCGGTTGGATGATGGTTGTCGAAGTCGTGTCGATTCCATTTACGGCTTATCTGGCTCTTTTCATTGCTGCATGGTTGCTCAAACCTTTGGCACCATTGTTTGATAAAAAGAAAAGCTTTGCCAAGGTTGATTTTATTGGCCTGAAAGGCCGGGTTCACAGCAGTTTGGTGAACCAGAACCGGGGTGAAGTTGTCGTGCAGCATAACGGCAGTGAATTCTTACTTGATGTCCGGGTGATCGAGCCGGAGATATCAATGGAATATGGCGATGAAGTGATCATCGTTTCTCAAGATAAAACAACAAATCATTATATAGTAGCGAAAAATAGCTAAGCATAAGGAGTTGGCTATGCAAATCTCTCCAAGCGTTATCTTTATTAGTGCTGGAGTCGGTATATTTTTACTGATTTTAATTTTTCTCACATCCAGATATAAAAAGGTTCGAGGGGAAGGTGATGCACTGATCGTCAATGGTCTGCATGCCACCCGTGCTTCTCTGACCGGTACCTTTGTCTGGCCGGTCATTAACCAGCACGAATATATGGATATCACGCGTAAGAAGATTTCTGTGATTCGCAGCGGTCGTAAAGATCAGGAAGGCGAAGAGTACGAAGGTCTGCACTGCCGCGATAATATCCGTGCCGACCTGAAAGTGGATTTCTATATCGGTGTTAACCACGAAGAAGAAGATATCGTTCGTGTTGCGAAACTGTTTACTGCTCATGAAGCATCGAATATTGAACGTCTGAAAGAACATTTCCAGCCCAAGTTTTCTGAAGCACTGAAAACGGCCGTCAAACAGTTTGAATTTGAAGAACTGCTGACTAATCGCCGTACTTTCCGTGATGCTGTGGTTGAAGTGATCGGCAGCGAAATGGATGGCTTTAAAATCTATGACGTTGTAATCGATAAAATTGACCAGACGTCTTTGGACGCGCACAGCCCGGACAACATCCTGGACGTTGAAGGTATTCGCAAGATTTCCATGATCACCGCGCATAAGAATACCGAAACCAATGCGATTCGTCAGGACGAGCGCACAACCATCAAGAAGAAAAATGTTGAAGCGGAAGCCAACCGTTTGCAACTGGATAAGCAGGAGCAGGAAAGCATTGCTCGTGCGAAACGTGAAATTGATATTATCAAAGCGCAGGAAGAAGCTTTGTCTTCCGAGAAGCGTGAAGAATATGAACGCGTGACGCAACTGGCGAAACTGGAAACTGAAGAAGAAGTTGCCAAGAAACGCGAAAGTGTTCAGATGGAAGTCGAAATGACGCGCATTACCAATCAGCGTCAGGTGGCAATCCAGCAGGAAGAGCTGAACCGTTCCGTTGAAACCGAGAAAGTCCGTACTGCAACGGAAGTGGCAGAGAAAGAAATGCACAAAGAGACCACAGTGGAAGAATCGCTCAAAGCTGTGGCGGAAATGCGTTCTCAACGTGTTGAAATTGAACGTAAGATTGCTCGCGAAGAGGAAGAAACGGAGAACCTGCGTGTTCACGAACAAGTGAACCGTCAGAAACGTGTCACTCTGACTGAAGCCGAAGCGATTGCAGAAGCGAAACAGCTGGAGCTGCTGGTTGCTGCCCGTGCGGAGAAAGACGCTGCCCGCGAGAAAGCGGAACGTCTGCTGATTGAAAATGACGCTGCGCTGAAGGTTAAGACCCGTGATGCTGAAAACGCACTGGCTGTGAAGACTCGTGAAGCAGAAGCTGACCAGATCGTAGCGACCAAACGTGCTGAAGCTGAATTTATCGCGAAAGAGCGTGAAGCCGCAGCGAAAGAGCGTATGGCGAAAGCTGAGAAAGAAGTGATCAGCTCAACGGGTCTGGCTGAAATTGAAGTGGAACGCGAGCGTGCGCTGGCGATTCGTGAAGTGGGTGAAGCGGAAGCTTTCGCACTGCAGAGTGCGGGCGAAGCGGAAGCGCAGGCACTGCGTGCGAAAGGTCTGGCGGAAGCCGAAGCGCAGACTGCTCGCTTCGAAGCGGCTCAGCAGTACGATGAGCACACACGTGAGCATGATAAGTGGGTGATGAAGCTGCAACAGGATAAAGAGCTGGAAATCGCCCGTATCGACGCGCAGAAATCTGTGGTGGGCGAGAACGCGAAAGCGCTGGCCCAGGCTCTGTCTCAGGCGGACATCAAGCTGTTCGGTGGCGAAGGCATGGAGCAAATCCGTCGTACCATTATGGATGCCGCTTCAATGGATGCGAAGTTTGCCGAGTCTAAAGTACTGAATCCACTGGTTTCTGAATATGTTGAAGGTCTGCGCAGCATGCCTCAGGACATTAAAGACATCCTGGAAAACACAGATCTGAAAAGCAGCGACCTGAGTAACGTGGCGCTGGCCGGTCTGCTGAATTCACAGGGCGGTGCATCAGAATTACTGAAGAAAATTCAAAGTACACTGAGCTCTCACTCAGAAGACAAACTGTAATTTACGTTAATCATCCCACGCTTCCCGCCTCTTAGGAGGCGGGATTTATTAGGTAATTGCATGTCCGAAACAACTCAACAAGCGGTGAGCGAGGGTGGGGCGTACGAAATACTGAAATCCCGTCTATTTCAGCAAGGTAAACAGCTCAAGTCCCTGTCTCAAGCCTTTAATCAGAATCGTCAGACAATCTTTGGCGGCCAAGAAAGCCAACTGGTCGGTAAAACGAATGTCCAGACACAAGCCCGCTCCATTCCCATCGATATGGCGCAGGTCAATCAGCAACTTCTCTTCGGTTATCAGGTACATGTCGGCCTGAAATCCTCTCCGTCCCTGGAGGATGTCTTTGGTTTATATCAATTACACGAGCAGGACGGCACGTTCCGCATCGAACCTTTGCCGCTGGAAAACAGTTTTCTGACGGATGCCCGTTTTCTGCACGAATTTACCGAACTTTTTACTTACTACAGCGATGCCCGCCTGACACAGATTTCTCGTCAGGAAAGCATTCTGTACATTGCCTTCCAGATCGGGATGCGTCCTGAAGACCGCAAAGTCTTCCGTTTCCAGCTCAATGCAAACTCAATTGAATATATTGATTCGCTGGGTAACAAACAGCTGGAAAACGTTCAGCAGCATGACTTTGAGTGGATTGCCACAACCCGTGACGATCAGGTTGCCGGAGCTCATCCGCATGTGTCGATCCGCGACAAGTTGTTTGTCGAATGCATTGGCGGCGATCTGACCATCAAGGTGGAAGACAACACGGATGACGGTAAAGGGATCTACAGCGAATCGGTGGACGATCCGCACCAAAGTGTTGCCGATGCTTTCATTGAGTATGCCTTTATTGGTGAGCTGATCGCGTTAAAAATCAAACCGCACCGTGAAAAGCACTCGCGCTATTTTATTTATAACCCGATCAACCAGTCAGTTGCCCGGGCTGATGCGTTAGGACTGAGCGCCAAAGCGCTGCCGGAAGATCATGGTGTGCTTTACTCTCACGGCTTTGTGCTGGCAAACGGCGAAAGCAAGCAGTTTGACATGCCGTGGCAGCACCTGAAGTTCTTCCAGAAAATTGCCTCACCCAACGGTGAAGATATCCTGTATTTCTTTTTCAACATGCTCGAAGGCCATTACGTTGGCTTCACCTATAACATGATTGAGAAGAAGTTTGCGGCACCTATGGAGAGCCACGGATTCAGCCTCTATCCCGATGGCCGGATGCTGGTATTCCAGTTGTCTGAAAATGCGGAAGCGTCAACCATTCACCCGCTGCGAATCTGGGATACGCCGTTTTCTACCCCGGAACACTATGCCGCGCAGAATGCCAGTGCTGACAACACCAGCCCGCTGTTTAACCTGGGTAATGCCGAACTGGTTCGGGCGCTGTCGTCCGTGTTGTCTATCTGCCAGCTGGCGCAGTCAGAAGAAGTCACTCAGGCTGCTTTTGAAGTGCTGCTGAAAGAATGTCAGATCACGCTGGATCACTATCACTGGCTCAACCATCATTATGCGCTGGGCATGGGGGAAGTGATTAACAGTCTGATGGACACGGCAAACAAGATCATTGATGAGTTTGCCAAAGTTCTTCAGATGCAGCGTCACGCTGAAGAGAGCCTGGCTGAGCATCAGCAGGTCGTGACGAACCTGATTGCGAAGATCAAACTGGCCCCCAAAGAGCAGGCAAATGTCCTGCTGTCCTTGCTGTCAGAGCTGAAAGCGCAGGTGGGTGCCACCATGGCGCTGCGTCAGCAGCATTATATGGATACCGGCAGTGTTGATGCTTTACTTGATAACCTGCAGCAGCACCGTGAGCTGTTGAACCAGCAGCTGCTGGCATTGTTACAGGAAGAAAAGGCGTATCAGCCGTTTAAGCAACAGATTCACGAGATAGAAATTTCGCTGGCGGATGTCAGCAAGACCGCAGACATTCAGGCGCTTCAGCAGCAGGTGGACACACTGCGTGCAGACTTGCAGCTGGTGTCTGAAGAAGTCACAGACATTGAAACCGATGATCCGACCCAGTCGACCCGGATTCTGGACTTAACCACCGAAGTCTCGTCGTTGCTGAATGCGGTCTCGGCCAGGCTGAGAAACAAATCACAGAGCCTGCAAAGTAACGAGGCTCAGGCCGAGTTCAGTGCCCAGTTCAAACTGCTGGGCCAGTCGGTCAGCAGTGCGATGGAGCAGGCGACCACGCCGGATGAGTGTGATACACAATTGGCGAAACTGGTTGGTCAGCTGGACAAGCTGGAGTCCCGTTTTGCAGATTTCGATCAGTTTCTGGTGGAGATTTACGCCAAGCGCGATGAGATTCAGTCGACGCTGGACAATCACAAGCAACAGCTGATTGCAGCGCAGCAGCGCCGGGTACAGAACCTGATGCAGGCTGCCAATGTCACCATGGGCAGCGTCGAAAAACGAGTGTCCCGCTTTGATGATGTGAAAGCGCTGAACAGTTATTTCGCCACCGACGCCATGGTGCTCAAACTGCATCAGCTGTCGCAGTCGATTCGTGATCTGGGCGACAGCGTCAAGGCTGACAGTCTGGATGCTAAGCTCAAATCGCTGCAAGACCAGTCGCTGCGTTCGCTTCGTGATAATCAGGATATCTTCGAAGATGGCGGCAAAGTACTGCGACTGGGTCGTCACAAGTTCAGTGTCAACCAACAGGCGCTTGATCTGAGCCTGGTGGAGCATAACAAACAGCTTTGTACGCATATTTCCGGTACCGATTTTTATCAGCCTATTGCAGATGAAAATTTCCTGTCTCTGCAGCAAATCGCGCGCCTTGATGTGTCGTCTGAAAGTGAGGCGGTTTATCGCGGTGAATACCTGGCGTACCTGATGCTGCACAGTGCCATGAACAAAGCTGATGATCTGTCGCTTGCTCAGCTTTATCAGGCTGGCCGTGACAAATCCTTGTTGCCGCTGGTTCAGCATTTTTCTGCGCCGCGCTACAAAGAAGGGTATGTCAAAGGGATCCACGATCACGATGCGGCTCTGATATTGCAGGATGTGCTGCCGACCTTTGAACAGGCCGGATTGCTGCGATTCAGCCAGCGTGCGCGGGCCAATGCGTTATTGTGGCTGATGATGCAGGAGGAAACGGAACTGCATCGCTGGCAGGAAAAAGCGAAAAATGCACAGCTGCTGAAAGAGCACCTGAATTCTGCGGATGCATTCTTGTCGCTGCAGCACACTCTGGCCGAGTCGGTGCAGGGTCAGGCTGCTATGGAAAGCAGCGATTACCTGATTCGGTTACTGGCGGGTACGGATGTGCGGATTGAAGTCAGTCAGGATGGCTTTGAACTGAGTGAAGATTACCTGCAATTTCGTCGCAGTCTGGGCTGGAACGGCGAGCAACTGGCGCTGGATGTCGCCTTTGCCGATCACCAGCAATGGCTGAGTGCTTACACCGCCCAGAAGCAATATGGTCAGGCGTTTGTGGTCGAAGCCGCTGCGATTGCGGTATGTAATACCCATTCAGACCGCTTGCTGAGTCCTGTGGACTTCTCTCTGGCTTGTCCTGTACAGGGACTGCTGGGCGAGCACGATCGGGTTGAAGGCGGCACATTAACCCTGGTACTGGATGATTTCATCCAGCGCTGTGAACATCACCGCAGCGAAGTGGTTCCTCAGTTTGAGGCTTATCTGAGTCAGCGGACGGCATTACTGAATCAGGCAAAAGATCAATTCAGGCTGAGCGAGTTTAAACCGCGGCCGCTGACCTCTTTCGTTCGCAACAAGCTGATCAGCGACAGCTACCTGCACCTGATTGGCGACAACTTTGCCAAGCAGATGGGCACAGTCGGCGACAAGAAGCGGACGGACCTGATGGGGATGCTGCTGCTGATTTCTCCGCCTGGCTACGGTAAAACAACCCTGATCGAATATGTGGCGCATAAGCTGGGACTGGTCTTTATGAAGGTCAACGGCCCGTCGATTGGCCATCAGGTCACTTCGCTGGATCCGGCCGATGCGCCGGATCAGAACTCAGCGCGTGAAATCGAGAAGATCAATCTGGCCTTCGAAATGGGCAACAATGTGTTGTTGTATCTGGATGATATTCAGCACACCAGCCCGGAACTGCTGCAGAAATTCATCTCACTCTGTGACGGTACCCGACGGATTGAAGGAACCTGGCAGGGGAAAACCAAAACCTATGATATGCGCGGCAAGAAGTTCGCTGTGGTCATGGCCGGGAACCCGTATACCGAAACCGGTGAAGCGTTCCGGATTCCGGACATGCTGGCCAACCGGGCCGATATCTATAACCTGGGTGACATGCTGTCGGATCAGCAATATGCGTTTGAGCTGAGCTTTATTGAGAACTCACTCACCTCTAATCCGGTTCTGGCGCCACTGGCAACCCGCGATCTGAACGATCTGTATCGTTTTGTCAAAATGGCACAAGGGGATGGCGTTGCGCTGAGCGATATGTCGCACTCGTATTCATCAACCGAAGCCAACGAAATTGTGGCGACGCTGCAGAAACTTATGCTGGTTCAGCAGACGGTTCTGAAGGTGAATCAGCAGTACATTCTGTCGGCAGCAACGGCAGACGATTACCGTGTTGAGCCGCCGTTTAAGTTGCAGGGTTCTTACCGGAACATGAATAAGCTGGCTGAGAAAATCGCTTCGGTGATGACGGATGATGAACTCAATACCTTGCTTCAGGATCACTATCAGGGCGAAGCGCAGACGCTGGCCAATGGCACAGAAGAAAACCTGCTTAAGCTGGCAGAACTGCGCGGCAACATGAGCGCTGAACAGCAAGCCCGCTGGGAAGACATCAAACAGGCCTATCAGCGCAAGCAAATGATGGGTGATGAAAGTGACCGTGCCGGACAAGTCGTTCAGCAATTAGCGATGCTGAATCAGCATGTTGCGCGGTTCGCTCAACCTGTAAAACTGGAGGATTTGCAATGAATCAGCAACAGTGGCTCGACTGGCTGAAAGCGTCGCTTGAAGATGGCCGGCTGGACGACAACGAGCGGCGTGAATTACAGGTTTCACTGGTGGAAGTGGGTTTATCGGATGATGAGCGTTCTTTTTTGCGCAACCAGAGCTTCAAACTGGCGCAACAAGCCATACAGGAAGGGGCAGAGCCCCTTGCTGTACTTCGCTGGCTGGAACGGGTAGTGAAAGTGCTTGATAACACCCGCAGCTCTGCCATTGCACAAGTCGCGACCAGTTGGTTTTCACCGGGGCGTGCCTGTGCGGGCGGCATCATTGAGCAACTGCGACAGGTGCGCAGTAAAGTGGATATTTGTGTCTTTACGATTGCGGATGATGAACTGACTAAACACATTCTGGCAGCGCATGAACGTGGCGTGCAAGTGCGGGTGATCACCGATAACGACAAGCTCAATGACGCTGGCAGTGATATTGATTATCTGGCACGTAAAGGCGTCGCCGTGAAAATTGATACCACGGCTTATCATATGCATCATAAGTTTGCCGTATTTGATGGCACCCGGCTCATCAACGGCAGTTTCAACTGGACACGCAGTGCGTCCAGATACAACCAGGAAGACATTACGCTGACGGATGACCGCCGTTTTCTGACAGCGTTCGAGCAACAGTTTGAAGAGCTGTGGCAGCGTTTTCCTTGTCATCAGCCGAGTTAAGGAGAGCAAACATGAATGACATTGTGAACCCGGAGCCGCAGCCTGTCCGCTCAGCCAATCCAGCCGACTTGCTGGAGTTGGAAGTGACACCTGAAATCGTTGCCTTGTCTGACAGCTTTGATCCTTTCGACGCTGTTGCAACCATCACTTTTGGTAAAGAAGCGCTGGAAAAAATCACCGCGTTTTCCGATAACGTGCTTGAACAAGTTCGGGTCCGTGATACCGGGGATGCCGGAGAAATCCTGCAATCTATGGTGGAGTCGATGGACAGCGCCGCGTTTGACCGCCTCAAAGGCAATAGCTTTCTGGCGAACCTGCCGCTGATTGGCGAACTGTTTGATTCCTTCAAGAAGTTCTCTCGCAGCTTTGATTCAGTCAAACAGCAGCTTGAGCAGCTATCGCAGCAGTTGGAAGCGCAGGAAGTGAAACTGGCGCACGATATCACGCAATTGGATGGCCTGTACGATAACAACCTTGAGTTGCTCAAAGGCCTGGAGCACTTCATTGCCGCGGGTAAATACAAACTCAATCAGTTGAACGTGGATATATTACCAGCCTTGCACGCGGCCTCTGTTCAATCCGGCGATGCGCTGGAAGCGCAGAAATACCGTGATGCCAGTCAGGCCGTCGCGCGACTGGAAAAACGGGTTCATAATCTGGAGCTCACCCGGCTTGCTGCAGTGCAAACCGCGCCGCAGATCCGTTTGTCGCAGGAAGGCAATAAAATGTTGATGGAAGATATCCAGGATATCGTTCATAACACCTTTCCTTTGTGGAAGCGCCAGTTCCTGATTGCGATTTCCAACTACGAGAAAGAAAAGGCGTTGAGAGTCACCCGCACTGTGAAGGATTACACCAACAAACAGTACGTGAAAAACGCTGAACACCTGAAAGTGCTGGAAGAGCAAATTGCTGAAAACTATCAGCGCGGTATCCTGGATCTCGAATCCCTGCAGGCGGTTAACCAATTGACGATAGAAACGCTGAACAACACGTTATCCCGCGTCAAAGAAGGCCGTCAGCAACGCGAACAGGCCGAAAAAGTGATTGCGAAAGCCGAGAAAGAGCTGAAAGTGGCCTTGCAGCAAACGCTTGAATGATGATGTTGGGCTGCACAATAGGTGCGCATTAATCAGAACGGCAGTGAAAACTGCCGTTTTTTATGGTTGTGTTTTTTGATAATTGTCAGGCTGCTGTATTTTACTCAGTGTTGGATGGAGTGATTTATAACGATATAGAGCCACATTCATCGGAATATAGGTCAGGATAAAAAATGAGATCAACGCCATGGCTCTTGCCTCTATCGCTTCCAGATCAATAATCATCAAGGTAACGAGACAGGGCCATACCATGAAGAACGGTGAGAAATACCGCCAAAATTGTGCTGAAAAATATTGAATACGGTATACATAACCCTGTAAGCCAATCACAGAGAATAATAGAAAAACACAGTCGATGATACTCAGAAATGTCATTTCATCCTGATAGGTAAGACGAATCGCCATGATGAGGTTATAAATACTCAGCCAGAAATAAATTTTCCACAAACGCATGATTTTTAAAATTTTTACCATTTTTATGTCTTTATATCATATACATTTCAAAGTCATAAATCGAACTATGAAAGAGTGTGGTTGTGGTTCAGTATATATCTTCACCAAACTGAAAGGTTGAAGCTTTGAATAAAAATTGCTATTGAATTAAAAAACATAATAAATTGGTATTCTTGATGAGGTTCCTGAAATTGAGCCATGAAAGTAAGAACATAGAGCCAATGAATTTTATATAGCATCCGCCCATTCTGCAGTGAGAAAAATATCAACCGGGAAGGCAAATTTCGTGTGCCTGTGTAGGACTGACGATAATATGGGCAGAGTTATGTATGGCTGCCAGATTCGAACCGTTTTAATCGCTTACAAATTCACCTCGGTTTGAACTGGGTTCCATTTTATTGCTCGTAGTTTCAGTGCAACTTTGACAGATTCCGATACCGTCAACTATAGGTCATACCTCTTACCAATAACCTATGGCTCATTATGAAAAAATTATTACTCCTCATGCTGTTACCCTTTACCGCTGCTGCGCAAAGTGGAGAAGCGCCTGCCTCACACCATCTTTATGCTCAGCCTTTGTCGACGGCGCAGATTGAGCAGGTTCAGGGCAGCAACACTTATACTTATGTCCGTTGCTGGTATCGTCCGGCGCAGACTCACGATGATCCTGCCACAAGCTGGGAGTGGGCGTTAGATGAAAAGGGCGAGTATTACCAGCTCAAGGGTTACTGGTGGTCATCCTTGTCGTTTAAGAACATGTTCTATACCCATACCCCGCAGTCTGAGATCAAAGCGCGCTGTGCGGAAACCCTTGGGGTCAGTCATGAAACGGCTGACATGACCTATTTTGCTGCCGATAACAGCCTGTCTTATAACCATTCTATCTGGACCAACGATCTGGGTATCTCGATGGGCATCAACAAAGTGGTCGCGTTTGGTGATAGTTTGTCGGATACCGGCAACCTGTTCAATGCATCGCAGTGGGTGTTCCCGAACCGCAATTCCTGGTTCCTCGGCCATTTTTCTAACGGCTTTGTCTGGACGGAATATCTGGCAGAAAGCCTGAATCTGCCGCTGTACAACTGGGCAGTGGGCGGTGCAGCCGGTTCTAATCAGTATGTCGCGCTTACGGGAGTCACTGAGCAGGTGAGCTCGTATCTGACGTACATGCAGCTTGCTCAGAATTACCATCCGGCCAATACCCTGTTTACGCTGGAGTTCGGGCTGAATGATTTCATGAATTACGACCGCACGGTGGAAGAGGCCAAAGCAGATTACAGCACGGCTATGCAACGTTTAACGGCATCTGGTGCGAGCAATATTCTGTTGATGACCTTACCGGATGCCACCCGTGCGCCGCAGTTTAAGTACGCGACGCAGGAAGAGATCGACAAGGTGCAGGCGAAAATTCTGGCCTTCAACGCTTTCATAAAGGCCGAGGCAAAACGTTATCAGGACCAAGGCGTAAAGGTGGTGTTGTTTGATGCGCACCAACTGTTTGACCAGATCACTACAAATCCTGCATCACACGGTTTTGCCAATGCCAAAGATGCCTGTCTGGATATCAATCGCAATTCCGCGGCGGATTATCTGTACAGCCACAGCTTTACCGATGAATGTGCGTATCTTGGTTCGGATAAGTATGTGTTCTGGGGGGTAACACACCCAACTACAGCAACCCATAAATACATCGCCAATGCCATGTATCTGCCGGTGATTTCCGCGTTTAATATCCAGCCTTAATGACATATTGGATCTTGGCAAGCAGGGCATTTGCCCTGCTTTTTCAGTGAAACGAAAGTGTCAGTGAAAACGAAAGCGGGACAGCAGAATTGCTGGATCTGAGTGCGTTCTATGCTTGCCATTTTCAATGGAAAGCCATAGAAGGGTTTCAAATCGCCTATGGGAACAAGTCAAACCCAGTCGGTTCTCACGAGCGTATTTGTTTATCGGACGCATCTGAGGCAGTTAAAAGAAGATGTCGCATCTGAATATCGTTCGTATTGAGGAATATGAATCAATGAATGGCTTCATCCAGTCGCCTTCATTTTGATTAAGCTTCCTGAAAGTGGTTTTCTGAGTGGGTTATTTCAAGTCATTATTCAGCGTACCAAGTGTCACGGTGAAGCGCTGGAAAAGTTGAATCGCATCGGCAGTGCATCGAAAGTGACGCTGTCTTTTGAATTGTGGGGTTGGTATAGCAATGCAAAAAAATAAATACGACGATATCGTCACCTGTAACTTGAGTGTCTGGCACAGGCCAGTTGGTTTGGTCTTTTTCCTGGCATCTGTTGTATTGATTGTGCTGTTTCCTTATTTCCCGGTGCAGTACCTGACCGCTTTACTGAGTCTTTGGTCCGTATTACGAAAGAAAGAAATGGTATGGCGGAAAAGGGAGCGTCAGTGGTCTTTTCGAGTTCGGCGATTTTTTCTGTGGCGCCAGATCAGTCATCAGATGACAGAGCGCGATGCAGTGATTCTGTATTACGAAAAACCTGTTGAGGAAGAAAGAGATGGCACGACAATGACTCAATACGGCTGGTTTGAGCTTGAGTTCGAACCACAAGCCAATCGGTTTGATCTGGATAGCCAGTCTGAATATCAAACTGGCGCTCAATATCGATTAAAAAAATTCGACCAAGATGCCAAAGCGCCTGAACTAACGGAGATGATGAAACAAATTATTGAGGTCTACCGTGCCAGCAATCTGGATGTCCGAATCGTCTTCGGATTGGAAGATTTGGATGAGGAAAGATATAGGGCTATCAAAACAGCACTTGGCATTGATCCATCACGTGCCTCTTTTGAAGGTGCATTGCCTGCTACAGATAAGCGCCCCGATTATTATGAAATAAAGCGATACACACTGACGTCCAGTCAAATGAGAGATGAAACGGCATCGGCAGAACAGCGCAATGATGTTTGACGTATGGCAGACGAGATGAAAATAACAAAAAACACAGACGATAGTGTCATCTGCAACTTAAAGGTCTGGCATAAGCCGTTTGGCTGGTTTTGGACGGTTGTGTTCGCCATCTTCCTGCCGGTGATTTCCACGTTTAACATTCAGCCTTAACTCGATACTGGACCCCAGCAAGCAGGATATCTGCCCTGCTTGGTTACAGAATCAGCTTGGCTACAGAATTTGCTTTGCTAAAGAAAGACGGTTAAACCAGATGTCGCACTCAGTACGATGAGTTAGCCGACGTCAGGGCCTGCGTTGATTCACGCAGTACCAGTTCCCCGCTATAGGTCTGGTGCCGCGTTGGGGCGTGCTGTTTATTGGCTAGGGATACCGCCAGTGTCATGGCATCCTGAGTGAGCTGAACAATCGGCAAGGAGACGGTGGTCAGGCTGGGAATGGCGTAAGCGGCTGCAGGTTCGTTATCAATACCCATCACAGAGACATCCTGTGGCACGCGCAGACCGTGATCGAACAAGGCACGAATGGCACCGATTGCCATGTCATCGTTACAGGCAAAAATGGCACTGACGCTCTGCTGGCTGCTGAGGAGCTGTTCCACGGCCTGATAACCGCTTGCCAGGGTATTTGTCCCTTCATGAACCCAGCCGGGCTGCATGGTTATCTGCTGTTGCTCCAGCATTTGCTGATACACCGCATAGCGGATCTGACCGGTTTCGCTTGCCAGTGGGGAAGTAATGCAAGCAATGTGGCGATGACCGAGAGACAGCAAATGTTGCATCGCAATTTCTGCCAGCTGGCGTTGATCCAAACCAAAACTGTGCAGGGTGTTATCTTCAAGCTGACGGTTCAGGATGATCAAAGGCGGCAGCACACTCTGCTGCAGAGCAGCCAGATCTGAAACGCTGAGATGGCGGCTGTAGAGCAATATCGTGTCGCAGCGCTGATTGGCTAAGGTGGCAACGGCTTCCTGTTCACCGTCTGCTGTGTTGTGGCTGTTGACCACTAACAGCTTTTTACCGGCCTGCTGAGTGCTTTGCTCGGCATGGTGCAGAATGCTGCCAAAATAGCTGCTCTGAAAGTGGGGCAGGACCAGGCCAATCGTATTCGAAGTATTGGTTGCCAGCGCCTGCGCCAGTGCATTGGGCTGATAGCCGAGAGCTTGCATGGCAGAAAGCACAGCATCGCGGGTGGCGGCTTTTACCTGCCCGGTGCCATTTAAAACACGTGACACTGTGGCCTTGGAATAGCCTGTTGCTTTACACACATCGTTTATGGTTGCCATTGCCTGTCCTCTTTATCATCCGGCCACGGGCAGTAAGCCGCGGCCGGATGGCGAGTGTAGCGAACTTTAGCTGTTGTTAGAATGCTTTATCCGTCGTTACAGGCTTTCACCCTTGGTGGCGATGACGTTCTGGTACCAGAAGAAACTCTTTTTCTTCGACCGTGCCATGGTGCCACTGCCGTCATCGTGTTTATCGACATAAATAAAGCCGTAGCGTTTCCGGTATTCCCCGGTAGTGAAAGACACGCAGTCGATGCAGCCCCACGGGGTGTATCCCATGACATCAACGCCCTCAATCGTTATAGCTTCTTTAACCGCCCGGATATGCGCACTCAGGTAATCAATCCGGTAGTCGTCATTGATCGAATCATCATCTTCGACCTGATCAATGGCGCCAAAACCGTTTTCGACGATGAAGATAGGTTTCTGGTAGCGTTCGTACAGATCAGACAGCGCGACGCGCAGGCCATCGGGATCAATCTGCCAGCCCCAGTCAGAGGCTGGAAGGTAAGGGTTCAGCTTACTGTCTTCAAACAGAGAAGTGGTTTCGCCGTCTGGGTCTTTCTTCGCCGACACTATGTTGGTCATGTAATAGCTGATGGCCAGATAGTCTGCGCAACCTTCACGCAAAATGGCCTCATCACCGGGCTGCATTTCAACCGCGATGCCATTGCGTTCCCACTCTTTGCGCAGGTAGCTGGGATAATAGCCCCGTACCTGAACGTCACTGAACAGGTATTTCTGACGCATCAGCTCTTGCGCCAGCAGCACGTCATCAGGATGACAGGTGGCCGGATAGAGCGGCATCATGTGAATCATGCTGCCGATTTTGAAATCCGGGTTGATGGCATGGCCCAGTTTTACCACTTTTGCACTGGCCAGAAACTGGTGGTGTAGCACCTGATACATCACTTGTTCCGGATTGCCATGATCGCTGTAGATCATGCCTGAGTTGCAGTAACCCCAGATAGGCAGTTTCCAGTTGCGCTGGTTATTGATTTCGTTGAAGGTGATCCAGTATTTCACCTTGTGTTTATAACGCTCCATCACGACCTGGCTGAAGGTTACGAAGAAGTCCGCAACCTCACGGTTCAGCCAGCTGCCGTAGTGTTTCACCAGGTGGTTCGGCATCTCAAAATGAGAAAGGGTGATCACAGGTTCGATGCCGTTTTTGAGCAACTCATCAAACATATCGTCATAGAACTGCAGCCCGGCTTCATTGGGCTCTTTTTCATCGCCATTGGGAAAAATGCGTGTCCAGGCAATGGAAGTCCGGAAGCATTTGAAGCCCATTTCGGCAAACAGCGCGATGTCTTCTTTGTACCTGTGATAGAAATCAACCGCTTCATGGTTGGGATAGAAGTGATCCGCTTCTACCGTCTCAGTGATCACTCGCGGCACTTCATGAGCGCCTTTGGTCAGCACATCGACCACGCTGACGCCTTTGCCTCCCTGATCCCAGCCCCCTTCGACCTGATGGGCAGCCACTGCGCCGCCCCAGAGAAAATCAGTCGGAAAGCCTTGTTGTGACATCTGTAACCCCCTTGTGCTGGCAAAACGATCTCATGAACAATATTGGATCCTGAGTGCAGTGTAGATCATTCAATTTCAGAATGTAACCGGTTTCTGTAACCGGTTTCTTTTCTTTGGCGGGTTTGGCTGTCTGGCAGAAACCAGGGAAGCATTACGCTTGCTGGCCAGTAGATGGCATTTGGTTAGTGCTTGGGCGCTGGATAAAAGGCCCAGAAGAGCAGGCAGTATGCCAGCCTGAGTACGTGAATACATTCGTACGTGAATAGACTGGCTGACATACTGTCTGTGCTTAAAGCGGGAACCATTTTTTTGCTCTGTACCTGAGCAGGGCGCGGACTTTACCCTGCTGGTGGCTAGTCTGCGAACGCAACGTCACGCAGGAATAAAGCAATTTCAGGGAAGATCACGAGCAGGGTGGCTGAAAGCAGCAAGATGGCAATAAAGGGGCCAGTTCCTCGCACCACTTCCCAATAGGGTTTTTTAAATATCGCAATGGCAGTAAAGATGTCACAGCCAAACGGCGGTGTGGCGGAGCCGATCGCCACCTGCAAGGTAATAATGATCCCGACATGAACCGGATCGAGATTGGTGGCTTCGATGGCTGGCGCAAAAATTGGCGTCAGCACCAGAATCACCACAATCGGGTCGACGAACATGCAAGCGATGAAGAAAGCCACAGAGATGGATGCCAGCACCCCGAGCGGGCCCATTTCATCAATGCCGACCGCTTCCAGGATCATTTGCGGAATCTGCGCGAAGGATATGATCCAGGAAAAGCCGTTCCCTACACCGACCAGAATGAAAACAACCGCGGTAATCAAACCGGTGGATTTGGCAATGGCGTAAATATCTTTGCTGCCCAGTGAGCGAAAAACAATGAATTCCAGAAACACGGCGTAAAGCACGCACACGGCTGCGGCTTCCGTCGGGCTGAAGATGCCGCCGTAAATCCCGCCTACTATGATCACCGGAAACATCAGCGGCCAGATGGCGCTTTTAGCGGCATCAAAGCGCTCAGACCAGCTGGCGCGTTCTTCTGTCGGTACCTTATTGATGGTGGCGTAAGCCAGACAATACAGAGAAAAGAACAGCAGAATCATCAGACCGGGGCCGACGCCAGCAATGAAAAGCTCAGCGATAGAGGTTTCCGAAATGACACCATAGATGATCATCCCGATACTGGGCGGGATCAAAAAGGCGATATCACTGGCATTGATAATCAGAGCCAGCGAGAAAGAATCGCTGTAACCGGCTTTGAGCAACTTGGGGCGCAGCGTGGAACCCACGGCGACAACGGTAGCCTGAGTAGAGCCCGAAACTGCGCCAAACAGGGTGCAGGAAGCGGCGGTACTGATGGCAAGCCCCCCCCGGATATGGCCGATAAAAGTCATCACCATATTGATCAGGCGATCAGCAGAGTGGCCGCGGGTCATAATATCAGCGGCCAGAATAAACATAGGGACGGCTATCAGAGAGGCCGGCCGGATCCCACCCAGCACCTGCTGGATAAAAGTATCCATTTGTCCCATACCGCCAAACATCATGTAGAAACCGGTCAGGGCGGCGGTAATCAGAGGGATCATCATAGGGAAGCCGATCAACAGCATCACTATCATGATCAGCATTAAGGTCATTGCCATGGTGAATACCTTCTGTACTTCATTTTTTATGCTTTATTTTTGGTATCTGTGTACTCGTCAAGCACACCGGTGGACAGGTAGATTTCCGGGCTGGTCGCATTTTTATAGGCAGTCAGCAAGTACTGCACACCAGTGACGGCAAACCCCAGGGGAACCCAGATATATATCCACCAAATCTCAAAACCTAATGCTGGCAAAATACGGCCGCGTTCAAAAACAGACAGCACATACTGGTAGGAAAAATAAGCCAGCAGGAACATGATCGCGGCAGTGATGACTGAAATCAGGATCATGACGATTTTCCGGCCTTTGAAAGGCAGCATGTCATAGAACGCAGACATACGGATGTGGCGGCCATGGCGGGCAGCATAACCGATGCCGGCAAAAGTAATCAGAATAATAAGTATGCGATTGATTTCGCCGGAGAAAAACAGGCCCTGGCCAAAACCGAACCGCGCTACTACGTTTACGCAGGTGTTCAGGGCCATGAGCAGCACGCCAGTAGCAAGCATGAAGGATTCAATTTTACTGATCAGTGTATCGACTTTGCCGAGCACACCGGGCAATTCCGAGTGGTATTCCAATGATTCGGAATCGGACATAACAACTTCCTCAAACAGTAAGGTACCGCCTGTCAGGCGGTACCTCGTACGACTTTATTATTGTTGAGCAGCTTTTAAGTCAGCTTTGAACTGATCCAGCAGTTTCTGACCGTCCGACCCTGTCATTTCAATAAAGGTTTTTTCTACCTGGGGTGCACGCTCTTTGAATTTTGCAATTTGCTCGGCAGATAAGCGCGTTACCGTGACATCGTCACTGGATTGCTCGATTTTAGCGAGAGACTTCTCAGCCAGACCCGTAATGTGTTTCATGGTCTCGCTGAACGCGTATTCCGCCGCTTGCCTTACCATTTCCTGGTCTTCGTCTGACAGGCCATCAAAGAACTTCTTGTTGGCCATTGAAGCTGTGGTGAACCAGCCGTGGTGCGTAAAGATCAGGTTTGGCGAGACTTCGTACAAACCGCCGGACTCAATCCAGAAGATAGGGTTTTCCTGGCCCTGAATCATGTTGGTCTGCAGGGCACCGTATACTTCACCCCAGGGCAGCGGGGTCGGGGTAGCGCCAAAGGCTTCATAGGTGGAGGACAGCAGAGGGTTAGTCATGACTCGGATTTTTTTGCCTTTTAACTCTTCCGGAGAGGTAATAGGTTCATCAACCGTCATCACCATTTCGCCTTCAGGGTACATCTTGAGCAGCTCTAAGCCTTGTTCTTCATACAGTGCAGGGAAGTTGTTGTTCACTGCTTTACTGGTTTTGAAGAAATTGATTACCGCCTTCATGTCTGTTGGCATCAGGTAAGGGATGAAGAAAATTTGTGCCTCAGGAATGAGCGAGCCGGTAAAGCCGGGTGACTGGTTAACAAACTGCAGAATTCCTGCCTGGGTTTGCTCCATAATATCGTCTGATTCGCCCAGCTCACCAAAGCGGTATATTTTCAGATTATGGTCAGAGTGCTCTTCAATATAATCTTTAAATTTGTGGGCATAAACGTCTTGTACATCGCCTTCATATTCTTCGTGAGCGTAACGCCAGGTATCTGCATTAGCCAGAGTGGAAAATCCTAAAGTTGCAGCAACACAAGACATTGCAGCAATTTGCTTGATATGACGGTGAATAAACATCACGTCCCTCCTTGTTGGAATGCGTTAAAGCCATTTCAGACAACAATAATTAATCCGTGATGTTTTAATGCACGGTTAATTGCGGTTTTTATCCGGTTGAATAGTGGCGATTTTCAGTGTCAGTCCTTTAATACCCTGACAATATTATTGTTTTTATTAAAGTAATTCGTCGATGGAATGTCTTCTGATGTGACTTGAGTCACGATTATTTGTCAGGGTTTTTAATGTGATAAATAATATCCATACAAAGGTTGACATTGTTTTTGTTGGCTTTGTTTAAGAGAGTGGTAACAATGATTTGTTTTTAATTGAACGATTAATTAAATTAATTTTCTCATCTGAAGCATGGAACTAACAGCCATTATTAATTTAATGTTTATTACTGATTGTTGCGGTTATTTTTTATGATTATGTGGCTATTTTTAGCCACTGGCGTTTTAACGCTTTGGTTTATTGTTCACAGAGGGTAAACACAAGCCAAGAGTAGTCATAGCAGGAAATGGGGGTAATAAGTAAAGCAGCTTATTTATAATAAGGTGCCTGATGCTAAGTAAAAGTGTGTGTGTTTTTGTGCCTTGATGCAGAGATATATCTGAAAAGGACAAATAATGAAGAATACACCCTGATGGTTTCACAGGTTTTGCAATATTCTGATTGTGCATCGGTCTTTCTTTGTTAATGCGCAGGGTTTATGCAAGGGTTAATGCGCAGGGTTTGTGAAAGAGTCAAAGCGCCTGGGCGGGCTGAATTATGCAGCCAAGTGTGTATTGCTCTGACGGGACAGGCAAAAGCGTCTCAGGCTGCCTTGTCATTCAGGCCTATATAATTTGTGAAACTTGTTAATAGTAAAGGGTTCTAACTCGCAAGCGTTTGAGGCCGTGATTTGGCAGAGAATGGCCCAATATGTATCAGTCAGGGTCGAATTTATTCAATGAGGGTAACAGAATGGCAAATGAATACGTACCACCGAAAGTCTGGACTATGGATGCTGAAAACGGCGGTGAGTGGGCAAGTATCAACCGTCCCGACTCCGGTGCCAGACATCAGCAGGCATTGCCTGTGGGTGCCCATCCATTACAGCTTTATTCTCTGGCCACGCCAAATGGCCAGAAGATTACTATTATGCTTGAAGAGCTGCTGGCGCTGGGTGTTACCGATGCCGAGTATGATGCGCACCTGATTAACATAGGCGATGGCGATCAGTTCTCCTCGGGCTTTGTGGCGGTTAATCCGAATTCAAAAATTCCGGCGCTGGTGGATCAATCCGGCCCCGCACCTGTCAATGTGTTTGAGTCGGGTTCTATTCTGGTCTATCTGGCGGAAAAATTCGGCTACTTTTTACCGGTCGACATTGCCGAGCGTACCCGGGTACTGAACTGGCTGTTCTGGCTGCAAGGCTCTGCGCCTTATCTGGGCGGCGGCTTCGGGCATTTTTATGCCTATGCGCCGGAGAAGTTCGAATACCCGATCAATCGCTTCACCATGGAAGCCAAACGCCAGCTGGATGTGCTGGATAAGCAACTGGCAAACCATACCTTTATTGCCGGTGAAGAATACAGCATTGCTGATATGGCGATCTGGCCCTGGTACGGCAATCTGGTACTGGGCTATGCCTATGATGCGGCAGAGTTTCTGGATGCCGGCAGTTATCAGCATGTGCAGCGGTGGGCGAAAGCGATTCTTGAACGTCCGGCGGTACAGCGCGGTCGTATTGTGAACAGAACGTCCGGTGAAGAATGGGAAGTGCTCCCTGAGCGACACAGCGCCGCAGATATTGATGCTGTGCTCAAACTGAAGCCCTGATTTATTCAGCACTCGTTTTTCAGTAGTTGTAAGCAACAGGCTTAGAAGTGGCAGCGTCGTCTGCCACTTTTTATTGTCATCCCTAAACCACCGCCTATGGCGGTGAGGATTACTTCAAAGGATCACTGCAATCTCATTACTGCGCTTTTACTCAGTGGGTTGGTAAAGCTCTGAACTACATTTGAACCCTGTCATCGACCATTGGCTTGTGGCCTCTCAGGCGGCTGATGTCCGTCATCGGTGGTATGCCAAACAGCCGGCTGTATTCGCGGTTGAAATGGGAAGGGCTTTCATAGCCGACTCTGTAGCTGGCGGCGGAGGCGTCTATGCCGTCCTGTAGCATGATCCGGCGCGCTTCATTGAGCCGGAGTTGTTTCTGAAACTGCAACGGCGTCATGGATGTCACGGCTTTGAAGGCATTGAACAGCGAAGATTGACTCATATGAACCATATCGGCCAGCTCCTGTACCCGGATTGGCTCTTTAAAGCGCTGCTGGATCAGCTCGACGACTTTACTGATGCGGTTGGCCTGGGTATCCCGTAACAAAAACTGGCGAAGCTGAACCCCTACCGGGCTTTTCAGCAGTCTGAACATGAGTTCCCGTTTAAGCAGCGGCAACATAACGGGGACATCTTCCGGATGGTCGAGTAAGGCCAGAAAACGTTTGAACACCGACAGTATATCGTCATCAGATGCCACGGTTCTGATGCAGTAAGGACACTTGGTAATGGCTTCGGGTGGCTCGTTCATGGTGATCAGTAAATCTGTCAGTTCCTTGAGATCCAGCGAAATACTGATACCGATGTAAGGCTGCTCTTCTGAAGCGCGAAGGATCTCGCCGACAACAGGCATCATTACAGGCACCAGTAATAAATCGCCTTCTTTCAGTAACAATTCACGCGCCCCGGCCGTAATGCGCTTTTCGCCCTGCAGCAGCAAACACAGCATAGGGCTGTAGATGGTGGGTGAGCAGGAGGTATTTTCCGTGCTGTGCACCAGCTTAATCTCCGGCAACGCCGTTTCGGTCAGTCCCGGCCCGTCAATATGCCGATTCACCAGGTTGATTAATTCTTGTTGGGTACCCGTCATAGTGTCACTCACCATTTTCTCATCCACATACGACTATAGAGTATAAGGCAAGCGTACTGCTACTGTTTTATCTCATAATGACAATTAGAGGATTAGGCAAGGATTGTGTAGGAAAAGGCAAGATATCAGCTGTGGCGCGTTTCTGTCTTTTACAGACTCAAGAGTCTGTAATCTTTATCGCTACTGGTGTGATTACTTGCTGAATTGATTTGTTTGTAGAAATAGGCAATCTTCTCCGAGCTTTCGACAATATCAATACGCTGAATGGAACATAGAATGACAAGGTGAAATCCGATCCCTCTTTAGTGGTTCGGATAAGACATTGCATTTATCGAATTTCGCGTATCAAAGTCAGAGAGGATTGCCTGATGACCCTATTCACCCCATTCAGAAACGTGTTCAGGAAACAGCTTCTTGGTGGCATGTCTGTCTTTCTGGTGTCCGCCTCCGGGACAGCTATCGGCAATGAATCTCCGGCATCACCGCCGCTGCCTGCCATCAGTGTGGCGACGGTGCTCAGTGAACGTATCACTGAGTGGGATGAATACACAGGCCGTTTGCAGGCACCCGAGACAGTGGTGCTCAAACCCCGCGTTTCCGGTTACGTGACTGAAGTGGCTTACCGCGAAGGCGATCTGGTTCATCAGGGTGATGTGCTGTTCAGTATTGACGATCGCCTGTTTCGCGCCGAAGTTGAACGGCTGGAAGCGCAGCAGGCCAGTTTGCAGAGTCAGTTAAAACTGGCCGAGAGTGAGTTTGTCCGCGCCAAACGACTGAACGCCACCAAAGCCATTTCTGCCGATGTCTATGACAACCGTCAGGCGGCATTACAGCAGGCCAGGGCCGAGCTGGATGCGCTGAAAGCTTCGCTCAAGCACGCGCGCTTGCAGTTGTCATTCACCAAGGTGGTGTCGCCGATTGACGGCAGAGTTTCACACGCGCAGGTCACGCAGGGCAATTATGTCACCAGTGGCCAGAGCGAGCTGACGACCATAGTGTCGACCGAACAGATGTACGCCTGGTTTGATGTCGATGAGCAAACCTATCTCAATTATGTCCGCAACCATCTGGTGCGTGTGTCGGAAACCCGTGATTCCAGTCCTGTGATGATGGCACTGTCCGGCGATGCCGGATTTTCATATCAGGGCCATATCGATTTTATCAATAACAGTGTCAATCAGCAGACCGGCTCGATTCGGATGCGGGCCACCTTTGAGAATAAAGCCCAGATGCTGATGCCCGGCCTGTTTGCCCGCTTACGGTTGATCGCCAGCAAACCTTATGACGCGATTCTGATTGATGAAAAAGCCGTCGGCACCGATCTTAACCGGAAGTATGTCCTTAAGCTCGATGATGCCAACGTGGTGACTTACCAGCCAGTGACCCTGGGTGAGAAAGTCGCCGGTTTGCGTGTGGTGCAATCCGGCCTGACGACAGAGGACAGAATTGTGGTCAGCGGGCTGCAGAAGATCCGGCCGAGTATGCAGGTTGCGCCGAAAGTTGTGGAAATGGCCACGACAGAGCAACTGGTCGATATTCACCGCTATCAGCAGTGGCACACAGAAGACAACAGTGTGGAAGGAAGCGGTGTGCTGACCGCCCGCCAATCAACCGACGCACAGTAATCAGGACAGACTATGTTTTCACAATTTTTTATCCGCAGACCGGTATTTGCTTCTGTGTTGTCGCTGCTGTTTGTCATTGTCGGCAGTATTGCGGTCTGGCAGTTGCCGGTGACTGAATATCCGGAAGTGGTGCCGCCGACAGTGGTGGTCACGGCCAATTATCCCGGTGCTAATCCGGGCGTGATTGCCCAGACAGTGGCTTCGCCGCTGGAGCAGGAAATCAATGGTGTGGAGAACATGCTGTACATGTCTTCGCAGTCCACCGCAGATGGCATGATGACACTGACCATCACTTTTGCCATCGGCACAGATGTAGATCTCGCCGTCTCGCAGGTACAAAGCCGGGTTGACCGGGCGTTGCCGCGTCTGCCACAGCAGGTGCAGCGGCTGGGCGTGGTGACGGAAAAATCTTCGCCGAACCTGACCATGGTGGTGCATCTGTTCTCGCCTGACGACCGCTATGACATGCTGTATCTGTCCAACTTTGCCAATCTCAAGGTCAAAGATGAGCTGGCGAAAGTCAGCGGTGTCGGCTCAGTACGCTCCTTTGGTGCCGGCAACTTCAGCATGCGGGTCTGGCTGGATCCCAATCAGGTCGCCGCGCTGAACCTCACGCCGTCCGATATTGCCGAGGCGATCCGCCAGCAGAACCAGCAGGCTGTGGCAGGCAGTCTGGGTACCCAGCCGGCAAGCCATTCGGATTATCAGTTACTGATCAATGTCAAAGGGCGTCTGTCGACGGTTGAGGAATTTGAAAACATCATCATCCGTGTCGGGGAGCAGGGTGAAATCAGCCGCCTGAAAGATGTGGCGCGGATTGAGCTGGGTGCCGATTCCTACGCGTTGCGCTCCACCCTGGATAATCAGGATGCCGCCGCCATAGGTATTTTCCAGGCCGCGGGTTCGAATGCGATTCAAATCTCTAATGATGTGCGCGCGACCATGGCGCGTCTGGCGCAAGACTTCCCGGAAGGCGTGTCTTATGAGATCGCTTATGACCCGACTGTCTTTGTGCGCGGATCAATTGAAGCGGTCATTCAGACCCTGCTGGAAGCAGTGCTGCTGGTGGTTGCCGTGGTGGTGCTGTTCCTGCAAACCTGGCGGGCGTCAATTATTCCGCTGGTGGCGGTGCCTGTCTCGCTGATTGGTACCTTCGCCTTTATGCTGCTGATGGGATTCTCCCTCAATGCGCTGTCGCTCTTTGGCCTGGTGCTGGCAATCGGCATCGTAGTGGATGATGCCATCGTGGTGGTGGAAAACGTCGAGCGGAACATCAGTGAAGGATTGTCCCCGGTCGATGCGACGGTGAAAGCCATGCGCGAAGTGACCGGGCCGATTGTGGCCACCACACTGGTGCTGGCGGCGGTGTTTATTCCGACGGCCTTTATGACCGGACTGACCGGCCAGTTTTACAAGCAGTTTGCACTCACCATTACCATTTCTACTTTTATTTCCGCGATCAATTCGCTGACCCTGAGCCCGGCGTTATCGGCGCTGTTGCTCAAAGGCCATGATGCGCCGAAAGACTGGCTGACCCGAGGTATGGACCGGCTGTTCGGCCGCTGGCTGTTCAATCCGTTTAACCGTTTTTTCAGTGCCTTGTCGGGCGGTTATGGCGTGGTAGTGCGCAAAGTCATCCGGGCCGGTGCCATTGCATCGGTGGCTTATGTTGCCTTGCTGGGTTTCACGGGCTATCAGTTTGCCACCACGCCAACCGGCTATATTCCGGCGCAGGACAAGCAGTACCTGATTGCCTTTGCGCAATTGCCGAATGCCGCGTCGCTGGATCGCACCGATGCGGTGCTGGAAAAGATGTCCGATCTGGCGCTGGCGCAGGCTGGTGTCACCAAGACTCTGGGTTTCCCCGGACTGAGCATCAATGGTTTTACCAATGCGTCCAACAGCGGCATCGTGTTTGTGACGCTGGATGATTTCGACAAACGTCAGGATCCGGCAGCCAGTGCCAACGCGATTGCTGCCCGGCTGAATCAGCAGTATGCCGGCATTGAAGAGGCGTTCGTTGCTGTCTTCCCGCCGCCACCTGTGATGGGCCTGGGCACTATCGGCGGATTCCGGCTGCAGATTGAAGACAGAAACGGGCTGGGTTTTGAGGCCTTGCATCAGGCAACCATGACGGTGATGCAAAAGGCAGCTGCGATCCCTGAGCTGGCCGGGGTCTTTTCCGGCTATCAGGTCAACGTACCGCAACTGGATATCGAGGTCGACCGCACTAAGGCCATGCAGCAGGGCGTGAACCTGGATGTGCTTTTCCAGACGCTGCAAGGGTATCTCAGCTCAACGTACGTCAATGATCTGAACCTGTTTGGCCGCACTTATCAGGTTAATATGCAGGCGGATCAGGCATATCGTCAGGATGCCGCGCAGGTGGGCCAGATCAAAGTCCGCAATGCGCAGGGGGACATGGTGCCGATTGACTCTTTCATCCATGTGAAAGACAGCGCCGGACCGGATCGCGTGATGCACTACAACGGCTTTATGACGGCGGAAATCAACGGCGGACCGGCTCCCGGCTACAGCTCCGGGGAAGCGCAGGCGGCCATTGAGAAAATACTGGCTGACACCCTGCCGCGGGGCATGAGCTATGAGTGGACCGAGCTGACCTATCAGCAGATGATCACCGGGGATTCAAACCTGTATGTGTATCCCTTGGTGATCCTGCTGGTGTTCATGGTACTGGCGGCGCAGTATGAAAGTGTCCGCCTGCCGCTGGCGATCATTCTGATTATTCCGCTCACTTTGCTTTCTGCGCTCAGTGGCGTGGTGCTCTACGGCGGGGATAACAATATCCTGACCCAGATCGGCTTTATCGTACTGGTCGGGCTGGCAACCAAGAATGCGATTCTGATCGTGGAGTTCGCCAAAGAGCTGCAGGATCGAGGCTATTCGGTGAAAGACGCGATTCTGGAAGCCAGCCGGTTGCGACTGCGTCCGATTCTGATGACGTCTATTGCATTTATTATGGGTGTGGCGCCATTGGTGTATTCCACCGGCGCGGGCGCCGAGATGCGTCAGGCCATGGGCGTGGCGGTCTTCTCGGGCATGATAGGTGTGACTGTGTTTGGTCTGTTGCTGACACCGCTGTTTTATTACCTGCTGGCAAAACGCGGACAGCAGAAAGCCCCGGCGACAACAGAGCCACCCACGTTGGAAAGCGTTCAAGAGGCATCATGAGTGATATCTGGCAGGACACATGCGTCGGCATACTGCTGTACAGTGCGGTCAGCTTCTCTCCTGTGCTTAACAGTTCACTGTCACCCGAGAGGCTGTTTCAGGCCTCTCGGGAGGCTTCGCAATACAATGGGGAGGCCTGGCAGCATCTGTTGAATCCGGCCGTTTTGACCAGCTTGCCTGAGCAGACGGCCGGTTTGAAAGAGACTGTGATTATGGGCCTTTGCCGGGGTGAGCAGGGCGGGCAGATCATCTGGCAGATCGAGCCGTCTGAGCTCTGACTTTTTGCCGGAGGCTCAGTGTCCACCCCGAATATAGTACAGCGGGGTTTGGCCGGTTTGCTGCTTGAAAAACGCGATAAAGGCACTGTCGCTGGAAAATTCAAGCCGGTACGCTGCATCATTAACCTGAAGCCCGGCAGATAACAGCTCGATGGCTTTCAGTAACCGCCATTGCTGGCGCCAGTCCTGATAAGGCATCCCGGTTTCCCGTATAAACAGCCGGCTGATGGTTTTACTGCTGGCGCCAACCTGTTCACTTAACACTTTCAGTGACGGGGCATTTTGCTGATCCAGGTGCAGTGCATTGAGCCATGCAGACAGGCGTCTGTCTGATGGTAAAGGCAGGGATAAACAGGTTTCACGGGCATCTTGCAGCTCCTCAAAAAATAACGCGTGTGTCAGCTGCATGCTGTCAGTTGGCTTGTCCCAACGCCAGAAAGCCATTCGTTCAATCAGGGCCTGCAGCAGTGGATTAACCTCAATAATTTTCACCCTGTCTTCAATGTGGGCAGTGAGCCTGGGATCAAAATAGAGCGAACGATACTCCACCACCTGATACATTTCCGCACAGTGAAGTGTACCGGCCGGAATCCATGCCGCACGGGTCGGCGGTAGCACACAGCGCATCCCGCTCAGGGTAATGTTCATGCATCCCTGCGGGGCATAGAGCAACTGTGCTTTCTGATGCCGGTGCATCCCTGAGTCATGTTTTCCCAGCCGGGCGGCAATGCCGATCACGTCGGTTTCAATATCATCGGCATCGAAGTAGGTGGATTGTTTGATCAAAGCCATGTGTCTTTATTTCGATGTTTTTTGTCTTGGTATTGTTATTAGGACAGTAACAGGTTTGAGTAGACTGTGCGCATCTTTTATTCAGATGAGTGCAGAAATAATGAATCCATCTCCTTCTTTGTGGCTGATGGTGGTTTTGATTATGTTCCCCCAGATTGTCGAGACCATTTACAGCCCGGCGTTACCGGATATTGCGTCCGGTTTTGGTGTGTCGGTACCTGTTGCCAGCCAGACATTGTCTGTCTACTTCACTGCGTTTGCGATAGGTGTTGTGTTCTGGGGAGTCATGTCAGACTGGATTGGCCGCCGTAAAACCATGCTGGCCGGGCTGACGGTTTACGGCGTTGCAGCACTGGCCGCGATGCAGGCGCAACAGTTTGAAGCATTGTTGCTGTGTCGGGTGCTGACGGCTTTTGGGGCAGCCGTCGGCTCTGTGGTAACACAAACCATGCTCAGGGACAGCTGTGACCGCGCCTCGCTTGCCAAAGCGTTCTCTTATGTGGGTATGGGTGTTTCTGTCAGCCCGGTGATTGGCATGCTGGCGGGTGGGGTGCTGACTGAGTATGGTGGATACCCGGCTGTTTTTGCTGTGCTGAGTCTGCTGGCGGGTGTTTTATGGCTGCTTTGTCTGCTGGGCTTACCTGAGACCAGGCCGCGGGAAGTCGCCAGAGCTTCATTGCTGGTGCTGGGCAAACGAATGGTTGTTGATACTCATCTCTGGCGGCATGCAATACTGGTGGCAGGATTCAATGTGCTGTTGTTTTCTTATTATCTGCAGGGGCCTTTTGTGTTTGCGCGGTTGGGGTACAGTCCGCAGGTGTTTGGTTACAGCGGCCTTGTTCTGGCAGCCGGAACCGTAGTTGGCAGTTTTCTCAACAAGCAATGGTTGCACAAAGGGCGTTCTCAGAACGTGTTGATTCAGGTTGCCTCGGGGCTTGCTCTGGCTGGTGCAGCCGGTGTCGTTATCTTGCAGGATAGCCTGTGGTTTCTGCTACCCATGCTGCTGATTGTGGTGGGGTACGGCATGGGCATTCCGAACATCCTGAGCCAGTCTTTGCAGGCGTATCAGGCGCAGGCCGGGTCAGCGGGGGCGCTGTTTGGGCTTCAGTACTATCTGCTAATCGGCGTGGGCTTGTCTGTCGCAGGTATGACAGCAGAGTTCAGTGGGTTTCATATCATCATTGCCGTTTTGATGGCTTTGCTGAGCCTGTCAGTGAAAGCCACCTCTATGCTTGAACAGGTTCTCAGGCGCTAACTTTTTGTTGCGTAAGCAGGGACCGTGGTGCGAGAGCCGGTAACGGATCATGCTATCGCCTCAAACCGTGTCATGACGAACTCAACGAACAGCCGTACCCGCATTGGCAGATGATCGCGGTCGCGATAGAGCATAAACAGGGTGCGGGGTTTGCTGCACCAGTCCGGGAGGACTCTGTTGAGTTCGCCATTTGCGATCATAGGAAGGGCAAAATAGTCAGGAATATAACCTATCCCCAGGCCAGACTGGATGGCATGGGTCAGCAAGCGGATTTCATCGACTTCCAGACGCAGGCCTTTGACGGGTTGGTGATCATATTCCGTGCCTGTTTCTGAATGCACCAGTTGCCAGAGCGACATGGGATGACAGAGGATCGACGGATGGTCGCTCAGCATCTCCGGGTGAGTGATGGACTGCACCGGATACCCGGGATGAGCACAGACAATGAAGTGAATATCTTTGAGCGGACGGGCTATCCAGTTTTCTACCGCAGGGGTGCCGACACGAAAGACCACATCCATCGCCTGTGCTTCAATATCAATCAGAGTGTTGGAAAACTGCAGATCTAACTGAATATCAGGATACTGCAGCAAAAAGTCGAAAAAGATATCACGCAGAAACTGGGAGCCTGCATTGATCGGCGCACTGATACGAATTTTTCCTTTCGGCTCATGCTTGTCTCTGTGCAGATCTTCCCCGATATCACTCAGCTCATCAAACAGTGTGCTGGAGCGTTCAAAATATTGCTGACCGGTATGGGTCAGCGAAACCCTATGGGCATCCCGGTTCAGCAATCGCAACTGCAGGTCTGTTTCTAACTGACGAATCCGCCGGCTGAGTGTCGACAGTGGCATACTTAAATGTTCAGCGGCTGTTTTAAAGCTGCCCAGCCGGGCGACGGTACAAAAACAGCGCAGATCGTCGAGAGAGTAGTTAGATTTCATTTTTGGGATTTACCATGCTGATAATGCCTGTTTATTCAGATCATGAAACCAATAGACTAGCGGTTATCATGTGACAAGTCATCTGGAGTGACTATGAATGCTTCATCAACAACGAAAGCCGTTGTTCTGCTCATTATCTGTACCTTCTTTTGGGGCAGCTGCTTTCCAATTGGTAAACATGCACTTAACGAAGTGCATGCACTCACGCTGGTGTTCTGGCGTTTTGTGATCGCGGCAATTTGTCTTGCGATCTATCTGAAACTGATTGGATCAGAACGTTTTGTGTTAACGGTGAAGCAATGGTGCTGGGTGATTGGGGTCAGTGCAGTGGGTGTCGGTGGCCTGAACCTGGGCCTGTTCACCGGGCTGGAGCACACGGAGGCCACCAACGGTTCGCTGATTATGGCCCTCAGTCCTCTGATGACGGCGCTGATAGCCTGTGTAGCAAGGCGGACTTTACCTACCTTGCCGCAATGCTTCAGCCTTGTTGTCAGCTTGTCTGGCGTGCTGATGGTGATCACTAATGGCCATCTGGAAGCGCTACTGAACATGGCGTTTAATCAGGGCGATAAGATGATTTTCTCCGGCATGCTGGCATGGAGCTTTTACACCTACTGCAGCCAGGGAATCAGCCGCTGGATACCTGTGATCCCCTATACGCTTGTCGGCATGGTCAGCGGGGCGGCTGTGATTGGCCTGATGTGTCTGGCGACACCCGAGGTGAAACCCTTTGCCGAGTTGCTGGGCAGCTCGTCAGTCGGACTGATTGAAGTGGCGTACATCGGTTTGTTCGGCACTGTGGCGGGTTATCTGCTGTGGCTGAACGGTGTCCGGGAGCTGGGGTCGCCTACGGCGGCATTGTTCTTTAATTTTGTGCCTGTCTTTGCCGTGCTGACTGCGTACTTGATGGGGCAGGCCGTGACGCAGCTGCAACTGGTCGGGATTGCGATTGTGATTCTGGGGTTACTGGTGCCAAGGCTGCCGGTATTCAGGAAAGCGACGCAGGCGGTATAAACTCATGTCGGCTTCAAGAGCTGGGAGTGTCACCACTCCCGGCCATTATTACAGCCCCGCCAGCAGCTCGTAGGAACGCAGCTTTTTCTCATGGTCGAAGATCAGGGCGTTAGCCATGATTTCATCGGCTTGTGTACGTTCTGTCAATTCGATCAATCGGGTCCGGACTGTGTCCTGATCACCGTGAATGGATTCCCGCAGTTGTTTTTCGATCTGGTACTTCTCATGAGGCAGCCAAATTGACTCCATACTCCAGACCGGTGGCGGGATTTTGCCCTGGACTCCGCGGATCATATTAAGAAACTTCTGCTTTTCCGTGGTACCCAGATACTGCGCTTCGTCATTAGTATCCGCCACTATGATATTCACGCCTATCATCACATACGGCTTATCCAACTGCTCTGAAGGCTGGAAATGCTCACGGTAGATCTGTATTGCGTTCACCATGGCATCCGGCGCGAAGTGAGAGGCAAAAGCAAACGGCAGACCTTTAACACCGGCCAGTCGGGCACTGTAAGTGCTGGAACCTAACAGCCAGATGGGGACTGAAGAGTCCGAACCAGGATACGCTTTGACCGGCTGATTGGGTGACACCGGCCCCATGAAAAACTGCAGCTCTTCCAGCAGTTCATCAAAGTTGGGATCCATGCGCTCCGGATCGCGGCGCAGCGCATGCATGGTGGGATAGTCGGTGCCAGGTGCTCGGCCCAGACCGAGATCGATGCGATTGGGATACAGCGCTTCCAAGGTGCCGAACTGCTCGGCAATCACTAATGGTGCATGATTGGGCAGCATCACCCCGCCCGAACCCAGCCGGATGGAAGAGGTGTGCGCACCTATATGGCTGAGCAGCACAGAGGTGGCAGCACTGGCAATATCGGGCATATTGTGGTGTTCTGCCAGCCAGAACCGCTTGTAACCCCATTTTTCAGCGTGTTGCGCCAGCGATACAGAGCGCGCATAAGTGGACGAAAAATCGGCCCCTTCAGCAACAGGGGCTAAATCTAAAATTGAGCGAGGCGGTAGCGTCATGGACCCTTCTTTCATATCAACAATGAATGATTGCCTGACTATGCCTGTTTATTACAGACTGGTAAACAGACAGAAAACTGCTTTGTGAGTGAATATGTTTTAGCTAAGAAAACTTAAAATATAAGCATATCAAACGCTTAATTGATATTTATCAACTGATAATGCACATATTCATTAACATCAATGTGATTTTCCTAATTTCATAACGTAAGGTTTATATAATGTAAAAATTAAAAATATTGCAGTTGTCAGTGAGAGTGAAAGAATAATCCCGTTTTGAGAGAAAATTTTCATAAAAGTACCACTGATGATGGGGCCAAAAGTACTTCCTACACCCCATAGAATCCCAAATAGTGAGTTAGTTAATATGAGCTTGCTACCGCTAAATATTTCGCTAGCCCTTACTAAGGCTATGGTATAAATACCACCTGCAGTACCACCCAGTATTATCATGTGAATCCAAATTAACGGTGTGTTTATTGTGTACGGAATAAATAGGATTAATATTAAAGATGCGAAACCACATAACTTATGTATTTTTTTACTTCCAAACTTATCAGATAACCATCCGATTGGAATTTGCAGTAAAGCATCACCAACAAAAATTAAAGTTATTAACAATGCAGCAGATGATTCAAGATGACCGTTTTTAACTGAATATATCGGAAATAGAGATAGGATAGAACTATCAAAGAATGAAAAACAAAAAACAGCCATAAACAAAGCGGGTGTTATTTTTAAAATATTAAATGATGACCGAATATGGATAATATTTCTGCTAGTGAGTGCTATACTTGAAATAACTATGAAAATTGAAGATATAATCAATAGTGTGGATATAATGCTTCTTGGGATTAAATCATTAAAACCAAAAAATGATATCAATAAAGGACCACAGAGTTGGCTTCCAGTATAGCATGTGGTGTAAAAACCGATAAATCTACCTTTGTGTGTGCTAGGGCTACTTTCAGCAACCCAAGTTTCTCCTAGTATAACGATTACTCCACAGCACATCCCCATAATCAAACTGAATAAAAAAACAATTTTTAGATCAGTTTGCAAAATAGATATATTAATTGTTATCAGTATCAATAACAAAGATATTGTCATTGCTATCTTAATAGGGAAGCGGTGATTAATACGAGGTGTTATTAATGACGATAAAAACATTCCAAGAGCCGGAGCAGAAGACATTAACCCGATTAGGTCAATGTCTCCTCCAGCATTGTTTAGCCGCAAAGCTTGAAAGGGAATGAAATAACCGAGTAATGAGCCAATAAGTGAAGAACTCAATACTACAGCGAAAATAGAGAGGTAAAAACTTGAACTTTGGCTCATATAGTATCCGGTTTTTTTATATGTTAAATATAAAACTTTTTGTGTTGGTTAATGATTTAGGTGTTTAGCACCAAGTGATTGTAAATGTCTCTTTGCGGCAATGTATTACCTTTGATGACTTCTCCATTAAAGTAAATGCATGAAGCTGCTATGCCTTGGCCGCCGTACGGCGTTGTTCCACGCTCGACGAGGTGTAAATCTGTATTGATTAATATACTATCTTTTAAATGGATGTTTTCATTAATTTCATTGTTGATATAGTCGCTGGATCCAAAAAGAGAAATATACATTGCATTTTTAGAATATTGTGGTTGAAAGAAATAACTTTCAAGTTCTTCATCACATCTATATTCTTGAAGGAAGAATATGGGGGCAAAAAACTCTTTGTAATTACCACCAAGAGATAGTGGTTTTTCAAAAATAGTTGGTCTTATTAAACCATTTATTATGTTTATCTCTCCACCATACGTACAATATTCACGATATTGTTTGAAAATAGTCGCTAGTTTAATTGAGTGGTCAACATCACTATTGGGGCCAACAATATTATCAGGGTCATCATAAAGGCCAACTTTATTTTTAATTTTTTCTAATTCATTCACTAATTTTTGTCTGAATATACTGTATGAATCTTGATGAATTAGTATTGAATTTGGTCCCGCACAGTCTTGACCTTGATTATATAATACGACGCGCATCGCACTTTCAACTGCTTGATCTATATTTGCATCTTTACTTATAACTAATGGATTGTGCCCAGCACCGTTTAAAATAAATAGCGTTTTTTTTCTGAAATGTTTCCTAACTTTCAATGCATTTTCTGGAGTTCCGGTAAATATGACAGCATCCGTTACTTGAATACGTTTACTTATAAAACTTTCTTTATCTTCAAAAGAGATGGATAAGCTATTTGAAAAATATGTAAAGTCTATAGCTTTAATTAACTTTTGATAGTGTGAATGCATTGCTGTGGGGGGGCGAATGCAGGTATCTTTGGACATAAGTGAAGGGATGAAACCAAAACACACTGTCGCATAAATAGGTTGATTTAATGGTAAGAAAGAAGTAACACCTTGAACCTTAAGCTTAAAATATTCTTGGTTCTCTTGAATGTTTAAAAGGAGATCAAGTGATCTTGAAATTTCATCATCTGTGACATTCCTGCATTGATAACTTGAAACTGATTGAATTATCTCATCGCGTTTGTTCTTTAATGCCAGTGCTAGCTTCAAACACTTTTCCTTTACTAAATCAAAGGAGATAGCTTCTAAATAATTTGGCCTAATGTATTCAGTCGTATAAGTGAGCTTGCTGGCAATTTTTGTTTCTTCATCACTGCTAGCCTTGTCCAGGTCTAGCTCTTTTATAAAAGTAGTCTCTGACATTTCAACAGAATCCTTTAATCTTCTAATAAACTCGTTGTAACCTGAAATCTCTAGCCAGGTAGAAAGTCTTGGCCCGTAATTATTGTTAAATAATGATTTGTAAATTATCTCCCATGGATGTTCTTTGGAATGTTTATCAAATGTGTTCTTATAACAATCATGGACAGTAAGGTAGAGATTTATATCTTGAGTTTTTTCAGCACTAATTTCTTCTAAGCAAAATGATAATAATCCAACGAATTTTTTCTCTTTCTCAGAAAGTTTTAATTTAGGTGATTTCGACGTAGATTTTGTTTCAAGGAAATAATTGTATGAATATTTAATGGCCTCATTACTCATGGAAAATGAGTATCTCCTTAAAAATTCAATAGCTGACTGTAAATTGTGAGGCTGCGAAGCACTAAGTATTCTTTGTGCTTTGGTATAAGAAACAGACAACTCATTCTTGGTGAGAGCTAGATCATTTAATCTGGGTGACAAGTTTACATGAAATTTAGAATTACGTTTTGGTTTTTTTTCAAGATAATTAATTAATGCCTTGTCGGTTAGCAAATCCATTGATTTCTCTAAAGAGAATCCATTACCTTTAGATTTTGAAATCTTCTTGTAATTATCGTCTAAAAATAAACCATATTTATACAGTCTTGGTGCTTCTCTTTCAAGAGAAGTGGCTATTTTTATAGCGATATTTGCAGAGCTAGTGAGATCTTCACCATGCATTTCAAATCTAATATCTCGAGCCAGAAGGCGCATAGCCCAGTCAGCTTTCCACTGTAATTTACAATTACCATCAAGTACAGATGTCGTAATTGGCTCATTGAGAATTTCCGTCGAGTAGAAATCTTTTAACTCTATTCCGTATTCACTACCCGGTTTATTAATTATTTCATCGGCAGGTATTATGTAAGTAATTTCCCCTGTATCAGAATCTATATCAATTAAATTAATATGTTCTATAACTCTGCCACTTGTAGGCGATATAGGCATGAATATACTATAGGTCCTATTTCTTAATGGGCCTACTGATTCTTTGCAGATGTTATTCACTACCTCATAGTTGTGGAGGAAGTTTAAAATTTCCGCATTGTATTCACCTGACTGATAACTTATGGAGTTTTGTACTAAATTACAGTCAATATTGTATCGATTTATATGTTCTACAAGCTTATCTTCAACCATTTCTGAGAAGCTATTTTTCATTTGAAATGGATCTGGGACTTGGTTGATTGATTTTCCTAAGAATTCTTTTAATAAACCCTGATTTGGAAGATTTAACGGAATTTTTCGAAAGGGGTCTAAGTCATCTGAGATCAAGTGGAAATGCACTTTTCTCCCTAGTTTTTCTAGGGATTTTTTCAGGAAGTTTGTTCTTATTATTTCACATAAAGTACCAATATGAGGAAGTCCGGTAGGACCGAATCCTGCGCTTATATTGATTTCTTTATCAGATGGAACGTTACTATGAATCTTCTGAGCTTCAATTTCATACCATTTCAAACTGACTACCTCGACAATAAAGTGCTGATTTAGTTGCTATTGATGAAGCGTAAAATATGGAATAAAAATCATTAATATTATCTGGTTTGTGACCTTGATAATTTTCGCGAGAGTAACAGTAACTATGGGAATGTAAAATGGTATTTGTTTTCTGTATGAATTTCATCGCAACACTGGCTATGTTTCATTCATATGACGTACATTTTTCTTCGAGTTAAAACTCATTTATTAATTGTTATTGAGTTATCCAGTAATAAAAAACTTTATTGTTTTAATTGTTACTAATGGTTATTTTTTCGAGAGAAGAGTGTAAAAGGAGAATAATATTTATAGGGAAAGTGAATATTATTCCATTTTGGAATCTATGGTCTAATGAAAAATACCGCTATGTCGCTTCTTCTGCCCACGGACATGTCCTGTAACCGGCCCATGACTACACTGAAACTCATGGAAAATAACTGACTTTCTGAACGCTAAGCGACGCATTGCGCGAAATTGGTAAGCTCAATTGAAACGGGCTTGGATTCAGATGTGCGACGACACGGGCAATAGTGCCATGGCACACCTGAGAATCTTTACGTGTCATAATAAGCGCGACTCATGCTTTGTGGTTTTCTTCAGTATCATGATTTGAGCGCTCAAATGCCATTTCTTCGTGGATTCTGTCTTCAAACTGCCTGAAGAGTTTGAGGTAGTTATTATCAAACCGCTCGCCTTCGTTCGACTCGCCCAGCCAGGCCTGATAGAGACCGGCAGACAGCTCATCATCCACACGTTTGTACGCGGATTTCTGTTGCTGTGCCAGGCGAGGCGGGAGACCCAATTCCCGCAGGGCAGCGGCGCCGATTTCCAGCGCGGAATGGTAGGTTTCAGATTCAATCACATCAGCACCTGCCTGACGGAGCCGGTAACTGTGGCCACGGTCGTAGGCGCGGGCCAGGATTTTGACGTTAGGGTAAGTGTGCTTGATATGTTTGACCAGCATAATGCTGCTTTCCGGGGTGTCCATCGCAACCACCACCATGGCGGCCTGCTCTATTCCTGCTGTGTGCAGCAGGTCCGGGCGGGTGGCATCACCAAAATAGGCCTTGGTATTGATGCGTCGCATGGTATCTATGATGGTCGACTGGTGATCCAGCACCACGGTTTTGATGCCGTTGGCGATCAGCAGGCGGTTAACGATTTGCCCGAAGCGGCCGATTCCGGCAATGATTACTGTGCCCTGTTCATCAATGGTATCGGCTTCGCGCTCATTGGAGGAATGCTCAAAGCGCGGCAATATGACTTTGTCGTAGAAAATGAACAGTCCGGGGGTGAACATCATCGACAGCGCAACCACCAAAGACAAGGTTTGTGCCAGAGCCGGGGGCAGAACATGATTCTGGACGGTGAAACTGATGAGAACGAACCCGAACTCACCGGCCTGGGCCAGACTCAGGGCAAACAGCCAGCGGTTACTGTTGCGAATCCGGAAAATCAACGCCAGCAGGAAGAGCACCAGCGCTTTTACCAGCATGATGCCCAGTGTCAGCCCAATCACAGTAAAGAATTCACTGAACAGAATGTTGAAATTGATACCGGCACCAACTGTTATAAAGAACAAGCCCAGTAGCAGCCCTTTAAAAGGATCGATGTTGGATTCCAATTCATGACGAAATTCACTGTTTGCCAGTACCACACCGGCAAGAAAAGTGCCCAGCGCCGGCGATAAACCCACCAGACTCATCAGGATAGAGACACCCAGCACCAGCATCAGGGCGGTGGCGGTGAAAATTTCCCGTAAACCTGAAGCGGCAACAAAGCGGAACAAAGGGCGACTGAGAAAATGACCGCCGACCACCACAAAGGCAATGGAGGCGGTGATCACCAGACCATAAGCCCAACCGGGCAATCCCGCTACCAGACTGAGTTCTTCATGATGTTCGGCCGCCGCCGCTGTCACTGATTGTGCCTGCGCAATCAACTCGGGCAATGCCAGCAGTGGTAGCAGCGCCAGCATGGGGATGACGGCTATGTCCTGAAACAGCAACACAGAAAATGCATTTTTACCGCCTTCGGTCCGGCCGAGTCCTTTTTCATTGAAGGTTTGCAGTACAATGGCGGTCGAGGACATCGCCAGAATCAGGCCAATTGCCAGTGCCAGCGTCCAGGGCAATTCGAAAAGCAGTCCCGCGCCGGTAAAAGCAAGGGCAGTCAGACCGATTTGTAACCCGCCCAGCCCGATGAGCCGGTGCCG
The DNA here is from genome assembly GCF_019204055.1 of Photobacterium sp. WH24. Taxonomy (NCBI): domain Bacteria; kingdom Pseudomonadati; phylum Pseudomonadota; class Gammaproteobacteria; order Vibrionales; family Vibrionaceae; genus Photobacterium; species Photobacterium sp. WH24. Next base: position 93,566 of record NZ_JAGSOZ010000004.1, on the reverse strand, counting down.
CATGGCCCAGAGCGATTTTGGCTCCAGTTCAAGGCCGACCAGAAACAGCATGATGACCACACCAAATTCGGCAAAGTGCTGAATAGAGGTGGTTTCTTCACCCACTAAGCCGATGACTGGCCCGATAACCACCCCGGCAATCAGATAACCAAGCACGGAACCGAGGCCAAAGCGCTGCGCCAGCGGCACGGCAATCACGGCTGCAATCAGATAGATAAAGGCATAGATGAGATATTCCGTCATGGTTACTTCCTTTTGACTGGCGTGGTGGGCGAATTTTGAGCACAGTCTGATAGTTATATGTCAGTGAGTGGTATTTTCAAAGGTGAGTTTTGGGATAGGGGAGGGTGTGTACCGAGATATCAGTAGAGTTGAAGGTATGTCGCGCTTGAGTTCGGTGTTTCTTTCGGCATGGTGTGATGCGCGCCAGACACTCTTTGTCGGGCCAAAGAGTGCCCAGAAAGCCCTTTTCGTTCTTTGGTGTGGTCCGGGCCGGTTGTAGGCGCTCCCGGGGCCGACAACCTGAAAATACATCCATGTATTTTGTCCCTCGGGGAGTGGGTTTCTTTGGCGTTTTTGGGGTGTTGAGGGTAAGTGCTTCAAGTGAGATATGAAGGTATGTCGCGCTTGAGTTTAGTATTTCTTTTGGCATGGTATGCTGCGCGCCAGACACTCTTTGTCGGGCCAAAGAGTGCCCAGAAAGCCCTTTTTGTTCTTTGGTGTGGTCCGGGCCAGTTGTAGGCGCTCCCGGCGCCGACAACCTGAAAATTCGTCCTGAATTTTTCCCTTGGGGAGTGGGTTTCTTTGGCGTTTTTTTGGGGGGGGGGAAGTGCTTCAAGTGAGAAATGAAGGTATGTCGCGCTTGGGTTCGGTGGTTCTTTCGGCATGGTGTGACGCGCGCCAGACACTCTTTGTCGGGCCAAAGAGTGCCCAGAAAGCCCTTTTCGTTCTTTGGTGTGGTCCGGGTCGGTTGTAGGCGCTCCCGGCGCCGACAACCTGAAAATACATCCATGTATTTTTCCCTTGGGGAGTGGTTTTCTTTGGCGTTTTTGGGTGTTGAGGGTAAGTGCTTCAAGTGAGATATGAAGGTATGTCGCGCTTGAGTTCGGTGTTTCTCTCGGCATTGTCTGATGTGCGCCAGGCACTCTTTGTCGTGCCGAAGAGTGCCCGGAAAGCCCTTTTTGTTCTTTGGTGTGGTCCGGGTCGGTTGTAGGCGCTCCCGGCGCCGACAACCTGAAAATACATCCATGTATTTTTCCCTTGGGGAGTGGGTTTCTTTGGCGTTTTTGGGGTGTTGAGGGTAAGTGCTTCAAGTGAGATATGAAGGTATGTCGCGCTTGAGTCCGGTGTCTCTTTCGGCATGGTGTGACGCGCGCCAGACACTCTTTGTCGGGCCAAAGAGTGCCCAGAAAGCCCTTTTTGTTCTTTGGCGTGGTCCGGGGCGGTTGTAGGCGCTCCCGGCGCCGACAACCTGAAAATTCGTCCTGAATTTTTCCCTTGGGGAGTGGGTTTCTTTGGCGTTTTTTTTGGGGGGGGGAAGTGCTTCAAGTGAGAAATGAAGGTATGTCGCGCTTGGGTTCGGTGGTTCTTTCGGCATGGTGTGACGCGCGCCAGACACTCTTTGTCGGGCCAAAGAGTGCCCAGAAAGCCCTTTTCGTTCTTTGGTGTGGTCCGGGTCGGTTGTAGGCGCTCCCGGCGCCGACAACCTGAAAATACATCCATGTATTTTTCCCTTGGGGAGTGGTTTTCTTTGGCGTTTTTGGGTGTTGAGGGTAAGTGCTTCAAGTGAGATATGAAGGTATGTCGCGCTTGAGTTTAGTATTTCTTTTGGCATGGTATGCAGCGCGCCAGGCACTCTTTGCTGGCTCCAAGATTGTCCAGAAAAGCCCTTTTTGTTCTTTGGTGTGGTCCGGGTCGGTTGTAGGCGCTCCCGGCGCCGACAACCTAAAAATTCGTCCTGAATTTTCCCTCGGGGATGAGGAAATAGTTTGGCTCGAAACTCGTTTTTACCCCTAAGTTTGTTAGAGCCGCAACTCTACAGAGTTCTAATCACTTCGTTTTCCCTTAATTCTGTTAATGAACTCACATCTATGTGATTGCACTGTGTGTACAGTTCTGCGTGCAGCTATGCTGGGTTGATGAGGGCACGGAATTTTGCGAACGTGAGGGCGGTAGCTTACACCGGATTTTCTCAACTCAGTCCGCATAAAAGTGACTGTGCTACTTTGGCTTACGGAATCTCAGTTAGGTGCTTGACGCCGGATTTAGGAGCACCCATCTGATCAGGTACTTTAAGAAAGCAAGTTACCGACAGTGTTCTTTGCTCCTGTCTAATGTGTTCCAAATAGCTACCCCAAGACTAATCTCAGGAAATATAGATCTATGAGTCAAGTATCATTTGGTAGTCGCTGGTATAAATTTGACTTTCATACTCATACCCCAGCCTCTTCCGATTACAAAAAGCCTGAAGAAAATGAAAGCGACTGGCTGAAGGCGTTGATGCTGGAAAAGGTCGATTGTGTAGCTATCACAGACCATGTGTCTGGTAATTGGATTGATCGCTTAAAAGCAACCTATGCAGAACTCGATGAGACCGCCGAATGGTATCGTCCACTTCATCTGTTTCCCGGTTGTGAAATCACAGTAAGTACTGCGCAATCTCGTGTACATATTTTGGCTATTTTTGACCCTTCCTGTAACTCTGCAAAAATATCAGCCGTATTGGGTCAATGTGGTATTACGGAAGGGCATGGTGATGCAGTAGAAACCTGTGCAACAGAGTCTGTCGATAAAGTTATATCTATTATAAAAGATGCGGAAGGGGTGGCTATACCTGCACATATCGATGGCCCTAAGGGGCTATTAAATGGAATAATTAATACAAATCATGAAATTAATTCTTGGCTTAATAAAATTGAAGCAGCTGAATTTGTGAATTTGACCTTTCTTAATGCGGTTAACCCTGAGTTATCAAAAGCGGCGGAACACTTAGCTAGACTTCAAGGTTCTGATGCTCATGAATGTAGTCGCTTAGGTAAAAGATATTCGTGGATTAAAATGAGCAAACCATCAATAGACGGACTTAAGCTTGCTCTCCATGATCATGACTTTTGTGTTGATAACAGTATGGATGATCCTAATTCCACCCCTGACATTTTCTTAAAAAGTCTAAATATATCTCAGATGATGCATTGCGGCCGCATTCCGGGTCACCCTGCAGTGTTTAATCTACACCCTCTCTTTAATGCTGTTATTGGTGGACGTGGTTCAGGTAAGTCTACGTTCATTGAGTCGGTTCGATTGGCATTAGGACGTGAAAGTGAAGTATCAGACCTAGATCAAATTTATGATGATGTTTGTTCTTTCAAGAATGGTGTAACCAAAGCTGATACCGAGATTTTTGTTGAGTTACAAAGAAGAAATGAATTGTACCAATCGATTTGGAAACATAATACAACACCCTATATCAATAAATGGCAAGAAAATTCTTGGTCTCTCGATAACGGGCAACCGGAAGAACGTTTTCATGTAAGCTTATATAGTCAAAAGCAAATTAATGCACTGGCCAGCAATACTAATAGTTTGTTAGAGATTATCGACCGTTCTAAAGAAGTTAATTATTCAGCATGGAAATATCATTTTGATGCAGAACTGAACAATTTTTTAGGCCTTTGTCGGGAAGTGCGACAGCAACAAGAGCACTTAAATAATAAGGGGAATCTTGAGTCTCAAAAAGATGATTTAAATAGTGATATAGAAAGTTTCGAGAATGGCGGTCATAAAGCTATATTTAACGCGTATCAGACACTTTCAACTGAAAAACAGAAGGTTGATAAGGCTGCAGGAACTGCTGGACTGATTGAATCGATAGACAGCTTGTTATCTGAAGAGTTTGCAGAGCTTATTTTGTTAGAGGAAGGTATTGATAAACCTGCTTATGTCACTGAATTAGAAGAAATACAGGCGAAGTTTAAAGATGATTTAGTTTCTGTTCAAACTGAATTGGCAAAGATAAAAGAATCAATAATCAAAGCTGAACAAGATAGAGAAAAAGCAATTAGTGAGTCAATTTGGTACATACAAGGTGCAGAAACCACACAAAAATATGAACAAGTAGTACAAGAATATGCTGAGAGGGGAGAAGAGTTAGATCCCGAGCAATACGAGGGTTGGCTTGCTCGACGAAATGAGATTAACACTCAACTAGAAAACTTGGAAACAATACAAACTAACTTAATAAGTAAAGAAAAGCAGCGTGACTCCTCACTTAAGAAGCTGTATGTACTAAGGCGAAGACTACAGATAAAGCGGAAGAATTTTATTAAAAAAGTAATTGGTGGTAATCGCTATGTGAAAATGAAGCTTTTACCATTTGCGAACAAAAGTAAAATCGAAACAAAATTCAGAGAGCATATTGGTGTTGAGAGCAGTTTTGCCACTTCTATCTACCAAAATGATCAAACCAATAGCTTGCTGTTTCAACTACTTTCAAGAGAGTTAACTCTGAAAGGCATTGCGAATGAGGTCCACAAGTTAAAGGATGTAATCCTAGCCTTAGCCTCTGGAGATGATGCCGCACCATTTCGAGTTGATAATCGCTTGAAGACTTCACTTGCACACAAGCGTTCACAACAGCCTGAAGCTTTTGATCGTTTGATGGCTTGGTGGCCTGACGATCAGCTTGTTGTGGAGTACGCAAAGGACATTGAAAGAAGTAAGTTTGAAAATATTGAAAAAGGTTCAGCAGGACAAAAAGCTGCTGCAATTCTCGCTTTCTTACTCAGCCATGGTGATAACCCTATTATTGTCGATCAGCCTGAAGATGATCTAGATAATGCACTAATTTACCAGCTTATTGTGTCTCAAATACATGAGAATAAAAAGCGAAGACAAATAATTTTGGTGACACATAACCCTAACATTGTTGTTAATGGTGATGCTGAGTTTGTCAATGTTCTTCATTTTCATGCAGGGCAAGTGCAAGTATTGGAAGCTGGCGGTTTGTGTGAACAAACAGTACGCGATCATGTTTGTAATATTATGGAAGGTGGAGCCGCTGCATTTGATAAACGTTATCATAGGTTGAGAAATATATAGATTTAATCACAAGGAGATAATAGGGTCTATGACATAAACATGACCCGATCACAAAACTGCCTACATCCATTAGTTTTTATTATTGATTTAGCAATCCAGTAATTGATCTAGCTAGCGCGTTGTTGTCCAGCGATGTGTTATAGCTGAAGGGCGTTAACACGCCTTTGCCCCAAACCTTCTCAACACCAATACACTGACCATCTAAACAGCACTGCGGAAGACCAAATTAATCTAAACCGTACTTTGGGCACTTTTACGGAAACTTTCCGTAGTTCTACCACTAAACTCTCTGTCGAATCACACAACAGGTTGATACCAGTTGAGTTTCATAATGAATGACAGCAACATAAACCGAATGCAAACACGGAAAAATTCTGTCTATAAAGCGTTATGCGCTAAGAGAAATCTTAAAACTCGCACAGACAACATAAATTTCGAATAAAGGAGAAACAATGACACCGATTTACCGATGGAATGGGCAATACTTCGGCTTCATAAAAAATGACCGACTATTTAATGCAAGTTCACAATATCTAGGCTGGGTTACTGATGACGGCAGAGTGTGGCGCAAAGATGGTACTTTTTTAGGTGAAGTAGAAAATGAAAACTACATTCTAAGACGAACATCAATGGCAACACCAGCAACCCGTGCAGTGAGATCAACACCAGCGACACCTGCAACTTCAGCTCGTAGAGCAAATCGTGCGGGTAAGGCTTCAAGAGTTGGTCGAATTGATGCTCTGGATGAATTTTCGAACGCATAACAAATTGCTTTAGAGTGATGCTGGACCTTTGGCATTTCTTGTTCGGTTGAGTTTGGTGTTTACGATGGTTTTACTTGAGTTCTATGGGGTTAGCCGCACCTTACGCAGGACGTTATGCATAAATCACACTGGAAGGAAGATGTGTTGAAAAATATAGGATTTAATTTTACAACCAATGACTTTAGATATTGCGTTCTTGAGAAAAATGGAGCCGCTGTCAAATTCCTTGAGAAAGACAAGATCAGTTACCCTAAAGCACTAGATGTGGCATCTATCGCCGGGTGGCTTGAAACCCAGATTTGCCTGCTTCTGGATAGGCATACTCCCAATGCAGTTGGTTATAAGTTGCCATTAACTCATAGTTCAACAAAGCCAATTCAGAACTCTATCTTCCCACTCGGGATTTTAAATCTGTGTTGCAACAAGAAAAATATCTCAATCAGTCATTTTACCAGTCAAGGTATAAATGCAACAAAATTTGGCCTTACGAAAAAAGATGATGTTTATGCCTATGTAGATGCTCACATTGGCCAGCATCCGCCATATTGGGATAAGGCGACTAAAGACGCGGCATTGGTTGCATGGTTCCTATTATGAAAAATCCTGACAAGATTAGAAAATTTGATGTTGTTGATTTTTTAGGAAATGGGAATTTTGGTTTTGTATTTCAAGCCTATGATCCTCTCCTGAAAGCTGACAGGGCAATAAAGCTAATAAAAGTTCCAAAACCTGAAAAATTTGTGGAAGCCGTTAAAGAAGCTCAAACACTGGAAGCTTGTAGACACAAGCATATCGTTGATGTGAAAGAGGTTGATGTCTTCGTCTATGAAGGAACTCCATGCGTTTACATAGCTATGGAATATTTGGCGAAAGGCTCAATTCAAAAACATTTAGAGAATCGATTTATTTCTATCCAAGATTCGCTGAGGATCGTATCTGAAGCTCTTTTGGGGTTAGAGCATGCCCACAATAGCAATGTGCTTCATAGAGATATTAAGCCTGGGAATATCTTGTTCGGAGATAATGGGGAGGCGAAATTATCAGACTTCGGGTTGGCGCTCGACTATCATGTTGATCCTTCAGATACGATGGGTTATCGACCTCACCAGCCACTAGAGGTCATAGAAGGTAATCCAATGGATAAACTTAGCGATATATACGCTATGGGTATTACTTTATTTCGACTCATAAACAATATTCCCGAGGTTGAATTCAACTTTAAAACAGTCGGTGAGTGGCATGCAACTGTAAAAGCCAATAAGTATCCAGAAAGATGCTATCAGCCTCATATACCAAGAAAAATAAAGACGGTTATAAACAAAGCTATTAACAATGATCTTAGAAAGCGGTTTCAAAGTGCAAGCGAGTTCAGGCAAGCAATAGAAAAGATTGGCATTCCTATTGATTGGCGGCCAATTGATGATGACTCATGGGTGGGCACTGGGAGTAATGGCGAAAGCTATGAGCTTAAAAAGAAACGCAAAAAGAATGGTTGGATTATTGAATACAAAAAAAATGGAAGAAAAGTTAAAGAAAATTGTCACAAAGAACTATCTGATAGTCAGGTAGCTTCTGAGTTCTTCAAAATAATTAGCTCAAGCAATGCATAAAAAACGCATGTTGTCGGATTGGTTTTACGGGACGCTCCAAACCAGCCGAAAATTCGGGCGTTATTTTTCCAATATGTCAACTAATCCGAAGTCTAATAAACCCGCAATCTCGCTAATTCACTTTTGTCCAAAAACGAGTTTTAAAATAGAATGTCCCATCTTTCCAGGGAAAAATTCAGGACGAATTTTTAGGTTGTCGGCGCCGGGAGCGCCTACAACCGGCCCGGACAACATCAGTGAAATCAAAGGCTTTTCTGGGCACTCTTTGAGCCAGCAAAGAGTGTCTGGCGCGCATCAGTTCATGCCAAATAAACCACCGGACTCAAGCGCGACATACCAGCAAACTCAGATATAGCAATTTTAACGGTACTCGCTATATGGATTACCGCCTGCGCGGTAATGACGGAGGTGATGTCATTGATGCATGCCTGAAATCGTTTCTGCCCAACAACAATATTTGAATCCAAGAAACCCACTCCCACAGGGAAAAATTCAGGACGAATTTTTAGGTTGTCGGCGCCGGGAGCGCCTACAACCGTCCCGGATAACACCAACGAAATCAAAGGCTTTTCTGGGCACTCTTTGAGCCAGCAAAGAGTGTCTGGCGCGCATCAGTTCATGCCAAGTAAACCACCGGACTCAAGCGCGACATACAATCAAACTCAACTGAAATATACACTGAACCCAAACTCGGCGCACTGCGGTGCGGCACATGGATTAAATTCAGGTTATTGTGGCTTGCACAGTCATGGCAGTTGGGCGGATAAGTGACTAGGTCAAAGCTAGTAGAAGTGGCGATAGACCACATTTAACTGACCTTCGCTCAGACCCGCCATGTCAGCATATTGAACGCCAAGATCAACAGCACTGTTTTCAAGGCCAAGATACGTCATCGTGACAGAGCCTTTATATTTGAAGTCATTGTTCGCATATTGGTTCCAGACGGTGTTCGCTGACAGCGCCATTTTTATATCGTGGCGGAAGTAGCTGAACAGGCCCATGTCAATAGCGAATGCTCCCCATGCCTTTTCGGTATTCATCGATAGCTCAGTACCGAAAGTCGCAAAAATATTAACCGCATTGTTTACCTGGTGGCTCAGTCCTAATCCGCCTGCGATAAAAAAGCGCTTATTATCCCGTTCGGTGAAATCAGTCCCCCGATCCCATTGAACGGAAAAATGACCAGACAGGCCGCCAAACAGAGGATCATATGGCAGGTAACTGTGTATGCCATATAAGGTGAAGTTGTCCAGATTAAGCTCCTGTTTACTTGCGCTAACGGATATCTTGAGCAGCTCCAGCGATGATTCACTGAACGCATTACGGTTATCGTCCATCAGGGTATGTGAGGCGGGTAGCCAAGTCCCTGTTAATTCCGGAACGCCTTCCGGCGACCAGCGTGTTCCGATCTGCCATTGGGCATCTTTATTCCGCTTGATCGGATTCTTGAAATTACTCAAGTCGACCGCGTAGGAGGTAAACTGTGCCTCATAGGCAGCCAGTCTCCTGTTGTTTTCAGTATAAGATTCAGGAGTAATGTTCTCATTCTCCAGCAAATATTGGTTCATAGCCTGAGCGAATTCCCAGGTAAGGAATTGCTCTTCGACGGGAACGTCTGTGTCGCTGAAGCGGGTTTGTAAATCGCCTGTACTGAGTTGATCCAGCAGCAACTGCTTGGTTGAATCTTGCTGATTGGCGCCATATGCACGCAACTTCCAGCCGGTTGAAGGCGTAATACTGGTTTGCTGAATCATGTGATGCTGGCTCGCCAGTTGTATTACATCCAGCGGACTGAGCCAGTCGCGGCGGTGTTTCATTAGTTCCGGGTTGGCAATCGCCAGTAAATTCAGCGTAATGGATGCACAGTTTTGGTTGTGGAAAAAATAATCAACTCGGGTGTCTTTTAACTCCCACAAATGTAGTTGAATGAGTTTTTTATTTTTTGCTGAAATATCCAGCTGGTATTCAAATACATTTCTGCCTTCGATGTCTTTATAAAAATTCAGGCTTTCCTGGTAGGGCGAAACAATAAAATAGCTTTCTTTCCCTATGACCAGAGAATCGAACATGATTTTGGGTAAATTGAACCCATCTACTTCCGTAAAAAATGAGACAGCATGGCCTGGATCTTTTTCATTCTTACTGAGCTTGATAAAAGTATGGCCCATGAAGCTGCTGGGGCTCATCAGGTTTTCTGAGGCATAGGCAAGACTGATTGTCTTCGCAGATACCGCATCTAAAAATTCCTGTAGCTCAGGGCAGCGGGAAAAATCAAGTGGGGCGACCTGAGGGCTGTATTCAGTCAGCCATTGTGCTCTGGCCGGAAAACGACAGGTGTAGTCCTGAGCCTTTGCAGGGTTTGTTAGTTGCGCTAAATTGGCTTCAATTTCTGCCTGAATATTTGTTGGCTGGGACGAGAAATAAAAACTGGCGTCGTCTATATTGAGTGACTGATCACTCACGTGAAGCAATGTGGCGAACTGGGCTAAGGCAAAGGCGTCATCGCTCACAGCGGCAGAAGGCACAATGGTTAACGCTACTGCAGGCTGGAAGGCCGAGACACAAAAAAAAGAAGCCCCGAAGAGGCTTCTCAACATCAGTTGTTCATCAAACTGCATGGTTAGCTGAAACTTAGTTACAGTTAATTTGCAGGGTATCCTGGTAACGCCACATCTTTTCAGAAGCGAAGTCGGTTGTTGAACCGAATGCACCACCAGACAGGATGTTCACAAAGAAAGTAGGCTCAACTTCTTTGTTCAGTGCGATTTGTTGCTCACATTGTTCTGAAGTTACTTTCAGCGTTTTGTTTTTATTTTCTTTCTTCACTGTGATAATGCCCGGCGCAGTTTGCTCGATGCCATCAACTTCCACGGTGAATTTCTTACCAGAAGAAGAAACAACATTAATGCGCTGATTTTCGTCAGTCAAAATTGTTGAACAACCAACAGCAGTCAGTGCCGCACCTGCAACAACTAGGCTTTTCAATACTTGCATGAGATATCCAATAGATAATAATGATAATAAGCGCGAAGATTATACATTTAATTTTTTATTTGACAATACTCTGACATGGGGTGTTTTTATATTGTTAAATAATTGTGTTGATTTTTTAATTAAAATTAAATCTATTTATTGCAAAGATACAATGTTCAAATATGTTTTCATATCATCCTAAGTTTCACATTGCTCTTTAGAGTCTGTATCTTCCTTTAAGGTATTATATTATTCGAATAAAGAATATCTTTGATATTCAGTCAAAGTGCGGCTTTTGGTTTCATTGAAGGTGGATTTCTAGGCTGGTACTGTTTGAAATACATTTGATTTTGTCCGGAAAGCCGGAATGTTTAGTTTCATCGGAGGAGTGTTGCTTCATATCCCATGTCTGCAGGTCGCATTCTGTACTATTCTGTACTGGGAGTTGACGGCTGGGGTCTGTGGCCGGATTAAAGCAATGATACTTGTCAGTTGGCATGAAAGGATTAAAGGAAAATGAAAAAACTAACGTTACTGATCATTCTTGGGCTTTCCGCAATGAGTGCTCATGCCGAAGTTAAAGACACTATTAGTGATATGACAAAGGGACTTGTGAAATTTACGAAAGAAATCTCAAGTGGTGTCACTGAGGGTTTCAAAGAGGGAAGAAGCGCGACAGAAAGTTCCGATGGCTCCATTGTCGTGACGAATGAAAAAGAGACACTTGAGTATATCGACATTGATTTGTTGAGCTTGTCTCCTAAGAAAGATTCGAATCAGACGGTTGTCGAACTCAGCTTCAAAAATCGTCATCACAAGCCGGTGAAAATCACAGGGCTGAGTGAAGAAGGCGCTTTACTGACCATTGATAAAGACGGCTTTTCTCATGCCCTGTCAAACGGGCTTCAGATTGAGTTCATCGTGCCCAACGAAGCTGCGAAAAAATATGCCTTCACTTTTTACGGCGACGCATCGCAAGTGAAACAAGTGAGAGTATGGCGGAAAACTTATGAGGTAAAGGACTAGCTTCCCCGCATGGCTGATGTTTCTCTGTAAGAGAGCATAATTGCGCTGATGACTTAAATGCCTTTACCACTATATAACCTCGGCGCACTGCGGTGAGGCACATGGATTAAATTCAGGTTATTGTGCCGCGCCCAGCGCACTGTCATGGCGGTGGGGGCGGACAGGGTCACCAGCGTGCTGATCTTGGCCCGGACAGCTTTCTGAATCAGTTCCAGGCTGCAGCGGCTGGTCATCACGGCGAAACCGGACTGCGGATTGATGCGGGCTGTGGCCATGGCGCCGATCAGTTTGTCCAGCGCGTTATGGCGGCCGATATCTTCCCGGCACAGCTGAATATTCCCTCCGGCATCGACATACAGCGCAGCGTGCAGGGCGCCGCTGCTGCGGGCCACTTCCTGTGCCTCGGTGATACGCTCTCGCAGGTTGTGCAGCAGGCTGGCTTGCGGGGGCGGAACCGGTGTCAGCGGGGTTAAGGGCGGCAGTGCCTGTTCAATGGCTTCCACACCACAAATGCCACAGCCGCTGGTGCCCGCCAGTTGACGGCGGTGATTTTTCAGAGACCAGAAAGCGCGGTTTGAAATCTTGACTTCGGCATGGTGGGAATCGCAGCCGGCGGTGAGGGTGATGTCGTAGATTTCGCTCACCGAGCGAACAATATCGTTACTCAGGCTGAAGCCTTTGACGAAATCTTCAATATTGCCCGGTGTCACCATCATCACGGCCTGGCTGATACCGTTATAACTGATAGACAGCGCAGTTTCGCTGGCTAACACGGCACTGTGTGCAATTGGGGTGTCAGGCGCAATGTCATCGTGCAGCTCAATATAACGGAATGCATCAGGCGCAGGCGGTGCCGCATTCACATCTGCGATTTCAGATTGTTTGTTATCAATATCATTCATCTTATTGCCTGACGTCGGTTTTAAACGCTGATACAGACAGGCTACTCAACAGCCCGGCGGAAGTCCAATGGCTTGTTTTGAAGGACCGATAAGGCCCATCTGTTGCCTTCTATTGTTTGTGCCGCCTGACTCTGGTTGCGTTATAAGTCACACCCTCAGGTTGGTGTTATTTGGGAAACTGCGTGTGTCTGAATTAAAAACGGCATCTATCAATAATGGTGTAAATCAAGTAATTGCTGCGGAGTATTGATGTTTTGCAGCCGGGGATCGTTCAGCGCGCAGTCTACTGCCACGGTATCATGGCGGGTCAGGATCGCCATCAGACTGCGCTCGCCCGACTGCCAGGCCTGTTGCAATACGGGGAGCAGAGGCTTGGGGATCAGGCTGAACATTGGCTGCCACTGTTGGCCCTGCCGAACCATGACGGGCCGCGGTGTATCGGCCGAGGCGGCATCCAGCATCTGGCTGACGAGGGACTGGTCTATCATGGGCGCATCGCAGGGAAACAGCAGCAGCCAGTCGTGTTTTGCCGCAGTCAGTCCTTTCAGTATGCCGGTTAACGGGCCGGGAAAGCCGCTGACATCGTCAGTCAGTATATGGTCACAGTAAGTGGCATACTGCTCGGTATTGCGGTTGCAGGAGATCAGAAGGTCATCTGTCAGCGGTCTGACAACGTCAAACAGGCTGGCAATTAACGGCCTGCCGCGAAAGGAAACCAACCCCTTGTCTTTGCCTCCCATTCGGGAGCCTTGCCCGCCGGCAAGAAGGAGTACGGAAAAGCAAAGGGGAGTCGGTTTCATCGTGATAACAGCCAGGTAAAATATACCCCTAAAAAATATACTGTTTTTGTGTGCCAGTCCAATAAAGCAGACTGATGAATTGATAGACAGGGCTTATCAGGCGGGCTGCCGTCGTGAATGACTGGCAGCCCGTTTTACTGAGGTGTCACGAGAGGCTTATTTTCAGTGTAGTACGAATTCCCGTGACGCCAACGGTGGCGGTAAATCTGTGTAGCCCAGTGCATCTGAATACTATGCTTTTCATTTGAAAGTAACAGGGTGTGAAATACTTCCTGCATTGTTTCTGTCTTGGTCGATCCCGTTTGTCAGTCCTTCAATACTATCAATGAGACGCTGCACTGCTATCGCCATAATCTTTGATGAATATCATTTTAATGACAGATGCCTGTGTATTCTGTTGTGATTTTTATTTTGTTTGCTTGATGCTAGTACCTGTTGCTCACAATAGGTTTTCGATGCTGAATTATTAATTGTTACTTTGAAAAATCATTTTGATTTTGCTGTTATTAAAAATTTACTTTTTATTTCAAGGTTGTGCAATGATGTTTGTGTCATTAGGTGTGGTTGAACTAATCTCAGATGGCAGTATGGAAGTAATGATGACTTTTAATATGGAGAACACCTATGGCTGCAATTATCCATGAGATTAAGCAAGATTTTATACCTGATGTGACTGAAGGCTCTGCAGTTACCGTGAACTTTGTCGTTGATTCGAATAATGAGCCAGAAATACCTGGCGCAAGAATTGAAGCTGCATTAACAGGCAATGCGCGTGTTACACATATGTCGTACCCTGGTTCTGGATCTGAATTATTTATTTCTGCCGATGGGAAAACAGCTTCTGTTACAAGTACGGCTGAACAGAGTGCTGGTTGGACAAGGAACAGGACAATTTCACTACTTGTGGATGATATACCACCAGGTGAAGAAGAGTTTATTGTCGGGCAGGTAAACTATTATAATCATGAAGGAATAAAGGGGCCAGGATTCGATATTACACTTAAACGTTCAGCTTCTGGTCTGCAACCAATATTAAGTCGAGCAGAATTCAAATCATATTGGCAGGACTGGGAATCACAAGGTTACATCTATAGCTATGAAATATTGCTGAAAGCCTCATCTGATCCTATTACACATTGGAAAGTCTCGTTTTCCGACTTGCCTCCAGGAACAACCATTGCGAGTGTTACATGGCCGGAAGTTGTGCTTGATGGTTCAGAAGGTGTGGTTGAATTAAAAACGCCTAAGGATGGGAACTACCTTATCAACCCGGATACAGAGTTACCCGTTGCGATTCAGTTGCTGTACCCAGCTCAAGAAGGTGAACAGGAAAAGTTCAAGAAGCTCTATAACTTACAAGGTTATGACCTCAGCTAGCAGGGGGATATAACGTCATGGGCTGTATCAGGAATACAGCCCATTGATGATGTTCAGCGGGTTGTTTTTCATGAAAACTAATCAGATAAATATTGCTGTTTGTATTTAGACGCTTTGGCAAAAAAGGGCAAGGTACTGCCAATTAAAACAATCACCCCTGCCAGTTCAATGGTTTCATATTCAATCAGTATGAAAGCGGAAATTAAAAATGCCAGGGTGAGAGATGAAATGAGAAATATATGAAAGTAAGGGTGTCTTTTAGAAAATTTCGCATATCCTACAATCATCATAAGCCTCTTCTATCGTTTAAATTACAGAAAATGCATGTGTCAAAGCATTAGCCCTATAGTCAGCGTGATATTTTTCAGTCTTATTCTCTGAAGTATATGACAGGTTCATTGGGATTTCTGACTTTCTGCCTAACGGGTAAAGCCGGGAGGATACGCTTGCTGGTATTGCAACTGATTTGCAATTGCAACGTTTGCCGGGGAATGCTTGAGAAAATGACTGAAAAGAGAAGACGTTTATCTGAGAATGATGTTAAGTCTTTGAAGATATAACATCCCCTCCCGGGATCGGGAGGGGATGGTCAGGGTTTATTTCAGATCAAATCGATCGGCGTTCATGACTTTGGTCCAGGCGCTGACAAAGTCGTTTACGAACTTCTCTTTGCCATCGCTGCCGCCATACACTTCCGAGATGGCACGCAGTTGCGAGTTGGCTCCAAACACCAGATCGACACGGGTTGCGGTCCATTTCACCTGGCCTGTTTTCCGGTCACGGCCTTCGAATTCATCTGCGGCTTCTGTGGTGGGTTGCCACTCTGTGTTCATATCCAGCAGGTTGACAAAGAAGTCGTTTGTCAGCACGCCCGGTTTGTCGGTGAATACACCGTGTTTCGAACCACCGAAGTTGGCATTCAGTGCACGCATCCCCCCGAGCAGCACTGTCATTTCCGGTGCAGTCAGAGTGAGTAGCTGGGCACGGTCCAGCAGCATTTCTTCGGCCGAAACTGTGTATTTGGTTTTCATGTAGTTACGGAAACCATCAGCGACAGGCTCGAGCACATCGAACGATTCTGCATCCGTCTGATCATCGGTGGCATCGGTACGGCCTGGTGAGAAGGGCACACTCACGCTGATACCTGCGTCTTTTGCGGCTTTCTCAACAGCAGCATCGCCACCAAGGACTATCAGATCAGCCAGTGACACAGCCTTGTTACCTGACTGTGCTGAGTTGAAGTCTTTCTGAATCCCTTCAAAGGTGCTCAGGATTTTCTTCAACTGTCCGGGTTGGTTCACTTCCCAGCCGTTTTGCGGTGACAGACGAATACGGGCGCCATTTGCGCCACCACGGCAGTCAGAACCGCGGAATGTGGCGGCTGATGACCAGGCGGTGTAAACCAGTTCTGTCACACTCAAGCCAGAGTTGAGAATGGTTTGCTTCAGTGCAGAAACGTCACTGTCGTTGATAAGATCGTGATCGACGGCGGGTACCGGATCTTGCCAGATCAGCTCTTCTGCGGGCACTTCAGGGCCAAGATAGCGCGCTTTAGGGCCCATGTCGCGGTGAGTCAGCTTGAACCAGGCCCGGGCAAAGGCATCGGCAAATTCCTCAGGATTGGCACGGAAGTGCTCTGAAATCTTGCGATATTCAGGATCTTCGCGCATCGACATATCCGCTGTTGTCATCATGATATTGACGCGTTGTGAAGCATCTTCCGGATCGGGTGCCTGGTTTTTATCCGTGACGTTTTTCACTTTCCATTGGTTGGCACCAGCCGGGCTTTTTGTCAGTTCCCATTCATTACCCAGCAGCATTTCGAAGTAGGTGTTGTCCCATTTGGTTGGTGTCGGTGTCCAGGCACCTTCCAGGCCGCTGGTAATGGAATCACGGCCCCTGCCTCTACCATGTGTGTTTTTCCAGCCGAGGCCCATCTGCTCAATAGGGGCTGCCTCAGGATCAGGACCAACCAGCGCCGCATCGCCGGCACCATGGCATTTACCAAAGGTGTGACCACCTGCCGTCAGCGCGACGGTTTCATAATCGTTCATCGCCATTCGGGCGAACGTTTCGCGGACATCACGGCCGGATCCCAATGGGTCAGGGTTGCCGTCCGGTCCTTCCGGGTTAACGTAGATCAGGCCCATTTGCACGGCGGCCAACGGGTTTTCTAGATCACGCTCGCCGCTGTAACGTTTGTTATCAAGCCAGACGTCTTCAGCGCCCCAGTAGATGTCTTCTTCCGGCTCCCAGATATCCGCTCGTCCGCCACCAAAACCAAAGGTTTTGAATCCCATGGATTCAAGGGCAACGTTGCCGGTAAGAATAAAGAGATCTGCCCAGGAGAGTTTGTTGCCGTATTTTTGTTTTACCGGCCACAGTAAGCGGCGGGCTTTATCAAGGTTGCCGTTATCCGGCCAGCTGTTTAATGGCGCGAAACGCTGATTACCGGTTGATGCACCGCCACGGCCGTCGCCGGTACGATAGGTGCCTGCTGCGTGCCAGGCCATACGTATCATGAGCGGGCCATAGTGACCGTAGTCTGCCGGCCACCAATCCTGCGAGTCGGTCAACACGTTCTCAATATCTTGCTTAACGGCTTTCAGGTCGAGTTTTTTGAATTCTTCTGCATAGTTGAAGCCTTCACCCAGAGGGTTTGACTTTTTATCGTTCTGATGGAGGATTTTGAGGTTCAGCTGATTCGGCCACCAATCTTCGTTCCTTGTCCCCGCGCCGCGAAGGTTGGTATTGCTGCCATGCATTACTGGGCATCCACCCGTAGTGGTACCTTTGCCGTTGCTCATACATTGCTCCTTGAGAATTAGTGTAGGGTGTGGTGTGTCTCAGTTACACACTTGAATATAGACCGACTGGCAATCGGATAAAGACGTTTTTATCAATGACAACAATCGGTTTTTTCAATAAAGGGCAGAGGTTTGTGCCAAGCGGGGTGGTGCCTATCGCTGGCGCAGGAAATCTGTGCTGTCATTCACCTAAGAATATGAGTGATGGAATATTTCCCGGTAACGTGACGCTGTTAAATCTTCATCGATGCGTCAGATAATCAAAGCAGGGGAAGCGCCACCCTGCTATTTATTGTTGTTCCAGGTGTTGATTAATGATTTCCGCCAGCCGTCGAATGGCATCTGTGTGACTTTCATCCAGCTCAAAAGAAGTATTCAGCCTCAGGCAGTGGTTAAATTGTTTACCGGGAGAAAACATCTTTCCCGGTGCGATCGTAATGTTTTCTGCCAGTGCCTGGGTGTAAATTGCCATCGTATCTGAGGTGACAGGTAATCGCAGCCAAACGAAATAACTGCCTTCCGCAGGCTCGATTTCGACGTCAGGGGGAAGCATTTGTGTCAGTAGCCTGCACATGGCTTTTTTACGTTTGTCTAGGGTTCGCCTCAGCTGTCTCAGATGGTGCTCGTAGTTTCGGGTACTGAGGTAATCAACCAGTGCGAGCTGAATGGGTACGCTGGTGGTCAGGGTACTCATCAGTTGAAGTTTTTGAATGTCTGTGGCCCGCTTCCCGGCGGCCACCCAGCCGATTCTGAAGCCGGCGACCAATGACTTAGAAAAGGATGAGCACAGCATCACATTCCCACTGGCATCAAACGCTTTGGCCGGGAGTGGTTGTTCATTGCCTGCGTAGAGTTCGCTGTATACGTCATCTTCGATGAGCGCAACCTGGTATTTGTTCAGCAGCGATATTAACTGCCGCTTTTTTGGCTCTGTCAGCGTGAATCCGAGCGGGTTTTGGTGGTTGGTCATCAGCCAGCAGGCCTTGACCGAATGTGACTGAAACGCGCGTTCAAGCGAGGTTAAATCAAGGCCGGTCTTGGGATCTGTTCTCACCGACAGCGCTTTCAGCCCGAGACGTTCCAGCGACTGAAGCGCACCGTAAAATGTCGGAGATTCCACCACCACCCAATCGCCGGGGCGGGTTACTGCCTGCAGGCTCAGGTTCAGGGCTTCGAGCGCACCCGCGGTAATCACGATTTCATCGGGGGCGATACTGATGCCTTTTGCGGCGTAGCGCTGAGCAATCATAGCGCGCAGAGTGTCATTGCCCGGCGGCAAGTTATCCAGTGCATTGGAAACCGGTATGCTGCGGGCGGCATGCATCAGGGATTTATTTACCTGATGCCGTGGATACAGATTGGGGTCCGGGTAGGCAAACGCAAAGTTGATCATATACGGCTTTCTGCAGGCTTGCAGAACATCGAAAATGAAACTGTTGATGTCGACAGCTTCGGCGGTTTCGACTGCTACGTTGTGTGACTGGGGGCTGATTCGGATGCTTTCGGCCACCGTATAACCGGAACGGGGGTGCGCAACCAGCCAGCCCTGAGATTCCAGCTGCTGATAAGCATGCATGACGGTCATCAAACTCATACCAGAGTGCGCTGCCTGCTTCCGGAGCGATGGCATTTTTTCACCGGCACGCCAGATACCAGATTCAATTTGTTGGCGGATTTGAGACGCCAACTGTTCATACTTCGCCAATCTTAACCTCAGATCCCGTGGTTGAATTTACTGAAAATATAACAATTCTTTAATAAAACTGTTATAGGTTTTAAGTCTGGTTCTGTATCTTTTTTTTCAGTCGGGTTCTTTCAATATAAGCGTGCTTTTCAATGACTCAATAGGAAGCTTATGTTTGGACTCGATGCTTTCATGCTCGCGCGAATACAGTTCGCATTTACTGTCTCTTTTCACATCATATTCCCGGCCATCACCATTGGATTGGCAAGCTATCTGGCGGTTCTGGAAGGTCTCTGGTTGAAAACCCGTCAGCAAGATTACAAAGCGCTGTACCACTTTTGGTCAAAAATTTTTGCCGTGAACTTCGGTATGGGTGTGGTTTCCGGGTTAGTCATGGCTTACCAGTTTGGCACAAACTGGAGTGGCTTTTCTGAGTTTGCCGGCAGCATAACCGGGCCGTTACTGACCTACGAGGTGCTGACCGCATTTTTTCTGGAGGCCGGATTTCTGGGCGTCATGCTTTTTGGCTGGAAGCGCGTCGGGGATAATCTGCACTTTTTTGCGACCTGCATGGTGGCGCTCGGCACCATTATTTCGACGTTCTGGATTCTGGCGTCGAACAGCTGGATGCATACGCCGCAGGGCCACGAAATCATTGACGGGCAAGTGGTGCCTGTTGACTGGTTTGCGGTGATCTTTAACCCGTCATTTCCGTATCGGCTGATGCATATGGGCGTAGCGGCTTTCCTGAGCTGTGCCCTGTTTGTCGGCGCGTCTGCGGCATGGCATCTGCTGAAGGGCAATCAAAGCAGTGCGGTGCGGACTATGTTTTCCATGTCGATGTGGATGTTGGTTTTCGTGGCCCCCATTCAAGCATTTATCGGCGATCTGCATGGACTGAATACCCTGAAGTATCAGCCGGCCAAAATCGCTGCAATTGAAGGGCACTGGGATAACAGCGCCGGAGAACCGACACCGCTGATTCTGTTCGGTTTGCCGAACATGGAGACAGAGCGCACCGATTATGCGATTGAAATTCCTGCTATGGCGAGCCTGATTTTGAAGCACAGCCTGACCGAACCCATTCCGGCGTTAAAGGATTTCCCGGCAGATGAACGTCCGTACTCACCGTTAATCTTTTGGTCATTTCGCATCATGGTGGCATTGGGGTTGCTGATGATTGGGCAGGGGCTGGTCAGTGTGTGGCTGCGCAAGAAAAACAGACTGTATCAGCATAAAGGATTCCTGACGTTTTCTCTCTGGATGGGGCCAGCCGGGCTGGTTGCCATTCTGGCAGGCTGGATCACCACGGAAGTAGGGCGTCAGCCTTGGGTGGTTCACGGGCTGCTGAGAACGGATGCCGCAGTGTCTGCTCATGGCGACTTGCATATGAGTATCAGCCTGCTGACGTTCTTCGTGGTGTACAGCCTGGTATTCGGATTTGGTTATTACTATATGGTTCATCAGATTCAGAAAGGGCCGCAGCCGGGTGATGAAGACATCGCCCATGATCTGCCGACAGTTTCCGGTCGGATTTAATCCATGAATGTTGAATGATTAAGAAGGAGAGACACGGCGATGGGCGTGGATTTATCGGTATTGTGGTTTGGCATCATTGTGTTTGCCACACTGATGTATATCACTATGGATGGCTTTGATCTGGGGATCGGTATTTTGATGCCTCTGATCAAAAGTGATGAACAAAAAGATGTCATGGTCAATTCAGTGGCACCAGTCTGGGATGGTAATGAAACTTGGCTGGTACTGGGAGGAGCCAGTTTATTCGGGGCTTTTCCGCTGGCTTATGCGGTGATTATTGATGCCCTGACAGTCCCGTTAACTGTGATGCTGATTGCACTGATTTTCAGAGGAGTGGCGTTTGAGTTCCGCTTTAAAGCATTGCCTTCGCATCAGGTTTTTTGGGATAAAGCCTTCATGGTGGGATCGCTGGTTGCTACTTTTTGCCAGGGAATCGTGGTTGGTGCAGTGATTGAAGGGTTTCCGGTTGAGGGCAGGCAATTTGCAGGTGGCGCATTTGACTGGCTGGCACCGTTTCCGCTGTTTTGCGGTCTGGGGCTGGTCATTGCGTACGCATTACTGGGATGTACCTGGCTGACCATGAAAACAGAAGGAGAACTGCAAGCGACTATGTACCAGCTGGCACCAAAAATTTTGTTGCAACTGCTGGCGGTCATTGGGGTTGTCAGTGTGTGGACGCCTTTGGTGTACCCGGAAATTGCTGCCCGATGGTTCAGTTTGCCGAATTTAATTTACTTTGCCCCAGTGCCGCTGCTGACCGTGTTACTGGCATTACTGTTAGTGATTTCAGTGAAAAAACGCAGGGAAATTCAGCCATTTGTGGCTGCACTTGGCATCATTTTTCTGGGATTCAGCGGGCTTGGAATCAGCTTGTGGCCGAATATTATTCCGCCGGACGTGTCAATCTGGCAGGCAGCAGCCCCGCCTCAGAGCCAAGGGTTTATGCTGGTGGGCGCTTTGTTCATTATTCCTTTTATTCTGTTGTATACCTTCTGGAGCTACACCGTGTTCAGCGGCAAAGTGGATCCGCAGGAAAGCTATCACTGACAGGAGGTGAGGATGAAGATGATGACGGATACTCTGAAACAGTATGGGTGGATGGTGCTGATCTGGAGCATCAGTGTGGCAGCTTTAACCTGCATTTCCTGGTTATTTCGTGCACTGATGACAGCAGCGGGTTTAACCGTTTAAACAAATTAAAACCCGAATCATTTAAAAATCCGATGACGCGGCGTCATCGGATTTTTTTCGCTGAAAAATCAGGCTTTTTTCAGTTTTTTCTTCAGTTTCTTAAGTTTACCTTCGTGCTTGGCGACTTTCGCTTTGCGCACTTTGATTTCTTTTTGCAGTTTTTTTGCTTTTTTGGTCACTTTTGCCATTTTCATTCTCCGGTTTCATTAACGTTTGAGGAAAAATGGCTGACATGAAAGGAACAGCTTTCACCTAACCTATCAACCTGGCCGTTCTGGCCGCATGCATGTGGTAAGCCGCTGGTCACTGTGGTTGTGCGTTTTCTTTCACAAACTGACGGATGAACCGACGCACTTCACGTGCGGCGCTGGTATCCATTTCTTCGCATAAAACAACAAAGGCATCACGTTCTTCACCATTAATTCTGATGATTAACTGACTGTCTTTCTTCATTGCTTTTGATTTCTTGCGACTAACCATGACGGCTCACTATTACACACACATATACAATGTATATACATTCGATAGCGTTTTGGCAAATCGGTGATCTGAAATCTGCGTTAAGGCGCGAAAAACCGGGTATTACATATGTTGCATGACATTGTCGCCTACTCATTGACGATCCAGTCAGGCAGGTAAAATTGAACGCTTATCAAACCACAGGCATTGTGTTGGTGGGGTTCATCAACACCTTATGTATGTTGTTTGTGGCAGAGACCACGATAAACCCTGTGATCATGATGGTTGCCATTTTATGTATGCTGGGTGTATCCCGGTAAGGCACGGGATCTTGAAAGTGAAGCGCTGTAAGCATTGCGCAAGGCGTCGACATCAACACTAAACAACGCAAGAGATAATAATGGCATTAACAATAATAGCGCTGTGTCTGGTGACATTTTATTTTTACTTCAACAAAGAGGATGTTATTTATTTTGACGCATTGCTTTCTGTGCTGGTGATGATTGTTTATATCACGGCTTATATTTATTTTTCTGCGGACTTTCCCCTGCATATCAAGCGCGCAGGTTTGATTTGTGAGCTGCTCCCTGCTGCTTCGCTCTGTGCCATTTTATTTCCTGACTGGAGTACCCGCTTCCCGCCCGAAGTGACGGTCAGGTTGGGGTGGGCTGGTTTGTTATTGTCATGCATTATTCTGGCATTACTGGTCATTTATATTGCTTGAGTAGGCGGTATGCGACCGGGCGTTGGTTTTCAGTCTGATTGTGACTGAATGCTGAATGTTGCATTCAAGCCTGAAGTTTTTTCTGGTCTATTAGGTGGTGGTTTTTCATTCTCACGACGCTTTATTTATTGCTTTTGGTTGCGGTAAACAGTGATAAGATACTTTCACTCAGTAAATGTAGGGGTTTACGTTTAGCCGGAGGAGCTTATTTACCGGACAAGCGTTTTAACAAACCTTTTTACAAGAGCAAGACATGAAATGGCTTATTGTCTTTATACTGGTTGCCATAATAAAAGCGTATCAATTGGGAGATGAGAATGAATAAAGCGTATGTATTCGTTTCAATGGCTGCAGCCACTTTGCTGTTCGGATGTGTGAGTCAGCCAGAGAGCGAGCCGGTGGGATCCGCGAACCCGGCTGCCGTGTATTGTGTTCAGAAGGGCGGGAAGCTGGATATGGTGACTGAAGATGGTAAGCGAGTGACTTATTGTATTCTGTCTGACGGGCGTCGCGTTGAGCAATGGCAATATTTCCGTGATAACCATCCTCAGGTTGCAGAAGCCGAGGCAATGTAACTTTGTATCAGGGCCACGTTTCAGCGTGGCTTTTTTCACTGTCTGCCGGTAATCCTTCTGCCTTGTTTACGTAAGTAAATGTAAATATGCCACTTTCACGGGATATTTTCCTGCAGATCAGCGTCTAACGTGCTTATTAGGAAGCAATAAGGATAATGTTATGTCAGTTCTGGATAATGCTCAGCGCTATGGTGTGATAAGTCGGTTTTTACATTGGGGGGTGGCACTGCTACTGCTTTGGCAGTTTTTGTCGGCAGTAACGCACGCATTACTTGAAGATTCGTGGCTGGATGAACTGATGTGGGCAACGCATAAGCCACTGGGTTTTCTGTTGTTCATTATCATTGCTCTACGCCTTGTGTGGGCGGTTCTTAATCTGTCGCGCCGTCCGGCCTCCATCAACCGTGTCGCTGCACTGGGCCATAAAGCCTTATATGCGCTGATGATTATCATCCCCACTCTGGCTCTGATCCGGCAGTATGGTTCTGGCCGTGCTTTTTCACCCTTCGGAATACCGTTAATGGACGGGTTTGACAGCGCAAAAATTGAGTGGATGGTTGGGCTGGGCAATTTGCTGCACGGAGAGCTGGCCTGGCTGCTTCTGGCCTTTACTCTTGGCCATATTGTGATGGCGTTCTGGCACCGTATCCGTAAAAGCCATGAGGATGTACTGGCACGTATGTGGCGTTAATTGTGTATGTTGCTGAAAATAGCTTGCTGATCACTTGACGGCAGGCTATTTTTTCAGCGTGATAATGTCCTGGTGAATAACCTTATCAAGTAAGATCCTGACTTAATATTGATAACTAAGATCATTGAGTCCTCTTTTTCCTGCACTCTTATATACTTAACCTTAAACAGAATCTGCACGTGATTAATCGGCAGCCGGTAGCCATCCAGTTTGCAGTGCTTTATGCCGCTTACAGCCCATGCTGTGTTATCTGTTTTTACACCTGCATAAACTTCAGAAATCGTAAATAAAGAAGAAGGATACAGGATATGAATAAGTATTTGGCTGAGTTTGTCGGTACCTTTTGGCTGGTGCTTGGCGGCTGCGGAAGCGCTGTTTTGGCAGCTGCATTTCCAGAAGTCGGTATTGGTTTACTGGGTGTTTCTCTGGCATTTGGTTTAACGGTGCTGACCATGGCATTTGCGATTGGTCATATATCAGGCTGCCATCTTAACCCGGCTGTGTCTGTCGGATTATGGGCTGGGGGGCGTTTTCCTGCCACTGAACTATTACCTTATATTGTGGCTCAGGTTTTGGGGGGCTTGGTGGCAGGTGGGGTGCTATATGTGATTGCCTCTGGTCAGGCCGGTTTCGATGTATCTGCCGGTTTCGCATCAAACGGTTATGGTGATCATTCACCCGGGCAATATTCTTTGCTAGCTGCACTGGTTTGTGAAGTGGTGATGACCATGATGTTTCTGATTGTCATTATGGGAGCGACGGATTCACGTGCACCGGCCGGTTTTGCTCCCATTGCGATTGGGCTGTGCCTGACTTTGATTCATCTTATTTCTATTCCTGTGACTAACACCTCGGTGAATCCTGCGCGAAGTACTGGGGTTGCTGTCTATGTGGGTGATTGGGCGATAGCGCAACTTTGGCTCTTTTGGCTGGCACCTATCGTTGGAGCCGTAATTGGTGCAACTATTTATAAAGTGATTGCACGGGAAGGGGAGCAGACTCAGTAAGTTGTCTGACCACTCTTTGCATTCAGGTGTCGACCGTTATGCTGGCAGGCTGTCTTGATCATGCTGAGCCGGAAAAACGAGAAAAGTAACGATTTGGCATGGGAGCAAAGAAAAGACAAAGCAAGCACTATGCCCGGCAACATTGTCCCTTGCTAAACTTAAGTTAAGAACAGGCAATGATTCCGGGCGGTTCCATGAACGAATACCTTCAGCTCGACCCCCATTACGACATTTATTTTCTGTCTGATCCGCACGGACAGAATGCTTTGCTGCAAGATGTACTCAAGGAGGTGGGGTTTCGTTACCCGCTTGATGGTGAAATCCGGGATCGGCTGTTTATTCTGGGCGATATGATAGATAGAGGTCCGGATTCTATGGCGTTATTAAAAACCGTGCAGGATTGTCCGGCGATGTATGCCATTCAGGGAAACCATGAACAAATGGCGTTCAATGCCCTGGAGGATAATGCCGACAGATCCTTATGGATCATGAATGGCGGCCGCTGGCATGAAGATGTTGCCATTGCTGAGGTCAGAAAAATGCTGAATTTTTCGGCAAGTTTACCACTTTGTTATACCCTTCAGATCAACGGTCACCGAATTGGCCTGGTGCATGCCGCAGTGCCAGCACCCTATGACTGGCAACAGTTCACTCAGTGCTGTAACGAGCACACTCTGAGCAAAGAAGATCAACATTTTGCAGTTTGGGACCGGGCTGTTTTCACGCAGGATGAACATAGTGTCGTATCTCATATAGATGCGGTGTTGATGGGGCACAATATAGTGTCAGGCCTGAAACCTAAGGTCAGCGGTAACCGGGTTTATATTGATGGCGCTATGTCAATGGGAGACAGAGGACTGCTACTGAAATACCGTCGGGGAGGTGAAGTGCTGGGGCTGTTTCAGGTATTCTCTTTTCTGCGAGAGCAGGCTACAGACTCATTGGTGTGGGTTTGATTTGTGAGTGATGATGGTGTTTATTTTTCGAGCAACGCACAATGGATTTTATAATCCTCAATAACCTGCTCACTGTATTGCTGGCAGGCGGTGATTAATGCGTCCACGTTACCGGGCAGGCTTTCGCTCATGAATTGTTCGAAACGCACTGAGCGCCTGTCGCCGCGTGAATGGGCCAGCGCCAATGCCTCGCCGCAGGCGGAGGCATACTGGCAAAAGGCGGAGCAGGGATCTTTGTCATTTAAGACCAGATCTTCGGGTTTGACCGACAAACGCGCATGGTGTCGTGAACGGACCAGCCAGTGTTTACCCCGCCAGATAACCTCGTCCAGTATGAGATCAGGCCGACGTTGCATAAAACGCTGGCAGTCAGCGGTCAGATGCGCCGGATTGAGCGAGTTGACGGGACTGACCTCAGGGAACGCGAATATGGGGGCAGCTTGGCGTTGCTGCTTCACTTCAACAATATGACACAGGGGTAAGTCATCGATACTCCTGACGTCGTTCGGGCCAACCAGAAAATAATAACGCCCGACATTGTTGGAGCCAGTTCCGGCATCAAGACGGATCACTATATCCAGCACCTCATCATCCAGATAAGGCCGGAATGTTGTCTCCGCCTCCTCATAGTCAGCAGCATCAATGCGCTGGTATTTTAACGGCTTGTCAGCAAAGCGAAGCCTGCCATCTTCAAAAGTGGTGGATTTGGCTAACTGGCTTTTACTCAGAAAGTCTTTCCCGCCTGCGGCTCGCTTAGTGGCTTTGCGGCAATATTTATCAAGTACATGATCATCATCGAATTTTTTCAGGACATTGTATCTGGCATCGTTATCCTCAATGACAAGCTGCAATGTTTTTAAGTAAGCCGACAGGAAGGCTTCACAAGCTTGATGGATGTCGTCTTTATTGACTGCGTTTAAATCGTCGTCGATAGCCAGTTCTTCTGTGAGATATCGTCCTTCTAATAACCCACAGCCGAAATCGCTGGCCAGTGCCAGGCTGGTCAGGTAGCGGGCCAGATCCCAGACACCATACCCGACACAGGCATCATCAAAATCGTCAGGAGAAAAGATAACCTGATCACCTTGTGATCCTTCTTCGGTCAGAAAGCCAAAGTTAGTCAGGTGGCAGTCACCCATGATGAAAGTCTGGCCGGGTTTAGCCAGCAATAAGTCGGGCAGTACCAACACCCCCTGAGCAAGATCGGCATAAAACAGCTGTGCGGTGCCGCGGAAGAACTGGAACGGGCTCCAGGCCATTTTCTGGTGTTTGTTGAGCACAATAGCGCTGTTGGGGACTACGCCATCAATAAGACAGATTTGTTGGCACAGGAACTCGTGTCGGGTTGTCATAAACTTCTTCTGGATTAGCGTCTATACCATTACCAGTATTGTTGATGCTCAAAAGAAATCTAGCTGAGGGGACACATTTGCGCTTAATAAGCCGATGCCGATGCATTTTGTTGCGCTGAGACTGAGTCCGCAGCGGGTCTGTTAACAGACACCCGGCAGCCGGAATATCAGTTTGCATTCTTTGATATGAAAATACCGCCCGAGTCATTCAGGCGGTATTTTTTGATTACTTGAGATTATTTTGCCAGCGCTTCTTGTTCGGGTTTGGCAACCACTGCATTTGTGCTGGGCGAGCCGCGGCGGATCATGACCGTCATTGATAGCAGGACAGTGACCACGCCATAGCTGACTTCTTCCCACGGAACCAGGCTGCCGGTGAATCGGTTAACCAGTAGTACCAGCACAGGGATCAGATAGGTATAGGCCGATACCTGTTCGGGAGCCAGCGCAACGCTGCCTTGCTGGAACAGGAAGAAACTGATAGCTGTTGCGAACACCGCCAGATACCCGATACCCAGCCAGATATCAGCAGGAATTTGTGTCCATTGCACTTGCACCAGTTGCGGCGCAGTGGCGACGGTCAGCAAGCCTGTTGCACAGATCAGTGTCCAGCAGGTCAGGTGAACGAAAGATTCGCCTCTGTAACACTTTTTGACAATGATCGGATTGAGCGCCATCCCCAGACAGCCCAGCAGATAAATTTTGTTAGAGGCTGTCATCGCGATAGAACCGGCAGCGCTCAGATCGCCACGGAAAATAATCAGACCGGCACCCAGCATACCGCCAAGCAAAGCCAGCGTGACAGACATTGAGGTACTGCGTTTGAACACGAACGCAGCCAGAATGGCGCTCATTAACGGCACAGTCGTATACAGGGCGCTGGCGTCGAGCGGACTGGTGTCGCGCAGAGCAATAAACATGGCAACAAAATAGCCCAGTGGCGGCAAGCTGATCAGCGTGTATCGGCCCAAATCTTTCGCGGAGGGGATACGGAACTGTCCTTTAGCGACCAGAAACCCGACAAACAGCAGGCTGGCCAGCAGGTAACGTACCCAAGTCACCACAAGTGGATCCATGGAAGCCATAATATAGCTGCCAATCGGGAATGACAGGCTAATCAGCACAGTGAAGAAAAATAACTTCAGATGTGAAATTTGGTTCAATGACAACATTCAACTTCTCTATGACTAAGATTAACTCGAAAACCAGAGTATTTAACCAAAACCTGACCTACAAGACAAGAAAATTTGACCCGAAAGTTAAACAAAAAACTGGCAATATGAGTTGCCGGCTGTGATCTCTGTCATTCAGTTTGTTGTAAATTTACAACGTAATGACTGAAAGCAGGGGGTTAGCGGGGTTGGTATAGCGGGATGAAACCCACGTGCAAGCTTGGGTTTTGTTCTGATAAACAGACCAAAAACCTGATGATGTTGCGGTATCGCGTTGAAACACTTTTGTCATCAGCTGGAATAAAGTAAACCGCGGTTCAGGGCTCATTAGCTGGTGTCAGCATTCACACTTTTGTCCTCCTGGGCAACAAAACATTATTCAATTAGATGAATATTGATCCAGATCTATAAACTGGGTGAATTTTTCACCAACAATGGCTGCTTAACCACTCATAAGGAGTCGCAGTCATGAAAGCCGCTGTTGTGAATGAATTCAAAGGGAAACTGGAAATCAAAGATATTCCCCTGCCTGCTGTCAAACCCCGTGACATACTGGTGAAAATTCATGCCTGTGGGGTGTGTCATACCGATTTACATGCCTGTCACGGCGACTGGCCGGTGAAACCCAAAATGCCTCTGGTGCCGGGCCATGAAGGGGTCGGCGAAATTGTCCAGGTGGGCAGCGAAATTCATCATCTCAAGTTAGGTGATCGGGTGGGTGTGCCCTGGCTGTATTCGGCGTGCGGTCATTGTGAGTATTGTTTATCTGGCCGTGAAACCTTATGCCTGGATCAGCAAAATGCCGGCTATTCTGTCGACGGTGGCTATGCCGAGTACTGCCTGGCTCATGGTGAGTATGTGGTGAAAATTCCGGACGGGCTGTCTTATGTTGATGCTGCGCCTTTGTTCTGCGCGGGGGTGACCACTTACAAAGCGCTGAAAGTGACAGAGGTCAAACCTGGCCAGTGGGTTGCTATTATAGGTGTAGGTGGTTTAGGTCATCTGGCGGTTCAGTATGCCAAAGCCATGGGAATGAACGTCATCGCGGTGGATACCGGCGCCGAGAAAATGGCGCTGGCGAAAGAACTGGGTGCTGTGCACTGTATCGATTTTATGCAAGAAAAACCGTCCGAAGCGATTCACCGACTGGTGGGAGGCGCGCATGGTGTTGTGTGTACGGCAGTGTCCAAGCCTGCGTTTGAAGAAGCTTACCGTTCGGTGCGCCGCGGTGGCAGCTGTGTGCTGGTGGGCCTGCCGCCTGAAGACATGCCGATACCTATCTTTGATACCGTACTGAATGGCATTAAAGTGATTGGCTCGATTGTCGGCACGCGTCAGGACTTACAGGAATGCCTGCAATTTGCCGCGGAAGGCAAGGTGAAAGCCATTACTGAAGTGAAGGCGCTGGAAGACATTAACGAGATTTTTGACGACATGGTGAAAGGCGAAATCACAGGCCGGATTGTGATGAATCTGGCGTAAGCGCTCAGCAATAACAGGGTTAACCGGCCGCTTTGCTTTCCCCTCAGGCAAAGCGGCTATTTTTCTTTGAAAAGCTCCTCTTTTTTCTGCGTTGCCTACTTGTCTTCATGCCGTTTCGTGCTATTTTCTCGCGACAAATGTCTATCTGGAGTTTATGACTATGCCAAAGGCAAGTGATATTAAAAAGTCTGCAGCTATTGAACACGAAGGTAAGGTGTACTTTGTTAAAGACATTAGCAAGTTAACACCGAGTGGCCGCGCAGGTAGCAGCCTTTACCGTATGCGTATGTATGATGTGGCAACCAACGCGAAAGCGGATGTGAGCTTCAAAGCCGATGACATCATCACACTGGCAGACTTTAGTCGCCATGCCGCGTCTTTCTCTTACATTGACGGTGAAGAGTATGTCTTCATGGACAATGAGGATTACACCCCGTATCACTTCCACAAAGATGTGATTGAAGAAGAGTTGCTGTTCATTACTGAAGACATTCAGGGACTGCATGTGTTGGTGGTCAATGGCGCGCCGGTTGCGCTGGAATTGCCGTCTACAGTCGATTTGGAAATTGTAGAAACCGACCCTTCAATCAAAGGAGCTTCTGCCAGCGCCCGGACAAAACCTGCTGTGCTGAGCACTGGCTTATCGGTTCAAGTGCCAGAGTATATTGCTACCGGTGATCGCATTCGTGTGAATACACTGGAACACAAATATATGAACCGTGTAGAGAAGTAAGTTTCTCATTATTGTTGGAAAAAGCCGCAGCAAGAGGTGCTCCTGAATGTCGGACACTGTTGTTATGCGGCTTTTTTTTGAACAACCTCCCAGCATACCTGCTTTTATTTGCACTGCTTTTAACTATCGTTAAGATATGCAACACACTTTTATCTGCTGACCCGGCTTCTGTTGGGAAGAGTTAATATGAAAAAGACCCTGTCCAGCCTCACTACTTTATTCATGCTTCAGGGTTGTGCCGGCTATGTAGGAGGCGACCTGGAAGATGTCGTTGTTGATACCTATATTGATCAATGCCGGTATACGCCGGCCTATTATGAAATGAAAGTGTATACCGACGCAGTCAATGACTACGCTGATGAAAATATTTCCGGTATTATTTCGACTTATACCTTAGGATTATTTCCGACCTACTGGCTGTCTGAAGTGCGCAGTAAAGTCACGATTGAAGGTGAGGGTAAAGAGGTTTATACCAGAGAAGATGTCAGTCGTATTCATACATTCTATGGTATTTTATGGCTGCTGTTTTTAAGTGACGACAGTGTGAATGCGCTGAGGGCGGATGAAGGTTCGGGTCTGCGTATTATTGAAGGCATACAGGACAGAGCTGTAGCTAAAACGCTGAATGAAATGCCTGACAGTATTGATATTAATGAACTGTGTGTCACATATCTGGATTTATAATATTCTTATTTATGTGTCTGCCGTATCGTTAGGTTTTCCTGTCATCTGTGGTGTTAAATTTGTTAATAATGAGCCCACTGTCAAATAATCAACTAAAATATCATCCATTGTGATTGGCTGTGACTTCCGCGATCTGTGCTGCCTTTCCAGATTTCAGTCGTGACTTAGTGCTGATTAATGCCATATTTGCGTTTGTTTATGCCATAAAGTGGCAGAATCCTGATATTTGCCCTGATTGTTTTCTGTTCAATCTCAATTGAGTTTGCAAGATTTAATTTGCTATAACCATCCTCGTATTAGTTCGATACATCAGCATTTTGATAACGATAAGGATACAAGGATGTCTATGCGTAAATTCGTAAGCGGTATTGTGGCAGCTTGTGCATTGTTAGGCACGTCAGTGTCTGCCACTGCTGGCCCGGTAATGGACGATATTGTGAAAACCGGCGAACTTCGCGTGTGTTTTGACGCAGGTTATATGCCGTTTGAAATGAAAAGCAAAAACGGCTCTTTTGTTGGTTTTGATATTGATATCGGTAAAATGATGGCCCGCCAGATGGGGGTGAAATATGTGCCGGTCAACACCGCCTGGGACGGTATTATCCCCACTCTTCTGACCGGTAAGTGTCACATCATTAATGCGGGTATGACCATTAACGCGCAACGTAATATGCGCGTAAACTTCGCAGAACCCTACATCATTGTGGGTCAGACTATTCTGCTCAATCCTGAGCTTGAAGGTAAGATCAAAAGTTATAAAGACCTGAACGACAGCAAGTACACCATTGCGACTAAGCTTGGCACTACAGGTGAGCAAGCGATCAAGCGTATGATCAGCAAAGCTAAGCTCAATGTGTTTGAAACCCAGTCTGATGCTGTGCTGGAAGTGGCAAACGGCAAAGCGGATGCCTTTATTTACGACATGCCGTTTAACGCCATTTATGCCTCGCAGAACTCAGGCAAAGTGGTTCACCTTGAGCAGCCATTCACCTATGAGCCATTAGGCTGGGCAGTCGCCCAGGGCGATATGGACATGCTGAACTTCCTTAATAACTTCCTGCGCCAGATCAAAGGCGACGGAACCTATGAGCGAATCTACGACAAGTGGTTTAAAGACAACAGCTGGCTGAGCCAGGTGCAATAAAACCTGATAACGGCTGGCCGCTGGGCCAGCCGTGCGTTCCCGCTGTTTTCTCATTCCGACACGCCTAAGGAAGAAGTATATGATTAGGACGTCTAACCGGTGGCTCTGGCAAACTGTATTTGTCGTCATCCTGGCGCTGCTGATGACGGGGCTGTATCAGGCTTCGCAAAGCATCAATTACAACTGGCAATGGCACCGTGTTTTGCCATTCATCGTGGATACCACCCCTAAAGAGTTCAGGGCGCAGGGGGATGGTACCGTTCAAATTAACGCTGATAACTCAATTACCATCAACCTTGACTACAGTAATGTGCCTCAGCAGATCCCAGCTTATGATGCCCGCCTGGTGCAACAGGGCGATTTGGTTTTTGAAGGTGATGTGATTGCCAGCAGCGATCAGTGGACCATTGGTCCTGTCACTCTTGGCTTGTGGGTGACCCTCAAAATCTCGGTTCTGTCACTGTTCTTCGCCATTATTCTGGGCCTGATGGCCGGATTGATGCGGATATCGCATAATCCTGTAACCAAAAATCTGGCTTTCCTGTACGTCGAAATTATCCGCGGCACACCGTTACTGGTGCAAATTTTCATCGTGTACTTTTTCCTGGGTACGATTTTCGATCTGGAACGTTTTACCGCGGGTGTGGTGGCGCTGTCCATTTTCACCGGCGCTTACATTGCGGAAATTATCCGGGCCGGTATTCAGTCGATTCCGCCGGGGCAGATGGAAGCAGCCCGCTCTCTGGGCATGAGTTACCCTAAGGCAATGATGTATGTCATCCTGCCGCAGGCCTTTAAACGCACTTTGCCACCAATGGCGGGTCAGTTAATTACGCTGATCAAAGATTCATCGCTGGTGTCGGTTATTTCTATCACCGATTTGACCAAGGCCGGCCGCGAGGTCATCAGCGGCAGTTTCGCCACGTTTGAGGTGTGGTTTGTGGTGGCAGGACTGTATTTGCTCCTGACGACCAGCCTGTCGTGGGCCGTGCAGCGAATTGAGAAGAGGTTGGCGAGCAGTGACTAATACATATCAGGGCGATGACATGATAGTCGCCGACAAGGTCAATAAAATTTACCCCAATCTGTGCCATGCACTGAAAGATGTCAGTGCAACGGTGAAACGTGGCGAGGTGGTGGTCATCATCGGGCCGTCTGGCTCGGGTAAATCCACCTTTCTGCGCACGCTGAACCAGCTGGAAGTGATTACCTCAGGTCAGATTCAGATTGATGGCATGAACATGTACGCCAAAAGCACCAATATCAATGAATTGCGTGCGAACGTTGGCATGGTATTCCAGTCGTTTAATCTGTTTCCCCATAAAACGGTAAAAGGCAATGTGATGCTGGCACCGCAGAAAGTCAGGGGGCGCACGAAAGCGGATGTAGAGCCGGAAGCCGAAAAACTGCTTAGGCGGGTCGGTCTGGCGGATAAAATGAATGTCTATCCGTCGCAGTTATCCGGTGGTCAGCAACAACGCGTCGCTATTGCCCGGGCTCTGGCTATGCGGCCGGACGTGATGCTGTTCGACGAACCCACCTCTGCGCTCGATCCTGAAATGGTCGGCGAGGTGCTGGATGTGATGAAGGATCTGGCCGCAGAAGGCATGACCATGGTAGTGGTGACGCACGAGATGGGCTTTGCCCGTGAAGTGGCCGATCGGGTGCTGTTTATGGAAGACGGTGAGTTGCTGGTCAGTGACTCGCCCGAGAACTTTTTTGATTCGCCCAAGCATCCGCGGCTGGCGCAATTTCTGTCAAAAATTCTCTAGCAGTCACACGTTTCTTTTAACCTGTGTAAGACCCAAGGCAGACTCAGTGAGTCTGCCTTTTCCTTTCCCCCATAAAATCATTGTATTGCACCCTAAAGATGCACAGCTGTTCTTGTTGAACTGTATTGGTGCATTGTTCGTGCAAATATCGAGCAATTCCCCTCTGTAACAATCAATTTCAGTGGCACTGAAATTGCAATCTGTTGATATAAACAACAATAAGTTACGACAGACACGACACAAAAAGACAAGATGCAGGGAGTTTGCACCATGGATTTGTCCGCTCAGGAAAAACGTTGGTTACCCGTTTGGGGGCGTTCGGGAAAACTGGCAATGCGACGGGCTTGCTGGCTCAACCGCAAGCGTCAGGATGATTTGCAACAAACCTTTACCAGTGTGGCACAGACACGGGTGAGAATTTTAGAAACCTGGGTGGAGAACCAATGGCTGTTCTTACAGGATGCGGCCTTGTATCTGGCCACCAAACCCGAGGATGAACGCGATGACGCGTTGCGCAGGCTTAAAGGACGGGCGGCGCACTTTTCTGAGTTGTTTATCACTGACAGTCATGGCCTTGTCAGCACCTCGACCCATCAGGGCCACAAAGGGCAAACACTGGTGGCGCAGAAGGCGCTGCAGAACGGGCTCAGGGCGCGTTTTCTGCACGGCCCTTATGTTGATCCAGTGACAGAGCGGCTGGGTCGCACCACCTCTTCTTTTCATGACGCAGTGACCCTGATGTTCTATCAGCCGGTAACTGTCACGCTGGCAGACGGTACCACACAGGTTCAGGGGTGCTTGTGTGCCAGGCTGCCAAATGATGTCATCAGTGATTTAATTCAGCGCGAAGCCGGACACATCTATCCTGAATCGGGCGATAACTATATTTTCATGGTGGAGTCTGCGTTTGATCCGCAACTGCTGCCGGGTACGGCTCTGTCACGCTCACGTTTTGAAGACGATACCTTCTCCCACGGCGAAAATCTGAAATCCGGTATTCATACCCAGTACGGCACGGTCAGGGTCAACCGGCATACTGAGTTTGAGATCCGCTTTACCGATCCGGCCACCGGAGAGCTGCATCCGGGGGTCAGGGAGACAATCCGGCACGGACAAAATCTGTTCGTGTCCTATCCCGGCTATTCAGACTATCGCCACATTCCAGTGATTGGCAAAGGGGTGACTTTTCAACTGCCGGGCTCGCCGGATCGCTGGGGCATGATGTGTGAAGCCGATCTGGAGGAAGTGTATCGTCACCGATCTTTGCATTACCGGCTCAGCAACACCTTTTTCATGTGCAGCGCGGCCGCGATTTTCTTCCCTATGCTGATGAGCGTGACTCAGGGGCTGGGTCCCTTGGCTCAGGCGGGCCTGGGCGCACTGACCGCCTTGCTGAGCTTACTGGTATTTCGCCTGACGGCTTCTGGCCCGCTGGTGAAGCAAATGCAGGAAATGACCTCAGTGATTCAGGCGCTTGCGGAAGGCGACGGGAATCTGCAGCAGCGATTGAATGCCGAACGCTTTAAACCCGATGAAACCGGTGAGATGGGGCGCTGGATCAACAGTTTCATCGACAATCTGGATGGGGTGATCAGTGAAATGATACACGCGGCAAACGAAGTCCGGGAAGTCAGTGAGTCCATGCTTCGCCGTTGTGAGCGGATGGACGGCGCAGCGAATGACACCTCAAGCGCGATTGCAGCGATGCTGAATCTTGCCGGTAGCCAGCAGAGCGATATCAGCTCTGCATCTGTGTCGGCGCATCAGATGCAGGATGTCATGCACCTGGTGGTGGTGGAAGCAGAGCAGGAGTACCAGCAGGCGTTAGCCAATACCAACAATATCAAAGGTGTTGTCGAGCGTTCAGCACAGAGTGTGAATGGGGTAAACAACGAAATGAGTCAGATTGGCGATATCGTAAAGCTGATCACCGACATCACGGCGCAGACCAATCTGCTGGCTCTGAATGCGGCGATTGAAGCGGCAAGGGCCGGCGATCATGGCCGCGGCTTCTCTGTGGTGGCGGATGAAGTGCGCCAGTTGGCAAGCCGCACGTCAGAGGCGGCCAACCATATCGGTTCGTTAATGGAGAAACTGCGTCTTGAATCGGCTGTGGCCGTGCAATCGATGGAGCAGGGTATCCGGGATGTGGAGCAGAGCACAGTCGTGATTGATGCCGGAGAGCGTAACCAGCAGATGCGGCAGGCGGTTGAAGCCATGTTTGAGGTGATCAATCAGCTGGCAGGCAACAGCGAGCGCCATCACGACACAGCGCAGGCCGCTCAGCATTCCACTGAGCTGCTGACCCGCTCATCACAACAGCTCAGTCGCCGCACTGTGCTGGTTCAGAATGCCATTTCCCGGTTGCACCAGATGGCGGACAGGTTCGAAGTCAGTTCAGGCTCTGATGTCAGTCATGTGCCTGATCGGTTGCCGGGTCACAGAACAAATGGGTGAATGGCGGTGAATCTTTGACAAACTCGTTATAATTTAATCAGGTAGGATGATGACATGAACGAGTGCTAA
The DNA here is from genome assembly GCF_019204055.1 of Photobacterium sp. WH24. Lineage (NCBI taxonomy): Bacteria > Pseudomonadati > Pseudomonadota > Gammaproteobacteria > Vibrionales > Vibrionaceae > Photobacterium > Photobacterium sp. WH24. Next base: position 56,519 of record NZ_JAGSOZ010000004.1, on the reverse strand, counting down.
GGATTCGCATGAAACTGAACTGTGATATGGGTGAAAGTTACGGAAGCTGGCAAATGGGCGATGACAAGGCGGTCATGCCCTGGGTGGATATGGCAAACATTGCCTGCGGCTTCCACGCTTCTGATCCGGATATTATGTCTGACACCGTGGCCTGTGCGGTGGAACATCAGGTGACGGTAGGTGCGCACCCCGGTTACGACGATAAACCGGGTTTTGGCCGGCGCAGTATTCCGCACAGCCCGGCGGCCATCACTCACCTGGTGGCCTACCAGACCGGCGCCCTTGACGCTGTTTGCCAGTTGCATGGCAGCAGCGTGTCTTATGTCAAACCGCATGGCGCGCTTTATCACGACATGATGGCCAAACCTGAGGTGCTGAACGCCATTTTGCAGGCGCTCGCTGCCATGAACCGCCTGCGGTCATCACCGCTGAGCCTTATGGTGCTGGCCAGGGCTGATAACAGCGAGACGAAAACCGCCGCGCAGGCATTCGGTGTGCCCTTGCTGTTCGAAGCCTTTGCCGACCGGGCATACGATGAAGCAGGCAGTCTGGTCGCGCGCAGCCAGCCGGGGGCCGTGCATCATGACCCGGCCAGAATTCAGCAGCAGGCCATGGAGCTGGCTTCAGGCACAGTGACCACACACAGCGGGACGATTCTTGCTCTGCATGCCGATACCCTGTGCGTACACGGGGATAACCCGGAATCAATTGCTACCATCGCTGATATCAGAAAGGCGATGGCGTTATGATTCGTTTTGATTCAGTGTCCGAAACCTGCCTCATGGTCCATCTGGCAGATGAGATAGATCTGAGCCTTACCCCTTTGATAGGAAGGCTGGTCAGCCAGATCCAGGCTGATTTTCCGCACCAGCTGATTGAAATTGTGCCTTCTTACACCTCTATCCTGATTCATTTTCACCCGGATCAGATTACCGAGCGGTTGCTCAGAGAGCGTATCAGCCTCTGCCACAGCCAGTGGCAGGATAAACCTGTGTCGGCTGTGGGGAAGGTGATCGAACTGCCGGTTTATTATCATCCCGATGTCGGGCCGGATCTCATTCCTCTGGCAGAAGCTAAGGGGCTGAGTGTGGAGCAGGTGATTGCGCTGCACAGCCAGCAAATCTACACCGTGTGTGCTATCGGTTTTGCGCCGGGATTTGCGTTTCTGGCCAGTGTTGATGAAGCCATTGCCATGCCGCGTCATGCCGAACCCAGATTAAGCCTTGCGCCGGGCAGTGTCGGGATAGCCGATCGTCAGACGGCCGTTTATCCGGCGCAGTCACCCGGCGGCTGGCAAATCATTGGTAACTGCCCCAAGTCATTATTCAACCCTGAACGGGAGCCGATGACGCCTTTCTCTGTCGGGGATCAGGTACGCTTTCAGCCCGTCGATCGCTCAACCTTTAAGTCGCTGGGAGGTGAAATATGGCCACACTGGAAGTAATACGGCCAGGTACGCTGACACTGGTTCAGGATACGGGACGTCTGGGCGTTGCCAGTCATGGCCTGAGCCAGGGAGGTGCCGCCGATATGCATGCCTACTGCTGGGCCAATTACTTGCTGGGTAATCCGATGGATTGTGCGCAGCTGGAGATCACTTTGGGTCAGGCCAGCTTTAAGGCCCATGCCGATATTGAATGCGCCCTGACGGGGGCGGACATGCAGGCCAGTCTGGATGGTGAACCGGTTTATACCTGGAAGACTTTTATGATGCGAAAAGGGCAGACGCTGCAGCTTGGTTATGCCCGATCAGGGCTGCGTGCGTATCTGGCTGTTCAAGGAGGCATTCACACGCCAAGCGTGCTCGGCAGCCGCTCAACTGTTGTGCGTAATCAGATAGGCGGCGTGGAAGGGCGTCCGCTACAAAAAGGTGACAAGCTACCGATTCAGGCCAGCTTAGTGCGCCACAGTCCGCGCTATGTACCGCCTCGTTTCATTCCCGATTATGACAAGCGGATTGAACTTCATCTGCTGGCTTCGTCTCAGTGGGATTATTTCTCACCCGAGGCCCGGAACCAGTTTTTCGATAACCATTACCACGTGAAACCCGAGAGCGACCGGATGGGATGCCGTCTGGAAGGCAATGCCATACTCGGTGGCCCGCCGGGTATTGTTTCGGAAGGCATTGCGCTGGGGGCGGTGCAGATCCCGCCCAATGGTCAGCCGATTGTGCTGCTCAACGACCGGCAGACGTTAGGCGGTTACCCTAAGCTCGGCTGTGTTGCCAGGATCGATCTTTCTCGTCTGGCACAGGCGCGTCCCGGAAAAGACATCCGATTTATTCGTGGCGATTTGGTATCATTGCGAAAAGCCTGGCAGCGCTTCTCACACTTTTTCGGGTTGCCATATTAGGCAACCCAGACTGGCCAGGTCGTTAATCCGGTGAATTTCGAGGGAGGAAACCATGTTTATCTTCGGCTACGGTAGCTTAATCAATCGCGCGTCTCGCCAGCTGACCGGGCAGACAGGACAGGCTGTCCCGGCTGTGGTAGAGGGCTTGCAGCGCCATTGGGGCAAAGTCGATGGCAGTTATGCCATCTCGCCTTTGGTCGCGTCGCTGGGCGAAGGCCGATGTAACGGCGTGCTGCTGAAAGTGGAAGATAACACACTGGCGCATTTCGACCGCCGGGAGCGGGGTTATTCTCGTGTGGAAGTGGATCCGTCACTGATCACTCACAATGGCATTCTGCAATTTGATGCGCCTGTCTGGGTGTATGTGAAAGCCAATCCAGCGCCTCCCTGCGCGAATCAACCTATTATGCAGACCTACGTCGACACAGTGCTGGCGGGGTGCCTGAGCATTTCCGATGCGTTCGCAAAGACGTTTATTGAAACCACGTTCGGCTGGCATCATCCGCTGGAAAACGACCGTGAATCGCCGAAATACGGCAATCTGGCCGGGGTGGAAGATGTGCATATTCCCGTGATTGACCGTTTGATCTCTCCGGCGCGGATTCATGGCTAAGCCCAGTAAGAAAGGGCCGGACACCACAGTTGAGATTTTCTGCAGCCAGTGCCGTACGCGTCTGTTTAAGTACCGCAAAGGGGGAAAGGGGGCACTGGTGAAGTGTTTCAAAGAAAGAATCGTGAAAGATTATACGCTTTTACCCTGCCAGTGCCCGAATTGTGAGCAAGTGTTTGCCCGCGATACCCTGATACGAGGCACGCCTGCCTTTAAAATGATTGGCGGTAAAGCGTTCCAGAAATAGCCGCGGCACGCCGGCTATTTCTGATCAGTGACTGTGTTGACTGTCATCTCATCAAGATTGTTGCTGAAATAACTTTGCGGGCAGACTTCCCGTTTCGTGCGCAGTACGGCTTTTAAATCGAGAATTTTGCGCTTATAAGTGCCGCGAACCAGTTGATAGTCCAGCTCGGGTGAGAACCAGAATTTGACTTCCCGGTCGGGCTTTTTGATTTGCTCAACCCGTATGGTCTCGACACTGCCGTAATTGGTTTGTAGTTTTTCTTTACCTGCGACTCTGAAAAAGTAGTGATTCACCTCGTCTGACTCCTGCATCTTGAAATCAAAAGTCTGTTTGCCCTGAATCAGGTTCAGCCGCATCTGGCTGGCAACGGCTTCTATATCCAGCAACGGCAGGTCATTACTGTTAAAGCTGAGTTTCTCACCATCAGTGATAATGTCTGAGCGGGTGCCATCCTGATTGAAGCTGCCGCGTGTCTCGCCATCAAGTAATCCTGTGATATTCCTATGAAAAGATTGTGTGAGAAACGAGTTTTTAACGTCGGACCAGACTACACGGGTTTGCTGCTGGTAATGGGTTTTCGCCACTATGGCTGACAGACGGCTGGTGGACTGGATTTCAACGCGTTGATTGTCCTGCCAGCTTAACTTGCGCTCGAAATAACCGATTTTATGGCTACCGTAGAAGAGATCGTAGGTCAGCGTTTTCACGCACTGATGCCACTCAACGGGCGGGGAAGCCATAAGGTTAGAAGATGCCAGGCAAAGCGGCAGCAATGCAGACAGAGTAAGTCTTTTCACGAAACCTCCCCAGTGGTACCTAGCCCAATAATAAGGCCTATTTAAGCGTAACCAATATGTCTGGTTATGTTAATTGAACTGTGCAAGCAATCCACAGATGAGACACTTATTTTTAGCCGTTGCGCCGGTGACTGCTACCGGTGTGCGATATGTGGCTGGTTTTCCGGTAAAGCATGCCTGATAAAGTGTCTTCGCAGCATATCTGATTTATGAAGTTTTTATGTCATTTCTCAGTCAGTAAATTCAGTGGCTTAGCGTAAATGTTAAGTGTAGCTGGCAAGATAACAACCGGTATGGCTGCATAATTGGTTGATCTCTGGTGAGTCATGTCGCCTGCCTTAGCAAAGCAATGTGACATCCTGGTGTCGGAAATTTGACGCTTTTAGGATGGGAACCTATGTTTTATGGGCCCTTGAGGTACATAGCTTGTAAAAAGTGAGCATTATTAAGGTTCAACCCATGAGCAGGAGGACAGGATGAAAAAGGCAAATGGTGTCTATCGGCTGCAAATAATAAAGGAGGTCGCGATAAGAAAGCAGCTTGAAGGCAGCAGTGATCCAATGGCAAACCATATCCACCAGTTACTGGAATCCAGGTCGGCGGATCCTCATAGCGAAGAGACGCACTTGTTCAGTGGTAATCATTATGATGATCAGGCGGGTGGCTGGGTCAGTAATTTCTGGAACGCCAAGTAACCGGAATGAATGAGTGACGTGACCGGGTCAGGCCTGCTGGGATCTGACCCTTGTCGGCTCCGGGATCGACCCGGAGGTAACTACCTATAATATTTCTCATTGATAGCCTGGTTCTGGCATCAAAGCCTTATCTGCGGTACATTTCCCGGTCTCACTTTATTCTGAATCAGATAATGCATTACATCGACATTAACACTTATTCCCGTAAATGGATTTTCACTCATGCTTCTATGCCAGTTCCGGCTGAGGATCTGGTACAGATTAAGCCTTTGTCCCAGGCCAGATCGGCCACATTATGGCGCGAGCATATCAGCAGCCAGAGCCCGGACTCGGATCACTTCGGCAAGGGTGACTGGGTCGGCGAGGATAAAAACTGGACAGAGACTGTCGAGTGGCAGGCAGCGTGGGATGACGATGAACCGGCATTACCTGAGGTATTAGCAGACTTCCTTGATTGGGAAGACAACACCCCCGTCTATTTTTGTTATGAAAAATATAACCTGATTGAGACAAGCTGGGGGGTGTTTAAGCGTAACTGGAAAAACTTCCTGTTTTTTGATGATGGCCCCTTACTGATCGCCAGAAAGAAAACCCAGGCAGTGTGGTTCCATTCAAACGGCACCTGCAAGATAGGTCACAGAAGCGCTTAAATAACAACGCACAGTTAGCAACACCTGACGATGAGTCACACATAATCGAAGAAGGGGCGGGCTGTATCAGCGGAGCAGGCAGTAAACACTTTCGGCCTGCTCAGGAACTGATTTCAGAGCCGACTTTACCGCCCATCAGTTTGGCGATCTTGTCACAGGCCAGATGCATATTTTCCTGGTTGGAATGCACCGAAGCCCCGGAGCTGAGCAAAGGTTGTTTGAGCGGCTGGCCTAACACCAGAAATAAGCGGGCTCCTTTCTGGCTGGTTTTGATATGTATGGGTAAAGCGGACGGTTTCAGGATTCCCATTTGCTGCGGATAAAGCTGGTTTGCCCCTATGTATACCGATCCTGAGCGCAGATAGACAAAACCGGCGACCAACTTTTCATCCGGCTCCCAGTACCAGCCACCGTAAGGCGAAATCATAATATCCAGGTAAGTCACAGGTATGCTGGACGCTATGGGGCTGATGGCCTCTTTGTACTGGCCGATCAGCACCTTGGTTGTTGCATCCGTTTCTTCTACCAGTGGCAGATTCTGGGTGCAAGCATACTGGCTGGAGGCATCGGCCATTTCCTGCTCCCCGGCTGGTAAGGCAGTCCAGAGTGCGAAGGATTCAGCACGGCCGCCGAGAGGCTGCATGGTATCTTTGTGAACGACACCGTTGCCGGATGTCATGATTTGAAGATCGCCTGTTTGCATTGTCACAGTGCAGCCGCAGGAATCGATATGATGCAGGGTGCCCGTTACCGGGTAACTGAACGCTTCAATGCCGGAATGGCCGTGATAGTCGAGCCCGGTTTCCTGCTTGATGCCATTGGCGTCAAAATGATCCCAGAGCACGAAAGGGTTAAGTTCAGCAAGATTATCGCGGTAAATGTAAGCAGTCATGGGCCCGGATTTCCGACCGTAGCGGACTTTATTGATTGTTCTCGTCGCTTGCATGATCGCCACCCACTTTTCTGTACTTCTTGTGATTAGAGCTTAGCTTATACTCTCAGTAAACGACTATTTGAACCCTTTTGTTTTCTAAAAATTGACGTCATTTTTACCATCCTTGATTCAGTTCACATTTGCCAGACAACATGGTTCACTCTGGCATCCAGTCCCAGTTGCTGAAACAGCCGCAGCCAGCGCTTCTGATTGGCCTGCAGGGTATCACCCGGCCCTTTCACTTCGACCCACTGAATATGCCCGCTTTTGAACATTACCAAGTCAGGCTGGCCGCTGCGATTATGGCGTGGATCGAACAACAGGCGTGACAGCATGGCATACAGTTGCTCGCCGTTTAAGCAAGATACCGTCTCCTCAACCAGCGCTGGCGTCAGAATAGCCCAGTTTACCCAGTCGTTAGTGATTCCTTGTTTTTGCTGATAAACAGCCAGCCAGTGGTTCCAGCTTTCTGTGCGGATAGCATTGAGGCGGGCTGTGAGCATGTCACGCCGGCGCTCTGAAAATTCACTGTGGTACATATCGCGGGGCGCCCGCTGGAAGGGGTTAAGAAAGGCCCCGGAAACAGAGGCAAAAATAATGTCCCAGAATGCCAGGCCAAATAACCCGCATATCAGGGCATTTTCGGTGTAGTGAACACGCCATCCCGCTTGCCGGTAATGGTTAGCAACGGCTAACTCGACACGTTCTCCACTGGCAGGCAGTGTGAGTGTCTCCAGCGTAAAAGTGTCTTTGATCGCCTGTGTTACCGGCAGGTTTAGTGTACGGCTGAGTTTATGCGCCAGGCGTTGTCCGACTTCGGCTTCTTCTTCATTAAAGGGCGCTGACAACATCTGCCGGCAGATGGCCAAAGCGGTTGAGTGGCGCTGCAGTTTTTCCAGTATCCGCACCCGGCGTTCGCGGCTGGGCGGTAGCGCACTGTGATTAAACAGAAACAACGCCAGATCATATTCGCCCAGGCGCTCAAGATCCCGGGCAACCCGGTTGAACAATCGTTGCCGTCGCCGTTCCAGCGGCGGCCATGTGCAGGGGCCGGGCAGGCGACCGGCAAATTGCCTCGTTGCCTGGGCCCTTTTGCTGAGTGAAAGCTGTTCGTATTCGGCCGCTAAGGCTTCAAGGGACAGCCATTCCAGTATGTGCTGTCGCTGCTGAAACAGGCGGGTTGTCGGGTCGACCTGATAATTTTCAAAGATATGCAGGCCTAAATCAGTCAGCACAAACTGGCTTAAATCCTGATACTGGTTGCCGAAAAACAACAGTAAGAAGATTGTCAGGTGCGCCTGATGTTCAACATGTATGATGGGTTCGTTGAATGCCGATATGGCCGGTGACGTGGCGAGTATGGCTGCGGTGAGATCCGCTTTTCTGGCCTGCTTTAACGCTTGGTCATTTGTGCGCGCATCAGGGGAGTGTTTCTCTCTATAGATCTTAAGCAGTTCTGGTTTGGTGAATAAATCCAAGATCTCATCCACCGGCCAGTTTGCTTCATTGCAGGTAAGAAATTTGTTGCTCAGAAGCTCCTCAATGGCGTTTTCTGTATGCCGGATTTCAGGGTAGCTGAGTTTGCTGACGCGAAAGTATCTGCCCTTGCGGGACAACATTCGGATGTACAACTGTTTGGCATCGGGCGTAAGCCGGGAGTAAGTATTCAGCCACCAGTGCTCGCTATGGCTCAATAGATCATGATATTGCTGCCGGACACTGCGCAGCAGGAAATCAAAGTTGTGGCGGTAATAATCCGGCGCCAGCACTGTTGGCGTATTTTGAGTCATCATTGTCTTAACGGCTTATTGGATGCGCTGTATTGTGGGAATTTCTCACGTTGCGGTAAAGCTCTGATACCAGAAACAATAAAATGAAATTAACATAACATGATCATTTATGGCATTTTAATGGTCGCATATACTCCGTATTGATAAACTTGCCACAGGTAATAGTTTAAAAATGAAAGGTTTTCAGTGATCAGACAGCGTGCCCTTTTTCCGTCTGCTTTTATCATGCTCGCTTTTACCGTGTTCGCTTCTCTGTTTGCTGTTCTTTCGTGGAATGTGCATGCCGAAGAAGTGAACAACCAGCGCGTTGTTTCCGTTGAACCGCATGACGAACAGCCTGCCAGTCTTGTTGGGGCAGCCTGTGTTATCCGGCATGGTAAGCAGATGGTCATGGTGTCTGAGGTCATTACTCAGAAGTTATCCATTCCGGGCGGCTATATTGACAGTCAGGATACTGCCAGTGAGGCGGCCAGAAGAGAGGCGCTGGAAGAAACCGGATTAGATGTCGACGTGATAAAGCTTTTGCAGTTCAGGGGCAGAGCGGCGATATTTGCTTGCGTAACGACACAACCGATTCTGGTTGCTGAACAAGAGGAAAGCGACCAGCGCCAGCAGATTGCAGCCTGGCAAGCGGTGGACTTCAGCCGGGAAGTGAAAGCTGTATACCTGATGTCACCGCTGTCTTTAGCATCCGCTGAATATCGCTACCCCGAAGATACTGCCTACTTATATCAGTGGATGATGGAAACGCCAGAGAGCGAGGTGGTTTTTTATACCGATATCAGTGACCGGGCAAGCGCATTTCATCAGGCTGAACTGATTGTGATCAAGGCCTTTAAGGACTGGGGTAACGCCCTGCCGGATGTCGCAAAATCTGTGCTGGACAGCCTGATGTGGCTGCTGAATCTTTCCGGCGAATACTGGTTTGTGTTCTTGCTAATTGCTGTTATTGCTTCCTTATTCGGACCTACTGCAATGTTGCAGTTGCTTGCCGCCACCGTGATTACCATCCTGGTCTCAACCTGCCTGAAACAAGTTTTCAATCTGCCGCGTCCGTTTTATCTGGTGCCGGCACTGCAAAACGGCAATGCCTACGGGTTCAGTTTTCCGAGCGGGCATACCCTGTTAGCCACTGTTATCTGGGGAATGTTCTGGTTGAAACTGTGCGCAGGAAAATCACGGTTCCGCGCCGGGGCGGGCTTGTTGGTGGTTAGCGCTCTGATCCTGGGTCAGGCGCTGGCCCGTGTTTGGTTTGGCGTGCACTTTATTTCCGATACGGTAGCGGCAATAGTCATCGGCATTCTGCTGCTGATCCTGTTCTCCCGGCTGATCACCCCGACCGCCATACGGGGAAAGTCGGTGTGGCTGGGGATTACTGTCCTTACCGGTGTGGCGGCCGGCTTAACCTTGCAGCCGGCGCACACCTATCTGTTTGCCATCTCACTGGGGGTGTTTCTCAGTCTGGATGTGTTACCTAAAAGAAGCCTGACACTGTCTGTGCACCGGCATATTGCGGTGGCTTTGGTGCTGTTGGCAGGGTCTGGCGCGTTCGCTTACTTCTCTGCTGTGATGGTCAATGCCTGTACTGTCAGCCTTATTATTCTGGGGCTGCGTGCAGCCGGCGCATTTTTGCTGGCGGTCTGGCTGGTGGCGGGTTCGTCAGTGATGCTGAAGTTATTGGCTGAGCCGGAAACGGCTTAAAGACGCTGTCCCGGCAAGCTTACGGATAAAGCAAACAGAAACCTGTCAGTAAGCTGTGTCTGGCACTTTGTTTCATGACTTGAGTGCGGTAAAGTGAGCGCAAACGATTATATCAAACAGGCATAATTGTCTGGATTAATATGGAGCCAGTGAAAGCAGGATAGCCTAAAACTGGACAAGGAGAGCAATGTTACCCGCACTGACGTTTGAGAACAGTATCGATGACATCGTACTGTCGTATCTGGATGCGCTGGAAAACGCAGGATTTTCTGGCGATGTTGAACGTACCTATGCCAGCCGTCTGGCTGTCGCAACCGATAATAGTATTTATCAGCAATTACCTCAGGCTGTCGTCTTTCCTAAATCTGTGGATGATTTGGTGCTGGTCGGAAAAGTGGGCCAGCAGCCCGCTTTTCAGCAGGTCAGTTTTTCTCCACGCGGAGGCGGCACCGGGACTAACGGTCAGTCGCTGACACCGGGTATCGTCGTCGACCTTTCACGCCACATGAACCAGATTCTTGAGATCAATCCGCAGGAAGGCTGGGTCAGAGTGCAGACCGGGGTGATCAAAGACCAGCTCAATGACGCGCTTCGTCCTCATGGTTTCTTTTTCTCCCCCGATTTGTCCACCAGTAACCGGGCGACCATTGGCGGCATGGTCAATACGGATGCGTCCGGTCAGGGATCGCTGCAGTACGGTAAAACCTCAGATCACGTACTGGCACTGAAAGCGGTACTGGTGGATGGCTCAGTGCTGGATACCGAACCTTTGACGCAAGACGGGCTGGCCCGGATCGCGCAGCAAAAAGACCAGGTCGCTGACGCCATCAGTGTGGCGGCGAAAGTGTGCCGTGAAAAACGTCAGCAAATTCTGGATAAATTCCCGCCGCTTAACCGTTTTCTGACCGGTTATGATCTGAAAAATGTGTTCAACGACGCGCTGACTCATTTCGACCCGGCGCGTCTGCTGTGTGGCGCCGAGGGTTCGCTGGCCTTTATTGCCGAAGCCAAACTCAATATTACCCCCATCCCTAAAGCCCGGGCACTGGTAAATATTAAGTACGACAGCTTTGATGCGGCGCTGCGTAATGCGCCTGTGATGGTGGAAGCCCAGGCACTGTCCGTCGAAACCGTGGATTCAAAAGTCCTCAATCTGGCCCGGCAGGATATTGTCTGGCACACCGTCAGCGATTTGATCACCGATGTGCCGGGTAAGGACATGCAGGGCATCAATATTGTTGAATTTGCCGGTAATGATGTTGATTTGGTCAAGCGCCAGGTACAGCAACTGGGTGAGCGCCTGGACAGTTTAATTGGTCAGCAGGGGATTATTGGTTTTCAGGTCTGTGACGACCTGGACAGCATCAACAAGATCTACAACATGCGCAAAAAAGCCGTGGGTCTGTTAGGGGCTGCCAAAGGCTGGCAGAAACCGATTCCCTTTGCCGAAGATACCTGTGTCCCACCGGAAAATCTGGCTGACTTCATTGTTGAGTTCCGCCAGTTACTGGATGAGAAACAGCTGCATTACGGCATGTTCGGTCATGTCGATGCCGGTGTACTGCATGTGCGTCCGGCGCTGGACATGTGCGATCCGGCGCAAGAAAAAATGATGAAGGAAATCTCCGATCAGGTGGTGGCGCTGGTCGCCAAATACGGCGGTCTGATGTGGGGTGAGCACGGTAAAGGCTACCGTTCGGAATACGGACCTGAGTTTTTCGGTGAAGAGCTGTTTACCGAACTGCGCCGTATAAAAGCAGCTTTTGATCCACACAACAGGCTGAACCCGGGCAAGATCTGCACCCCACTAGACAGCGATGCTGAACTGGTGAAAGTGGATGGCTTAAAGCGTGGTTATTTTGACCGCCAGATCCCGGTGAAAGTCAGAGACAGCTTCAAGCAGGCGATGGAATGTAACGGCAACGGCTTGTGTTTTAACTACGACACCAGCTCACCCATGTGCCCGTCGATGAAAGTCAGTGCCGATCGCCGTCATTCGCCGAAAGGGCGGGCCGGACTAGTTCGCGAATGGCTGCGTTTACTGGCCGATCAGGGTGTGGACCCGGTCCGGCTGGAACAGGATCTGATGGAAAAGTCGCCGACGGTGAAGCAAATCATCGATCGCTTCCGCAATACCTTCGGATCTCAGCGTAAAGCGTACGATTATTCGCACGAAGTGATGGAAGCCATGAACGGCTGTCTGGCGTGTAAAGCCTGTGCCAGTCAGTGCCCGATCAAGGTGGATGTGCCGAGTTTCCGCTCGCGTTTCATTAACATGTACTACAGCCGTTACCAGCGTCCCGCCAAAGACTATCTGGTTGGCTATGTAGAAAGTTATCTGCCGGTTATGGCCAAAGCCCCGTCACTGGTCAATGCCGTAATGCGGCCCGGCTGGTCAAAATCTTTGACGGCGAAAGTGCTCGGCTATGTGGATATGCCTGAACTGTCGGTGCCGACGCTGATGCAGGGACTGGCGGGCAGCCATGCAACCCGGTTTGATCTGCAGTGGCTGCAGGCTTTGTCTCAAGAAGAGCGGCAGCAGTATGTGCTGATTGTGCAGGACCCGTTCACCAGCTACTACGATGCGGAAGTGGTGCGCGACTTTGTCCATCTGATTGAAAAGCTCGGTAAGAAACCTATGCTGGTGCCGTTTAAGCCCAACGGCAAGGCGCAGCATGTCAAAGGTTTCCTGCGTCAGTTTGCCAAAACAGCGAAAAACACCGCCGACTTCCTCAATCAGCTTGATGAGCTGGGTATGCCTATGGTTGGTGTCGACCCGGCTTTGGTGCTCTGTTATCGCGATGAATACAATGAAATGCTGGGTGATAAGCGCGGTGATTTCAAAGTAATGACAGCCCATGAATGGCTGACGCCATTGCTGAGTGAAATAACCTCGTTGGCGCCCCGTACTGACAGTGAGTGGTATTTATTCGCCCACTGTACCGAGAAAACCAAGATGCCAAACGCTGAGAAAGAGTGGGCGGTCATTTTCCGTCACTTCGGTGCCAGCATGAAAGCTGTATCTGTCGGCTGTTGCGGCATGGCGGGCACTTTTGGTCACGAGAAAGATAAGCTGGAGACGTCCAAAGGGGTGTTTAATCTCAGCTGGCAGCCGAATCTGGCACAGTTGGATGGCGACCGTTGCATGGCAACCGGTTATTCGTGCCGAACTCAGGTAAAGCGTTTTGAGCATATTAAGATGAAGCACCCGGTTCAGGTGTTATTACGTTTGGTGAGTACAGCCTGATAGCAGGCTGTCTGTAACAAACACTGTTACGGCGGAGTGCTCAGGCCTCCGCCGTTTTTCAGGCCACTTTTTCTTTCTGCTTCTCTTTTTGTTTCTCTGTGTCTTTGTCAAACAGGCTGGTGATCTGAGGGTTGACCTTAAACCGTTCCGTGCTGTCGAGGCATTTTGCCTGTTCCGTCCACTGAATCAGTTCGATCACGCCGTCATGGTGCTCGGCCAGAAACGTGCAGTTTTCAATCCAATCCCCGTCATTCAGGTATACGATGCCATCCTGCTCGGTAATTTCCGGATGATGTATGTGGCCGCAGACAATGGCATCGACGTCTTTGTGTTTGGCCATAGTGACAGCGGCATGGCGAAATCTGGCAATCGCCAGGTTGGCCTTTTCGACTTTGCTTTTCAGGTAACTGGCCAGAGACCAGTATGGTTGCCGGGTTAAGCGGCGGTAGCTGTTTAACCAGCGATTTAAGAATAGAAGGAAATCGTAACCGGCATCGCCCAGTAAGGAGGTCAGTTTGCTGTGGCAAACCATGCTGTCGAATTCATCGCCATGAAGAGCCAGAATGCGGTTGCCGTTTGCGCTGGTGTGGATGTAGCGGTGTGCCAGTTCAACATTGCCAAGATTAAACTGAATAAACTTGCGGACGGCTTCGTCGTGGTTGCCCGGAATATAGATGATCCGGCATCCCTGATCCGCTCGCTCCAGTAACAGGCGGACAGCTTTGGTGTGGCTTTCCGGCCAGTGAAACCGCGATTTCAGCGACCAGAGGTCAACGATGTCACCAACCAGTATCAGGGTGTCGGCCTGATAGCGGGATAAAAAATCCAACAGATAGTCGACTTTACAATCCCTGTTCCCTAAGTGTATGTCTGATAACCAGAGTGTACGGTAGGTGTGGTTTCCCATAGTCGATTCAACCCTTATATCAAGGTATCAGTGTCAGAAATAAGACTAATTTTTTTATATGACATTCGGGTGTCGTATCAGTGACTCCTTCATTGCAATGGAACGGTTGTAAAGTGTTACTACCAGTGGCTATTTGTCAATTAGGTTGCGACAGGCATCCGGCGATTAAGATATAATCATCAACTTTCAGATTTTGACCGATGTTTTATTCAATAGATATTTTAGATGAACTTTAAGCCTAAGTATTTGATTAAAATGGTTCTTCCATTGCTTGTTCTACTGGTGTCAGCACTGGTGTATTTAGGCTATTCAGATTATCGTTCTATTCGGGAAAGTGCATACTCACAGGCGCGGGCTAATTTGAACGTGGCGAAAGGGTATTTAGACCTGAATTACATTGCGGTAACGAATCAGTTATTTTTATTATCAGAGATCCTGAAAGGGTCAGGTAATATCCCGGCATTTCTTGATGCGGCTAACTATGTGGTTAACAACCAGAATAAATTTCTGGAAGTCGGATTACTAGTAGATTCAGACTATTACGGGACAGACGGATTTCGTTTGTCGGGGATTGATGAGCGGGTAAAGCGCCGGCCCTGGTATTCTGAAAGCCAGAAAATCGGTGATCTTTTTCTGTCTGACTTTTATCACAGTAACAGCACCAAAAAGTGGTGCGTTGCCCTGGTGAAAAAACTGGCGATACCCGGGAAAAAAAACGTCAGGATCATTATTGAGCTTGATGCCGGTGCGATGTCCGATGATCTTTCCGATCTGAAAACGATGACGAAGGGTTATGTTTATGCGATTGAGCCGCAGACGAGAAGAGTTGTTATTCACCCCGATAAAGCACGATTAGGCGTAGACTCTGTCAGTATAAACCCCGAATTACTGACAACAATCATGGCTGGCAATGGTAACGGTAATATCCCTTCTTACGAATATGATAATCAATATAAATTCAGTGTTTACGATGCCAACAATAATTTTAACTGGGTGTTATTATCCGGCACCAGCAACAGTGAAATTGCGTCCAATGCTTTGAAAGTGGGCGCTGTGGGCGGCACTTTTCTGGTCGTCGTATTTTTTATTTTACTGGCAGGCTACCTGCATACTCGCGTTCATCAGGTGGGTGGTCAGTTAATTGAAGCGCAGGAATTCGATGAACTGCACGAGCAACTGTCTGCGTTATTAAACGATACTATGGGCAGTAGCCGAGTGTATCTTTTCGTAATGAATGCCAATGAAGGGGTGCTGGAAGAGGCCTATCACAACTTACGGGTAAATGTGCCGGCAGATTTACTTTGCCGTATTGCTGGCTGTCAGCAGCTTGGCCGATTCTGCAAGCCCGAGCAGGATGATATTGTCCGCCTTATTGCGCCAAGCGAGCCCTGTATACGGCTGCCTTTAGTCAACAGCGCAAGACAGAATGATTACCAGCGCCCGGCAAGTCAGCTGATCGGTGTGCTGTATATATGCCAGCCCGGTGCGGCTTACCCATTTTTCGCCAAAATGATTGCCAACTACACGCTCAGCGCATTGAATCAGATACTATTGACTCAGCACATTCGCAGTGAAGATCAGATGTCGGGGCTGAAAAATAAGAACAGTCTTCGTCAGCATATGGATCAGAAACTGATGGACAGTGCCGCCGGCTACTTTCTGGCCATGATTGATGTAGATGACTTTAAGTCGGTCAATGATACCTACGGTCATTTGCTTGGCGACGAAGTCATTCTGAACATAGCGAGTCTGATGAAATACAGTTTTCCGGCACAAGCAGTCCTGTGTCGATACGGTGGGGAAGAGTTTGCGGTGTTAATGGAAGCACCAGACACAGAGACAGCCCTGAAGACATTGGATGATTTCCGTGCAAAAGTAGAGGCCAGCCGTATTGATATTGATGAAGACACATCTTGCGCCATTACCGTCAGCATTGGTGTTGCTCCTTTACACAAGGGAATGGAATCGACTATCTCGTCTGCAGACAGGGCGCTGTATCAGGCGAAATCGCAGGGTAAGAACCAGGTGCTCAGCGCAGAAATGTGTTCAATCGGTACAGAAACGGAAGCGGCAACAGCCTGATTCTGTAATTGGTGCTAAGTTGAAGAGTTGGCAGTGAATTTCACAGACGGACATATCCTTGATATAACAATCAGGCGATTAACAGACATCAACAGGGGGAGGCATGCTTAAACTTGGAGTGATAATTCTGCTGATTGCAGCGGCGGTAGCCATGGCTCGATTTTTGGACGAGCGAAATCAGAAAAAACTGTATATTGGTATGCTGATCTGTGCCGTCATTGCTATTGCGGTTTTTATGGCAACGGAACTTGCCAGGTAATGTCTGGTAATTAACGGATTCTTTATTTTTTTCCTTCTCAACGTCAAGTCGCTGAGTCTGACGGCAGCGGCTTGAAACGTCCTTATCTTCTTTTCCCACCACTGAATTGAACATTTCTGGTCAGCAGATCTCACTTATCGTGGCTTGATGTCGCTTTAATGACAGCAATATGATTAGTTCTGTAATTATTAGCTTTGTAATCATT
The DNA here is from genome assembly GCF_019204055.1 of Photobacterium sp. WH24. Taxonomy (NCBI): domain Bacteria; kingdom Pseudomonadati; phylum Pseudomonadota; class Gammaproteobacteria; order Vibrionales; family Vibrionaceae; genus Photobacterium; species Photobacterium sp. WH24. The sequence continues at coordinate 40,043 of NZ_JAGSOZ010000004.1, read as the reverse complement.
TTCTGGTATTAACTGGATGTATATCAATAACTTATGGGTATAATCAGTGATTTGTTATAAATATTGGGGTTGATCTTATCATTCGAGTCCCTATAATTGTTTTTGAATTCATTAGAGCACTAAACAATGTGGCGACCAATGATTACAATGGCACCATGGGCAATAGACCCAGAAACATCGACTAAGACTCAGGAAGAGTTTGTTTTTCGAAAACCGGAACGAACAGATGGTAATCGAGTGCATTCACTGATCGAATCTTGTCCCCCATTAGACACCAACTCCTCTTACTGCAATTTCCTGCAGACCACTCACTTCAAAGACACATGTATTGTTGCTGAATCAGACGGTGAGATGGCAGGGTTTGTCTCGGCTTACAGAGTCCCTGAGAAGGAAAACACTCTGTTTATATGGCAGGTTGCTGTCGGCGAGAAGGCGCGTGGTAAAGGGCTCGCTTTCAAGATGATTCAACAACTGCTGGCGCGTGATGATCTCAGCGATATTCGCTGTATCGAAACGACCATCACCCGCCTCAATAAAGCCTCTTGGGCGTTGTTTAAGAAGGTGGATCAGGCGAACGGTAACTTAGGTGAAGTCTCGCTGTTCCTCGATGAAGAGAAGCATTTCGACGGTGAACACGACTCGGAATATCTCTATCGCATTCCACTTAAACAATAAATCACGACAAAACAGGATAAGTCATGAATATCTTTAATGCGCAGGAATCAAATGTTCAATGTTACGCCAAAAACTTCCCGGTGGTGTTCTCATCCGCAAAGGGCTGCTGGTTGAACACCAGCGAAGGCGAGCGTTACCTGGATTTCCTGGCAGGCGCTGGTGCGTTGAACTATGGCCATAATAACCCGGTGCTGAAAAAAGCACTGATGGATTACATCGATCAAGATGGCCTGACGCACGGTTTGGATATGCATTCCGAAGCAAAAGCGACATTTCTTGAAAACCTGAAGAATTACATCCTGACCCCTCGTGGTCTGGACTACAAAGTACAGTTCACTGGTCCAACCGGTACTAACGCCGTTGAAGCGGCACTGAAACTGGCGCGTAAAGTCAAAGGACGCCAGAACATTGTTGCCTTCACGAACGGCTTCCACGGTGTGTCTTACGGTGCACTGGCGGCTACCGGTAACCAGCATCACCGTGGTGGTGCGGGTATGGCATTGAGCGGTGTAACCCGCCTGCCATATGAAGGTTACGCCGACCTGGACGGTCTGGCACTGTTTGAAGTTATGCTGACTGATAACTCCAGCGGCCTGGATAAACCGGCTGCTGTCATCCTCGAAACCGTACAAGGTGAGGGTGGTCTGAACGTGGCTTCCGACGAGTGGTTACAGCGCCTGAGCGCTATCTGTAAACGTCACGACATTCTGCTGATTGTCGACGACATTCAGGCAGGTTGTGGCCGTACCGGTACTTTCTTCAGCTTTGAGCCGTCCGGTATCAAACCGGATATGGTGACCCTGTCTAAATCTATCGGTGGTTACGGTTTGCCAATGGCGGTGGTACTGCTGAAACCGGAGCTGGATAAGTGGTTGCCGGGCGAGCACAACGGTACGTTCCGTGGTAACAACCACGCGTTCGTGACAGCCGCAGTCGCTATTGAAGCCTACTGGCACAACGACGAGTTTGAGCAGCACATCAATGCACGCGCTGCCCAGCTGAACGTAACATTGCAAAAAGTACTCAAGCAGTACCCGGCAGTATTTGAAAAAATCAAAGGCCGCGGTCTGATGCAGGGTATTGCCTGTCACGATGGTGAATTTGCGGGTGCAATCGGTAAGCTGTGTTTTGCAAACGGCATGATTATCGAAACCGCTGGTCCGGATGATGAAGTGCTGAAGTTCTTCTGCCCGCTGACTATCAGTGAAGCGGAACTGGAAAAAGGCCTGCACATCTTTGAAAAAGCGGTGGCTGAGTATGCAAAATCCAGCATGAAGAAAGCGTCTTAAGGAGAATAAGAATGATTGTACGCACCCTTGAAGAGTGCCAGAACAGCGAACGCCGGGTAGTGGCTGAAAACGGTAACTGGGAAAGTGTCCGCATGCTGCTGCGTGATGACAACATGGGCTTTTCGTTCCACATCACCACTATCTTTGCCAATACCGATACCCATATTCATTACAAGAACCATCTGGAATCTGTGTATTGCGTATCGGGTGAAGGGGAAATCCAGACCACAGCCGATGGCAAGACTTACGAGATCAAGCCTGGCACCCTGTATGTGCTGGACAAGCATGATGAACACCAACTGCGTGCCAATAAAGGTGTCGATATGGTGATGGCTTGTGTGTTTAACCCGCCACTGACGGGCATGGAAGTCCACGACAAAGACGGTGTTTACCCAGCAGCCGAATAATCGCAGCTGTATTGACGCAAGTGATTAACCCTCCTTGCGATATCAACCTGAGGGTTACCGGAAGGCGGTGCAAACCGCCTTTCAAAACCATCAGGCTAAGCGCTCTCGCTTAGCTGATGAAAATAAAAGGAGTTACCATGACTCATACCGTTGAAAAGATTGGCGGTACTTCCATGTCTGCGTTCGATGCGGTAATGGACAATATCCTGCTCTATCCAGACAATCCTTATCAACGTATGTTTGTTGTTTCGGCCTATGGCGGTATCACTGACGCACTGTTGGAATGCAAGCGAACCGGTGAGCCGGGTATCTTCCGCTACATTGCAGAACGCAATGATGTGTGGCGTGAGAAATTGAAAGCACTGGAGCAGCGTATGCTGCTGATTAACGACACTATGTTTCCTGAGTTGTTCTGTCGTAACCGTGCCGATAATTTTGTCAAAGAGCGTATTGCTAACGCTATTACCTGTATCGAAAATATTCTGGAAACCTGTCAGTACGGACAGTTTTCTCTGACCAGTTATCTGCCTCAAATCCGCGAGTTTCTGTCTTCTATTGGTGAAGCGCATTCTGCCTTTAATACCACGCTGATGCTGAATAACCTGGGTATTAACTCTCGCTTTGTTGATTTGTCGGGCTGGGGCGCTGAGAACAATGTCCAGGGCGATCTGGATGCGGTGATTCTGGATGCGATCAAAGATATCGATCTGAGCAAAGAACTGCCAATCGTCACCGGCTATGTCTACTGTGATGAAGGTTTGATGAAGACTTATGATCGCGGTTACAGTGAGATGACATTCAGTCGTCTGGCGGTATTGAGCAAGGCCAGCCGCGCAGTGATCCATAAAGAGTATCACCTGAGCAGCGCTGACCCCCGTATCGTTGGTCCTGAGCATGTTCGCCCGATTGGAAAAAGTAACTATGACGTTGCTGACCAGCTGGCTAACCTGGGTATGGAAGCGATTCACCCTAACGCCGCTTCAGGACTTCGTCGTGCCGGTATTGAGCTGGCGGTAAAAAATACCTTTGAACCAGAACATCCGGGCACCCTAATTTCTCAGCATTACCAGCCTAATACGGGTAAAGCCGAGATTATTGCCGGCCGGGATAAGGTCTTTGCGCTGCATTTATTTGATCAGGCTATGGTCGGCCAGGTGGAAGACGTCAGCTATGAGCTGATGGAAATCATCCGCGAAGAGAACGTTCAGCTGATCAGTAAAGAGATGAACGCCAACTCTGTGACTTACTATCTGGACGGCAGTACATCGAGCCAGAACAAGGTGCTGTCCAAAGCAGAGAAGCGTTATCCGAAGGCGAAGATTACCGGAAAAATGGTGGCGCTGATTTCGGTTATTGGTTCGGCTATCGATACCAATAAAACCATGAGTCAGGGTGTATTGTCCCTGCTGGATAAAGATATCAGTCCTAAAGCTGCTCACGCTTCTCTGCGTAACGTTGATGTGCAGTTTGTGGTGAAAGACAGTGATTATCACGGCGCAATTTGTGCGCTGCATGAGAGCTTCATGAGCGAAGGCTCGGCAGCAGTCTCGACAGAGAAAGTCGTCGCTTAACAGTCAGTCACTGTTAGTTCCCCCTGAAATGAAAAAGGCAAGAGCATCGCTCTTGCCTTTTTGATCATTATTTAAAGCGGCTGGGTTCAGTATCAGGCCCGTGCGCCACGTTTTGCTGACGGTTTACCGCGAGTCTGAGGCTTACCCGGCGATGACGGACGTTTGCCTGCGCTTTGTGGTTTGCCGTTGCCCTGAGCGTTGCTGCCAGCCTGGGTTTTCGGTTTACCCGGACCCTGACGCTTTGCCGTTCCGTCTTTACGGATATCCGGCTGATTCGGGTGCTTAGTGGCAAAGCGCTTGGCACCGTGCCGGCTTGAACCGCGACGGGTTGCCGGTGTCAGGGCTGCGTCGCTGCCTTCAGCGGGCACCAGACAGTCGGCGCGGTCGCCGATCAGGTGTTTTTTACCCATGCTGATCAAGGCTTCACGGATCAGCGGCCAGTTAGCCGGATCATGGTAACGCAGCAAGGCTTTATGCAGACGACGCTGACGCTCGCCTTTGGCTACAAACAGATCTTCCCGTTGTTTGTACTTAACGCGTTTCAGCGGGTTCGTTTCCGAGTGATACATGGCCGTGGCATTACACATAGGCGACGGGTAGAAGTTCTGTACCTGATCGCACTGGTAATCATTTTTCTTGAGCCACAATGCCAGATGCAGCATGTCGTCATCGGTTGAACCCGGATGGGCCGAAATAAAGTACGGGATCAGATACTGCTTCTTGCCGGCTTCGGCGCTGTATTTTTCAAACAGCTCCTTGAAGCGGTCATAGGTGCCCATGCCCGGTTTCATCATCAGATCCAGCGTGCCTTTTTCAGTATGCTCAGGCGCGATTTTCAGATAACCACCCACATGGTGTGTCACCAGCTCTTTGATGTATTCCGGTGATTCGATAGCCAGATCGTAACGCACACCCGAGGCGATCATCACTTTCTTGATCCCTTTCACTTCCCGGGCTTTGCGGTACAGATCTATGGTGTGTTTGTGGTCAGTATCCAGCTTCTCACAGATTTTCGGGAAAATGCACGACGGACGACGGCAGTTTTTCTCGGCGCGGGGATCGGAACAACCCAAACGGTACATGTTCGCCGTCGGGCCACCCAAATCGGAAATGGTGCCGGTAAAGCCGGGCACTTTGTCGCGGATGTCTTCCAGTTCCTGCAAAATCGACTCGTGAGAGCGGTTTTGAATAATCCGGCCTTCGTGCTCGGTAATCGAGCAGAAAGAGCAGCCACCAAAACAGCCTCGCATGATGTTGACACTGGTCTTGATCATGTCATAAGCCGGGATCTTGGCTTTTCCGTAGGAAGGGTGCGGCACCCGTGCGTACGACAGGCCAAACACAAAATCCATTTCTTCAGTGGTGAGCGGGATAGGCGGCTTATTGACCCATAATTCACGGTCACCGTGCAGCTGAATCAGTGCGCGGGCAGAATAAGGGTTCGCTTCCAGGTGCATCACACGGCTGGCATGGGCGTACAAAATGCGGTCGTTGCGCAGTTTCTCGAAAGAAGGCAAACGCACGGCGCTGGTAAAAGCGTCGTGGCGGGAAGGCTGAATCTGCACCGTCTGAGCTTTAACCGGCTCAGCATCGGCTTTGGATTTATTGGTCTCGCAGACTTCTTCGGTGGCGTACGGATTAGGCATCACCATAGATTTGCCCGGCTTATCGATGCGGGTGGAATCGATAATTTTATAATGGGCAGGGGCTTCTTTCAGGATCACCGCCGTACCGGCGATGTCTGTCATGGTGCTGATGTCTTCGCCGCTGGCAATGCGGTGTGACACTTCAACCAGTGCCCGCTCGGCATTACCGAACAGCAGGATGTCTGCTTTGGCATCAAACAGCACAGAACGGCGCACTTTATCAGACCAGTAATCATAATGCGCCAGACGGCGCAGGCTGGCTTCAATGCCACCCAGCACAATCGGGGTGTCTTTATAGGCTTCACGGCAACGCTGCGAATACACCAGCACCGCGCGATCAGGACGCTTGCCGCCAACATTGTCCGGGGTATAGGCGTCATCATGGCGCAGCTTGCGATCCGCCGTATAACGGTTGATCATCGAGTCCATGTTGCCGGCCGTAATCCCGAAATACAGGTTCGGCTGACCCAGCGCCATGAAGGCATCTTTATTGTTCCACTCGGGCTGAGCGATAATCCCGACACGGAACCCCTGAGCTTCCAGTACCCGACCGATCACCGCCATGCCAAAGCTCGGGTGATCGACATACGCATCACCGGTCACAATGATAATGTCACAGCTATCCCAGCCTAACGCGTCCATTTCTTCACGCGTTGTCGGCAGAAACGGCGCTGTTCCATAGCACTCGGCCCAGTATTTCGGATACTCGTTAATCTTCTTTAAATTCATGCGTTTACTGTTGCTCGCTCAATGTAGGGCATTTGGGGCAGATATAAAAAACGTACGATTTTACCATGTTCCCGCAGTAATACATCATTTTCTATTGATGGAAGCAATCTCTGTTACTACATCCTTCGGCTGGAAACTCTAATTATGTGTGTAATTAATCAGGGGGAGGTGTACAAGTATCGATAGACGGGGACTTTAGTGGCACCGCGCCACACTTACTCGTCTTGTGAGAACAGCTCTTAGTGGCTTGATGATGCTGTATTGCCTAATCAAATGAATAACACTAAAGCGTAGCGTAAGGTCGTGATAGTAGGCGCTACAGGAATGCTGTGTTTTCATTGATGCAGTTTCGCACCTTTAAACACTTTGTCTACAGTATTAATCTCAGATCTTATCGCCATACCAACCAGTGGCAGGTGATGCGTGTTGTGTCGTTTCACGACTTCACGGTTGGCTGCATCATGGCCTGTGCTGAACATGTCTTCGATATAAATGGCTGGCTGAATACAATGCATTTTTGCTCTGCTGATAAAAGCTGAAAACTTGGCTCTTGACGCAGATAAAATAATGGTGGGTTGGATGCAAATGGGGAGATAGATTTCGCCATTTGCATCCTCATAGCTTGCACCAATTATATCAGGGTGCTGAGCGACAATGCCTGAAGACATATAAGAAACGACATTTAATTTTTGCCAGATGGCTAAGTCTTCGGCAACAACAATGGCTAGTTTAGTATCGAATTTCATTAATTTTTCAGCTCGCATTTCTCGCATTTAAAGGATGAATGAATTTAAAGGTGTTTGAATAAATTAATGTAAATATGGGTGTAGGCAATTTTCATCGCTACATAAGCTAATAAGAGTGCCATGAAGAGTTGGAACTTTTTGAAAAACACAGATCTGTTCACTCGTTGACCTATTAGCTTGCCGGTGAGGGAATAACTTAAGGGCGCACCGAAAGCGAACACAGATAATGCGATGGACAAAATCAACGCTTGTAATCCGACTATATTCAGTGCCGGAAACTGAATGGTCACAATGGGCAGACAGGCAATAAAACCTTTCGGGTTCAGTAACTGAAGCATCAGCCCATCCCGGAATGTCAGATCAGACAAGGCAACGGATGTATTATCCGGTTCTCGTCCTGATGTGAACAACTTCCAGGAGAGAAAAAGCATATAAGTACAGCCCAGAATACTGATATATGGAATGATGGTTTCATGAACAACCGAGTGACTGAGAAAGCTCAAAGAAAGGAAAAGAATTAACATGGCGAAACTCACGCCCATGAAAAAACCTGTATTCTTATTTGTTTTATTATTCAGTCCTGTATTAAAGCTGAGCAGATTTACAGGACCAGGTGAATACATTATTGAAAATGCATATAGCCAGATCTCAAGCATATTTTTATCCAGTTGAAAGTTGTTAGCGTGTTATTTGTAATTGATATTGTTTGGGTGTCATGCCGTAACTGCGTTTGAATCGGCGGTTTAAATGGCTGATATCAGAAAATCCGCAATCTGTTGCGACTTCAATCACGGACTCGCCCGTCTCCAGCGCTTTTCGTGCATTGTTAATCCGGCAATTAATTACGTATTGATGGGGTGTAATCCCAAACTGGGAGCGAAACAGCCGTATAAAATGGTACTTCGACATAGTGGCCGCGCTGGCAATATCATCGATGGAAATGTTCTGGTTCAGATGCGCATGTATATACTCTTTCGCCCGCAGTAACAGTGTGTCGATACGATTCGTGGGTGGCTGTTCATTCAGCTGTCCGCCTCGGCGTACCAGCGAATGTGAAAGCTGAAACAGTCCCGATTCCAGTTCTATGTTTGTGGTGGCCGGATTTTCCATCAGCGCAGAGAGCTTCAGCGTCTGCTGACGCAAAATCATATCGTCAAGTAAGGTACCGCTGATTCTGGGAAGTTGCCCCTGACGTACACCTAAGGCTCTGAACTGGGGAATAAATACCTCTGGATGTATGTATAACATCCGGTACTCAAGCTCCTGAGTATCGCCGGAACAGCCGTCATGGACGTCTTCCGGGTTAAATATCAGCACCCCGCCAGGCGGACTGCGATGAAAAGCCCGCTGACAAAAGAAATCTTGCCGCCCTTTGAGAGTCACACCGATGGCATACTCTTCGTGGGCGTGTTTGTCATAGGAAAAGTCACTCATAGTGGCATGAAGCAGGGTAACGCCAGCCAGATGAGGGCTGGTGATAAATTGAAAGCTATTGTCCGGTTTCATTCCTGTCCTCCTGAATCATGGCATAAAGGCAGGTTAAACAAAACGTGTACTAATTGCTTGGACAATATTGCTCATATCAACAGAAATCCATAAAAAAAGGCCGCATCGCGGCCTTGGGGGGTTACGGGCAGTGGTCGGGTATAGCACCGCTTTTTCAGGGGGAAAGGGTTAACCGAAGGATTTACTCAAGCCTTCCAGAAACGTCACTTTCTCGCGCATTTGGTTTGCGGCCTGTTCCATGCGCGACATCATCACAAGGTTTTCAGACGAAGAGGTGGAAATCTGATGGACGTTGTTACTGATCTCCTGGGCCACAGTGCCTTGTTCCTCCGCCGCTGCGGCAATTTGCGTTGAAATATCAGCAATTTCATCCACCATGGACACCACTTCCAGAATACTGGCTGCCGTATCATTGGTATGGGCGACACATTGCTGAGTTTTCTCAATACTCTCGGAAGAGGTTGCCTGCCACTGGTTCAGGGTAGCGTTGATGTTGACAATGCTGGTTTGAATATTTTCTGTCGCGCCGTGGGTACGCTGAGACAAAGCGCGCACTTCGTCTGCCACTACCGCAAACCCCCGCCCTTGTTCGCCAGCCCGTGCCGCTTCGATAGCAGCGTTCAGTGCCAGCAGATTGGTTTGCTCTGCAATGCCCTGAATTTCCATCATCATGGTTTCAATCTGTTCCGACACCTTCACCAGTGACTGGGCCGTTTGCGCCGCATTTTCGGTGTCTTTGGCCAAATCATTGATATTGTTCTGCGTGAGTTGCAACACTTTGGTAGTGTTGGCGCATTTTTGCTGCGCGGTGAGCACTTTGTCTGTCGTCAGCTGAGTATTCTGCGCAATTTCCGTGGCAACAGCCGACATTTGGGTAATGGATGTGGCGATATGCTGGGTATCTTTGTCCTGATTGGAGATCGAGTCTCGGGTGGATAGAGTGACACTGGTGAGTTCATCTGTGACTTCGCGAATGGTCAGCGCCGCATCATCCACCCGGCCCAGCACGGTTTTCAGCCGGGCATCGTTTAATTTCAGATGGAAATCGGCAATGGATGTCATGTCATCACCGCTGTAGACAATCCGGGTGAGGGCATCATAGTTATTCGACAACTGCTGAAAAAAACGGGGTACAGCAAATAGTTCACCCCGACAAAGGATCGCAATGAAGATCAATGGAACAGCAGCGGATAGGAATTCGAACTGAGGGATATAAAAGTGTGTAAATGCCACGCACAGCACGGTGAGCAGGGCAGACAACCCCAGCTTGGCCCAGCTGGACAGACGGAATCCATAAGGATTTTTGTCATTGTTCAGTTGCTGATAGACATGCGTAGCTGTGTTGACCATGTCCTGAGTAGGCTTGCGGCGTACGGACTGATAGCCAGAAACCCGATTGTTTTGGTATAGCGGGGTGACGTAAGCATCCACCCAGTAATGACTGCCGTCTTTGCAGCGGTTTTTAACAATGCCCCGCCAGGGTTTCTCTGCTTTCAGGTGGCTCCACAGGTCACCAAAGGCCGCCCTGGGCATGTCCGGGTGGCGAATAATATTGTGGTGTTGCCCGACGAGCTCGTCAAAACTGTAGCCACTGACTTCTACAAATTCGTCATTGGCATAGGTAATGACACCTTGCAGATCTGTTGTTGTCACTAATTGAGCATTAGGATCAAGCACCACTTCCCGGTCATTAACCTGGCGATTTTTACGCATGAGTTGTCCCTCTTCGTAACGCAATAGATGGCAGCATTGTTGAACTGTTAGCAGTTCTTTTAATTATGTGACACGTCTGACTCAACTCTAGATGAGGGGTATTTAACCGCACAAGGCAAATACCGGGGATTTGAAATTCCTCAAAGAATGCAAATTTAGTGGCAGAAAAAGTAAGCAAAGCTGAAATCAGCGATTATTATTTATGCCCACAGCGTATATTTTACGCTTGGTAAGTCAGATGGATTGGGTGACATAATTCCATATAAAGAGTGCGTCAATTCTGGGTGAACATTTAATGGATAGTCTGCCATCACGCGATAACAGCCAGTATTTGTCTGAATATTGTCTTAAGTGGCGAAGATGTGGTCGATCAGGCAAGAAAAAACCCTGCGAGCGAAAGCTGGCAGGGTTTGATATCAGCCGAATTAATGACTGATTAGAAGTTCGCGGAACGCGGTGTACGTGGGAATGGAATTACGTCACGAACGTTAGCCACACCGGTTACGTAAGAAACCAGACGCTCAAAGCCCAGGCCGAAACCGGCATGTGGTACAGTGCCGTAACGGCGCAGATCGCGGTACCAGTTCATATCTTCCGGGTCGATGTTCATTGCACGCATGCGCTGATCGAGAATGTCCAGGCGCTCTTCACGCTGTGCACCACCGATGATTTCACCAATGCCAGGTGCCAGAACATCCATGGCCGCTACTGTTTTGCCATCATCGTTCATACGCATGTAGAAGGCTTTGATGTCTTTCGGGTAGTTCTTCACGATAACAGGCGCGTTAAAGTGCTCTTCCGCCAGATAACGCTCGTGCTCAGAAGACAGGTCGATACCCCACTCAACGTCGAACTCGAACTGACGGCCGGACGCTCTCAGGATCTCAATGGCATCTGTGTAGTCAACCTGAGCGAAATCAGAATCTACAAATTTCTCCAGACGGGTGATTGCTTCTTTGTTGATACGCTGTGCGAAGAATTCCAGATCATCGCGGCGCTCTGCCAGTACAGCTTTGAACACATACTTCAGCATGTCTTCCGCCAGTTTGGCGACATCATTCAGATCCGCGAATGCCACTTCTGGTTCAACCATCCAGAATTCAGCCAGGTGGCGGCTGGTGTTGGAGTTTTCAGCACGGAAGGTCGGGCCAAAGGTGTACACTTTGCTCAGGGCGCAGGCGTAGGCTTCGGCGTTCAGCTGGCCGGAAACGGTCAGGAAGGTTTCTTTTCCGAAGAAGTCTTCGTTGAAATCAACCTGGCCTTGCTCGGTACGTGGCAGGTTTTCCAGATCCAGCGTGGACACACGGAACATTTCACCGGCACCTTCGGCATCGGCTGCTGTGATCAGCGGTGCAGATACCCAAAAGTAACCCTGCTCGTGATAGAAGCGGTGAATGGCCTGAGACAGACAGTTACGCACACGGGCTACCGCACCAATCACGTTGGTACGCGGACGCAGGTGTGCCACTTCGCGCAGGTATTCAATAGAGTGACGTGTTTTCGCCATTGGGTAGGTGTCTGGGTCATCTACCCAACCAACCACTTTGACGTCAGTCGCTGCCAGTTCGAAGTCCTGACCCTGAGCCGGAGATTCAACCACTTTACCCGTTACTTCCACCGAACAGCCAGTTGTCAGCTTCAGGACTTCTTCCTGGTAATTATTCAGTGCATTCGGGACCACGGCCTGAATCGGGTCGAAACAAGAGCCGTCATAGATGGCAAGGAAAGAGATTCCGGCTTTGGAATCCCGACGTGAACGGATCCAACCGCGTACAGTGATTTCACTGTCTACCGCAATCTTACCGCTCAGTACGTCTGAAACAGGCGCGTAAGTCATGATGTCATTATTCTCCGTTTAGGCACGACTGAGTGCTGTGCTTAATTTACTGTCCAAAACAGCAATATTACCTGTCTTGACACAAGCATCAAGCCTTGATGCGTTACCTGATGGGAAATAATCACATTGTGTCGTGTTTTGTGTTGATTAAATAATCGCTGAGGCAACTCTGGCGGCCGGTTTAAGACCGCCAGAGTGATTTTTAACCTAAGGCGCGGGTGTCGCCGGCGGTGTTAAGTCGCATGTTTGTCCGTCCCTTAATATGGTGCCGGGGTACGGGCTGTCAGGAAGCGGGGCTTCTGTGGGGGTCTGCACCGTAAAGGCCGGCACATTCGCTGCCGGGATCAGCGCAACCATATCGCTCCACATCTCGCCGTCGTCTGCACCCAGAGCCGGTGTCGCACTCTGCCAGCGGGTGAAATGATTGAAGCCTTTGACCGTGAATGCCAGACCATCGGTATCTGAGACTTTTATCCACTCTTTGAAGTTGCCGGTCGGGAATTTTTTCGCGCCATTGCTGAAGGTTTCATCAATCTGCGCCTGAGACATGGCATTTTCGTAATACAGAGTGCCATCCGCTTCGAGTTTCCAGCGGATCGGGATGTCAAAGCCACAGCCGTCGCTGTCTTTGTAGCGACCGGTATTAAAGCCGCTCTGGCTGTCTGCCTGCGCATTTAATACCAAATGACGGGAGGTATCGCTGAACGTCAGGGCTTTACCTGCCAGCATGTTCTGGGTGAAGCGGGGGGTTCTCCCTTCCCAGCTGACGGTACAGCTGGCTGCCTGGCTGGTGAAGGCAGCCTTGGTTTTTGCTGTTGCAGGCATCTGGCTGCCGCTGTTCCAGCCAGAATCGTTGGCGGTGCAGGCAACCAGAGTGTCGGGGGTATATTGCTTGGTCATCAGGTTATCAATGACGCTGTTATTGGCCCCGCCTAAGTCACTCTGACTGTAATATTTGACGGCCAGAATCGGACGATCCTGGTATTTCTTGTGGGTGAGCGCCCATAACTGGTAATCGCTGAAGGTATCATTGCTGTTTTCAGTCAGGCGCAGGAAACCCTTGTCATTCAACTGCCAGCTGCGATTGCTGCTGCCCGGTTGCAAAACGGTGTTGAGGTAATACTCCCAGGTGTTGTCGCTTTTCAGGATCAGGGTTTCCAGCTCGCCCAGCGAGCTCGGGTCAGTGGAGATTTGTACCAGATGCTGATCAACCAGGCTGTTGACACTGTCTGTGACGAAACGCTCATCGCCGCCACATTCTGTCACAGAATTGAGGAACTGATCTTCAGTGGCAGGGGAGGTATTGCCAAAGCTGCAGTCGCCAAAAGCAGGCAGATTGTCACGGGAAGTCACCGCATAGATCTCGTCTTTGGCGGCGTTATTAAAGCCGGCAAAGTGGTAGTCGGTGTCTTTCAGAATGGCCTCGCCCTGATGGACCGCCCCTTGTTCGACGACCAAAAATAAGTAGGGCGTATCAAAGGGGTAATGGTTGGCAAGTTGTTTGACAACATCAGGTACGGCGAACTGGAACATCTCTTTGCCCAGGGTCGACACCGCACCCCAGATACCGGTTTCAACTACAATCCAGTCATCACCGCCGACATTGACCCAGTAGTTGGCCTGATGCGTGCCGTTAAGTACCAACTCCACCACGACGTTATCGGTCAGATGGTAACCGTTGACCTGCTCAATACTGCCAGCGCGTTCTACCGATACCATATCCTCAAGGGCTGTGTAGGGGACGGTCGGGTTGTCTCTGGGCGCTACAGTACACTCGTCGCCACCGACCTGTGTGTTACACAGCAGCATACGGGTAGCCACCGGATTCCAGGTGAAATAGTAGCCTTTGGCAGCCTCGCCAAAGGTGGTGTCGGCAGGTACGTAGCGGGTCATGAAGTGGTTTTCTTTGGTGGTGAGAAAATCATGCATTTTCAGGCCCGCCAGTGAATAGCTGTTGACCCGCATGGTGATGTTGCGGCCATCGGCTTCTTCGAGTCCGGCATCTGTCATGCTGGCGGTGCTGCTGGACGAAATCAGCACCTTGAAATACTCGTACAGATCCTTCCATCCGCTGGAGGTCAGGATCTGGCCTTTAATCGCGTCTTCTTTGCTGTCGAACTGAACCAACCCTTGTTCGCTGAGGTAGGTGAAATCTTCCGTCAATGTGATATCACTGTCGCCATTTTTGGTCCAGCGCCAGTCGATCTGACGGGTTTCATTGTCAGCGGTATCCGGGCTGCTGTAGTCCATCATATCGGCTTCTAGCGTGCTGCCGGTGTTTGAGCTGTGGCTGGCCAGTCGCCAGAAACCCGAGTTGAAGATGGTGGCTATCTCGTCTTTTTGTGCCGTCAGCTCGGTGTATTTGCGGGTCATGATGCCTTCAAGGATGTCGTTGACTATGCTGAGCGACATCAGATTGCTCAGGCTGACACCATTGAGCCCCAGTTTGGGGATCAGGGTGACACTCAGTTCATCAGCCAGCTCATTAACGAAATCGCCGGCATCCCGGACATCGATATTACTGGGGTCACTGACAGTTTCACCAAATATGCCCCAATGGCCGTCTGTGGCGACGCGTTTTATCAACGCACGGTAGGCGAGTGTGGTTTTCAGGGACAGGGCGATCTCGGTGTCCGTTAACGGTGTCATGAAGAGATTGGTCGGTAAGTCGTCGCCGATGGCAAATTGCGGCACGCCATTGAGATCCAGCACCAGCACGCCATGCAGCAGCAGTGGCACCTGAGCTTCAATACTGTAGTTACCGTCTGTCATCGCAAAACTGGTGATGTCACCCTGACCCATCACTTTGCCCTGCTGATTGATAAACAGTACAGCAAAGTTGTCCTGATACAGATCCGGTGTGGCCGCGTAAGCCTGGCTGACAGGACTCCAGCTCAGCCTTTGCTGTGCTGTCATTAACCCGGCAGGCAAGTCGACAGTGACGGTAAATTTGGTTTTGACGGGTGGCAGCTCAGCAGGTTGAATGCCTGCATCATCTCCGCCGCCACCGCACGCAGAAAGCAGTCCAGCCAGAAACAGGCTCAGACCAAGTCTCAGATAGGTGCGCATAACATTTCCCCTGAATACTCAATGCAGCACGTGTTATACCAATCTCATGGCCGATCATAGGCGGCTGGATTGGTTTCGGTGTTTGGGCTGAGTATAGGTAAACGGTGGGCAGGGGAATGTAAAACCCTATGGGTCGTCTCATCTGTTGAGACAGCATCTAAGAATTGAGACGACCGAAAACAGGTGGGGCTGAGGTGTCAGCTTAATCAGGCAATCGACAGGTATTTATGTGTCTGGATAGACAGACGCCAGTTCCGGGCAATACAGGTTTGAATGCAAAGTTCGGTAGCTCTGGTTTTCTGGCTGATGGGCTGCAGGGCGATGGTAACCTTGTCCTGCAGCGGCACGCCGGCTAACAGCGCATCTAACTGGTCGATATCCTTTTGCGTCCCGACAGGGTGCTTGATTTCATTAGCGCGTGACAGTGCGCCGGGCAGAACCGGCAGCTTGCCTTTCATGTTAATTTTCGGCGAGACAGTCACCCAGGTCTTGTCTGTGGCCAGCACCTCGTAAGTGCCACTGGTTTCAATCTGGCAGCCAAAGCCGTTGGCTTCCAGCTGTTCAGTCAGCGGGCGTAAGTCATACAGACAAGGTTCGCCACCGGTAATTACGACATGACGAGCTGTGTATCCCTGCTCAATCAGTAGGTTGACAATGCCGCCGGCATCCAGAGACGTCCAGCTTGGCGAGTCGCCCTGTTTGGTAAGCATAGCGCTGACGTTAACTTCGTCCTGAGGCTCGGCACTCCAGGTTTGTTTTGTGTCGCACCAGGCACAGCCGACAGGGCAGACTTGCAGACGGACAAAAATAGCCGGCACGCCTGTGAAAACACCTTCACCCTGGATGGTTTCAAAGATTTCATTGATTTTGTACACGGCTGACCTCAAAACAATCAATCAAGTTAACGTGAAAAAGGGTGTTTTGGTACCCTGAACCTCAAAGGGCGCGTATTATGTCAGAACCCTGCGTCATTGTCTCTAGAGCCACATATCTTTCAATCATGCTGCTTGTTTGTCCGGCCCGGTAATGCGAAGACCAAAAGGGACAGGCTGGTCGTGACTGGGTTCACGTCCTTGGCACAAGGGGCTTCACAATTACTTCGCAAAGTAAAAAAATTCAATTTCTTGCGTATTCGTTAACCTTTGAGGATCCAGAGCATGTATGTCGCTCAACCCGGTCATATCGATCATATCAAAAGAAACAATGCCGGAAGCGTCTACAAACTTATCGATCAGTATGGGCCTATTTCCCGTATCGAGCTGTCGAAAAAGAGCCAGTTAGCGCCAGCCAGTATTACCAAAATCACCCGTGAGCTGTTTGACGGGCATCTGATCAAAGAAGCTGAAATTCAGGAATCAGGCAATCGCGGCCGTCCGGCCATTGGCTTAGTACCCGATAATGATGGCTGGCAATTTTTAGGTATTCGTCTTGGCCGGGGTTACCTGACCATTGCCTTGCATGAGCAGGGTGGCGACATACTGTTCGAGGAGCGTCAGGATATCGAAGAACTGGCGCAAAATGATGTGTTGCAAAAGCTGCTCGGTGAAATTGAAAGCTTTTTTGCCCGCCACGCCAAGCAGCTGGATCGCATTACCGCTATTGCCGTTTCCTTACCGGGCTTGGTGAATTCCGATAAAGGCATGGTGCTGCAAATGCCACACTATGAAGTGAAAGATTTACCTTTAGGGCCGGCAATTCATGAAGCAACGGGCCTGCCGGTTTTTATCGGCAACGATACCCGTTCCTGGGCGTTGGCCGAGCAACTGTTCGGCAATGCCAAAGATGTGGCGAATTCTATCCTGATCTCCATTCATCATGGGGTGGGTGCAGGCATCATTCTGGATAACAAAGTGTTACAGGGCCGGATTGGCAACATCGGCGAGCTGGGCCATATTCAGATCCAACCTGATGGTCTTCCCTGTTATTGCGGCAATAAAGGATGCCTGGAAACGGTAGCCAGTTTACAGGCCGTCAGGCAGCAGGTGAAATCCCGCCTGGCCTTGGGGGAAGGGTCATCTTTGTACGGTAAAGAACTGACTATCGAGACCATTTGTGAGGCTGCCGTGCAGGGCGATCCGCTGGCATATCAGGTGATCACTGAGCTGGGCTTCCACTTAGGCCGGGCCATTGCCATTATGGTCAATCTGTTCAACCCTGAGAAGGTGCTGATCGGCGGCGAATTCAATCAGGCCAAATCGGTGTTGTATCCCGCCATTATTGAGTGTGTAAAGAGCCAGTCTTTGCCTGTGTACAATCAGGATCTGCGTATTGAAGAAACCAGTTTTTATACCCAGGCGACCATGCCTGCCGCCGCGCTGGTGAAGCAGGCCATGTATGACGGCCATCTGCTGGTGAAGCTGATTGAAGAAGGCTAGCCGCTTTCAGATGCAACTTTGGTAAAACGCAGCAAACTACCCGTTCGCTGCGTTTTTTATGCCTATTACCCGTTATCAGCCAGACTTAAAGTAAGCGTCCGGCAATCAGGAGAACCTTCATGAAAACAAGCAAAATCACTGTGTTTTATGACGGAGCCTGCCCGACCTGTGTCCGCGACCGGAAATGGTATGAATCCTGGCTGGGTAAGCATCCGCATCTGGTGGAATGGTACGACATTACCGGTAAAGATGAAGAGTTGGCCGCGATGGGCATTGTGCCCGACGAAGCGCTGAGAGAGCTGCACGTTCAGGACAACAACGGGGCGGTTCACAAGGAAATGGATGCCTATATACTGCTGCTTAAACAAATCTGGTGGATGCGGCCTGTGGCCTGGCTGATGGGGCTTTCCGGCATCCGGCAGGTGTTATCTGCCGTTTATCACCGTATGGTTGATCAGCGGTTAGCCCGCGAGGGGCGAGGTTAAACGGCGGCGCTATATATCGTCGTGCCTGAGCTCTTCATCTATCACATTGTGCAGGAAAGACAGCGCTGCACGATGGTCATTCCGGCTCATAAACCATTGTTTTTGATTAGTTTCTAATGGCAAGATTTCAAGCCATCGCTGGCAGACCCAGGCCATGTCAGTAAAGTCGGGATCCGGGTAATTCGCGGCGTAATCGGGATATTCATCAAACAAGGCTTCCAGGCTATTGGCAATGGGTTTGTCGATGAAGCGGGTGGAACTGGGTGTCCAGTTTTTTATCGCACTGACCTCGCCAAATCTCAGGCCGTCTTTTTCCTGCCAGTGATTGTTGATAACGAATTTTTCTATACCCCGTATAGTGATGCCCAGTAATCCGTCAGGTAATTGTTCAAAATCTGTGATTTCGACCCGGGTGCCGAAATGACACAGAGAATCACCATCTTTCATGCACAAGCCAAAACCATCGCCTGATGACATCGCCAATGTCACTAAGCGGGTATAGCGGGGCTCAAAAATTCTCAGTTTACTAACGCCTCCCGGCAACACATAGAGTCTGAGCGGGAAAAGGGGTAACTGCATCATACTTGGCCTTCTGACAGCATGTTTGTAAAAGGCCGCTAAATGGTGCGGTGTATATGACGGCCTTACAATGACTCTTACATAGAGTATATCTGGTCAAACATGAGGATCTGTCTGTTTTTCGATATTAGTGCAATGATTGTAAAATGGCGAAAATCAGTTTGTTAAGCTGATGATTATTAATGATAAATGGCGGCATGATGTAGATAAGTTTACCGAATGGACGAATCCAGACACCATTGTCTACAAAACTTTGCTGTATCGTGACCATGTCCACAGGTTCATACAACTCCACCACACCAATTGCACCGAGCCAGCGAATGGCTTTCACTTTGTCAGACTGAGCGACCACGGGCAGTAATTCGGCCAGTTGCGCTTCAATCTGGCTGACCTGCTGCTGCCATTCACCTGTTTCCAGCAAAGACAGACTGGCATTGGCCACGGCGCAGGCCAGCGGATTGCCCATGAAAGTTGGGCCGTGCATAAAGCAGCCTGCAGCACCGCTGCACACTGTGTCGGCAAGGTGCTTGGTGGTCAGGGTTGCAGCCAGGGTCATATAGCCGCCGGTCAATGCTTTACCGACACACATGATATCCGGGCTGATGCCGGCATGTTCACAGGCGAAGAGTTTGCCTGTCCGGCCAAACCCGGTCGCAATCTCATCGACAATCAGCAGCACACCATAGACATCGCACAATTCTCGCACACGACGAAGAAAGGTAGGGTGGTAGATACGCATTCCTCCTGCGCCCTGAACGACAGGTTCCAGGATGACAGCGGCAATGTCCTGATGATGATCATCGAGTTTGGCAGCGAAGTCTGTAATATCACTCTCATCCCACTCGTCATGAAATCCGAGCGTGGGCGAATCTGCAAAAAGATGCTCTGGCAGAAATCCTTTATACAGGCTGTGCATTGAGTTATCGGGATCAGTGACCGACATAGCGGCAAAGGTATCACCGTGATAACCATGCCGCAGTGTCAGGAATTTCGCCCGTGGTTCACCTTTTGCGTGCCAGTACTGAAGCGCCATCTTCAAAGCCACTTCCACCGACACTGAACCGGAATCTGCCAGGAATACCTGCTGCAGAGGCTCAGGCGTCATGGCAATCAGTTTGCGGCACAATTCAACCGCAGGCTGGTGGGTAAGGCCGCCGAACATGACATGCGACATCTTGCCCAGCTGATCGTGTGCGGCCTGATTCAGTACCGGGTGATTGTAACCGTGAATCGCCGACCACCAGGAAGACATACCATCAATCAGTTCCCGGCCATCTTCCAGATACAGGGTCACGCCATCAGCATGAGTCACAGGGTAGCAGGGTAGGGGGTTAATGGTGGAGGTGTACGGGTGCCAGACATGCTGACGATCGTAGTCCAAATCCACCTGTGAAGCCGTGAAGTGGTTGGAGGAGTTCTTTTTGCTGGTGATGTTTTGCACAGATGTAAACCCTATATTTTCTTTGTGGTTGACAGTGTACTTACTGAAAGTAGACTTGCAAGTATTCAAACCCGTGGAATTGTTACGGTTATCGTGATCAATCTGCGGGTAATAAGAACAAATAAAGAGGTTTACACGTGGAAGTGAGACACGATTGGAGCGTTGCAGAAGTGCAGGCGCTGTTTGAAAAACCCTTCATGGATCTGGTGTTTGAAGCGCAGCAAGTTCACCGTCAGTATCATGAACCCAACAAGGTTCAGGTCAGCACCCTGCTGTCGATCAAAACCGGCGCCTGCCCGGAAGACTGTAAATACTGCCCGCAGAGTGCCCACTACCGCACCGACGTTGACCGTGAACGCCTGATGGAAGTTGAGCGGGTGCTGGATGCGGCAGAAAAAGCCAAAAGCTCGGGTGCGACACGTTTCTGTATGGGCGCAGCCTGGAAAAACCCCAAAGAGCGCGACATGCCGTACCTGCTGGAAATGGTACGCGGTGTGAAGTCTATGGGGCTGGAAACCTGTATGACGCTGGGCATGATTACCGGCGATCAGGCCAGCACGCTGGCCGATGCCGGTCTGGATTACTATAACCACAATCTGGATACCTCGCCTGAGTATTACGGCAATATCATTACCACCCGTACTTATCAGGATCGTCTGGATACGCTGTCACATGTGCGTGATGCCGGTATGAAGATTTGCTCCGGCGGGATTATAGGAATGGGCGAAAGTGCGCGTGACAGGGCAGGCCTGCTGGTTGAGCTGGCGAACCTGCCGGTGCACCCGGAAAGCGTACCTATCAATATGCTGGTGAAAGTTAAAGGGACGCCGCTTGATAGCGTGGATGATGTCGATCCGCTGGACTTTGTCCGCATCATCGCGGTTGCCCGCATTATGATGCCGGCTTCCGCTGTTCGCTTGTCGGCTGGCCGTGAGGGAATGAGTGAAGAAACTCAGACACTGTGCTTTATGGCGGGCGCTAACTCTGTGTTCTACGGATGCAAGCTGCTGACCACACCTAACCCGGAAGAAGACAAAGACATGCAGTTGTTTAACAAGCTGGGTATTAACCGGCAGGAAAAAGCCGCTAAGCCGGATGAGTATCAGGAACATGAACTGCTTGGTCAGGTAGCACAGCGTGTGGCTGCCCGCCCGGCAGAGGATGACTTGTTCTACGATGCCTCTCTTTAATTCCCGGATATCACAGTCCCTGAGTCAGCGACAGACTCAGGGACTGTATCGTCAGAGAAAGCCACTCAGCAGGCAGCCATCCTGCGTGCAGTTTGCCGGTAAACAACAAGCGCATATTAACTTTTCCAGCAACGATTATCTGGGACTGGCTCAGTGCCCGGAATTGATCGCGGCCTGGCAGCAGGGGTTGTCTGTTTATGGCGCAGGCAGTAGCGGTTCACCTTTGGTGACCGGGCATCAGGTACCGCATGCAGAGCTTGAGCAGCGGCTGGCGGATTGGCTGGGGTACGACAGAGCCTTGTTATTCAGTACCGGATTCAGTGCCAATCAGGCGGTGCTGTTTGCCTTACTCGGCAAATCAGACCGGCTGATCCAGGACAAGCTGAATCATGCCTCTTTGATGGAAGCGGGCCTTTTATCACCGGCGCTCATGCGCCGCTTTGCTCACAACGATCTCAATGCCTTGGATGCATTATTAAAAGCCGGGTCAGGCGATTGTGCCGCTACTCTGGTGGTAACGGAAGGCGTGTTCAGCATGGATGGTGATCAGGCGCCGCTGGCGGCGATCTCAGCCCTGTGCAGTGCTTCACAAAGCTGGCTGATGGTTGATGATGCCCATGGTTGCGGGGTGCTGGGGGAAGGCGGTCGGGGCAGTGCGGCGCTGGCAGGCATTAAACCTGAGATCAGCATTGTCACATTTGGCAAAGCCTTCGGCATGCAGGGCGCGGCGGTGTTGTGCAGCGATGAGGTCGCAGAATATCTGATTCAGTTTGCGCGGCATTATATCTACTCGACGGCGATGCCGCCGGCACAGGCACATGCACTGTGTACCGCTTGCGATCTGGTCCAGAGTGGAGACTGGCGCAGGGAGAAGCTGGCAGCATTAGGACATATTCTGGCAGACGAACTATTGCCGGAAGTGGGTCTGGTTGCGACAGAAACGCCGATCAAACCTGTATTGCTGGGCAGCAGTGAACTGGCAATAAACCTGTCTGCAGCTCTGGCTGAAAAAGGCATTTGGGTGTCGGCTATCCGACCGCCCACAGTGCCGGTCAATCAGGCCAGATTACGTATTACCCTGTCTGCCAGCCATACAGAGAAACAAGTCAAAGCGTTGGCAACATCGTTGAATGCGTCTTTTGAAGAGGTACAGGATGCAGGAAATCAGTCCGACAGTGGCGGTTAGGCCACGGAATCAGAACTTGTCTGGTTCAGACAAGCAGGCGATTGCCGCCAGTTTTGGTAAAGCTGCAAAACAATATGATCAATCGGCGGCTTTTCAGCGACAGGTGGGGCACCAATTGCTGGATACATTACCCAGCCTGCCGGAAGGCAGCCACTGGCTGGATACCGGATGCGGAACCGGGTATTTCACCCGCCAGCTGCAGGCCATGCACTACCAGACCACAGCCATTGATCTGTCAGAACAAATGCTGGCGCAGGCCAAAGCTCGCTGTGATGGCGCAGGCGTGTTTTGTGTCGCTGATGCCGAATCGCTGCCATTTCCGGACAACCACTTTGATGCGGCCTTTTCCAGTCTTGCTCTGCAATGGTGCTCAGATCTTGCCGTTCCGCTGCGGGAGTTGCAGCGGGTTGTCAAACCGGGCGGGGTGATTGGAATCACCACGCTGGCAGAAGGCACATTGTTTGAGCTTGAGCGCGCGTGGCAATCGGTTGATACGCAGCGGCATGTCAATCAGTTTGACTCTGTCACTCAGCTTTCACAGGCCGTGGCAGAGGCGGGGCTGAATGCGGCAGAGTTATCGGTCAAGCCAGTGATTATGCATTATGAGCGTGCACTGGATTTAATGAAGGATCTTAAGGGGATAGGTGCCACTCACCTGTCGGAGCAGCGTCGGCAAGGGATGTTCGGCCGGACGGCGCTGAACCGGATCGAAAATGCCTATGCGTGTTTTCGCGACAGTACGGGTCAATTACCCGCAACGTATCAAGTTTGTTTTGGAGTGTTCACGAATGTCTAACGCATTTTTTGTTACAGGAACGGATACCGATGCAGGAAAAACGGTAGTTACCCGTACTTTAATTGAATCCTGTGTTCGCTCTGGGCAAAGAACAGCAGGGTTTAAACCGATTGCATCAGGCAGTACGCTGACCGCTTATGGTATGCGCAATTCTGATGCACTGTTTTTACAAGCCGCTTCCCAGCCAGAATTGCAGTATGAAGAAGTTAACCCTTATACGTTTGAGCCGCCCATCGCGCCTCATATTGCAGCAAAGCAGGCAGGTATTAGCATAGATCCTGCCAGATTGTCTGAAGGTTTATCAAAGCTGAAGCAAAAAAGTGATGTGGTGTTTGTTGAAGGTGCCGGCGGGTGGCGTGTTCCTCTTTCCGACACAATGAAACTGTCTGACTGGGTAAAGCAGGAAGAAATGGCAGTCATATTAGTGGTGGGGGTGAAACTGGGTTGCCTGAATCATGCGATGCTGACCGCAGAAGCGATTCAAAATGATGGCCTGACGCTGGCCGGTTGGGTGGCAAACCTTGTTGATCCGGATACCCATTGTTATGAGGATAACCTGAAGTATCTTGAATCTTACCTGCCCGCCCCAAAGTTAGGTGAAATCCCCTATTTGCCCGGTATTGCCAAGCGGGACTTAACGGCCTACCTGAATATGGATCTTTTGGTTTAAACCGTTTTTTCCATTTTATCGCACGGTACATAACACGACAACGCCGCCAGTAAGGCGGCGCTGTTGCATTTCATGCTGTTAATAGCGTTGTTTTTTGTTGACCAGGCCCGGCAAACAATACCAGATAGCCGCAGCCAGGATTAAACTGTAACCCAGCAGCTCGACCCCTTCTTCAGCCAGGTTTTTTACTTCTCGCATATAGTTATCCTGCATCGCGGTTTGCCAGATCTCTCCCATGCCAAACAGGCGTGAGAACACCAGCAGGGTAGCCAGACCGCCCAGCATCAGACCGAAACTGGCGTGTTTGCTGTATCGACTGAGTGGCTGTTGTGTTGTCGGCAGATGTTTACGGGCATATGCCATCCCCAGCACCGCAACCACGGCAGCCGGGAATTTCCAGAAACCGTGCCGGATAAGGTCCAGCAGCCCATCCAGCTCCCGGATCAGCAGCACCATAAAAAACGTGGAAACCAGAACAGCAAAGCCTTTTTGTGCTGGCTGCTTCATGGCCAGGCCAAAAAAGAGTGCGCTGGTCAAAAACAGATAAAGTTCCTGAGTATATTCCACGAGAGAGTTTTCGCCGAGATTGCCACTCAGTTGCAGCACTTCGATTTTTATGATGAGTGCTGCAATTGCCGCGATAACGGCAACAGCCATAAACATAGCAACGGGAATGAGCAGAGTGCGCACGTCTTCGCGCGAAGTGGCGCTATCCATAGTGTGTGAATAGAGCTTTTTCATAATTTACCTGTACAGTGTTCAGAATGATTTTTGGGACTAGTATCACATAAACATTCTGAATGAGAACTTGCGTAAGGACATTATGACGCAAAAATGACAAAGCCTCCGAAAAGGAGGCTTTGAGTCCAGCATTTGGTACAAGGAAATCAGTTATCGCTGAGTAAAGGCATCTGCTCAATGGCTTCAGTTGGCTGAGTCGTGATTGGGTCAATCCCCAGCTCTGCGCAGGCTTCTTCAGCCGTCATGCCAAGATGGCAGCGCAGGATATCAATTGCGACTTGGTAGTTTTCTTGGTCAGCCATCTTGCCTCCTTGTTAGATACTGTGAATTCGAATACGCAACGACAATAGAGAATGGCGGCATCTTATACAATACGACCAAAGTCTAAGACCCTGCTGATCGGGCAAACCATGATTTCTGTCTCAGAAGCGGATATCTCTTACCAAAAGTAACAATTTCCTGCTTCCGCTTGTTTTTAGATTGAACGACCATACTATAAGTACCATCTTATTGATGCGCCAGCCATTAGGAAGGCGCAGAAGCATTTGACACCCAGACCTTTGTTGGAGAAAAGAAAGGTATGAAGCGAATTGGCTTGTTCCTGGCAACCAACCTTGCCGTAATGCTGGTATTCAGCATTGTGCTCAATATTATCTATGCCGTTACTGATTTACAGCCAGGCAGTTTAAATGGCCTGTTGGTTATGGCAGTGCTGTTTGGTTTTGGCGGCTCTTTGATTTCCCTCTTCATGTCTAAGTCCATGGCGCTCAGGTCTGTGGGTGGTATGGTGATTGAACATCCGCGTAATGAAACAGAACACTGGCTGATGGAAACGGTTGCACGTCAGGCGAAGCAATCTGGTATCGGTATGCCGACTGTGGCTGTTTATGATTCACCGGATATCAATGCATTTGCAACAGGTGCCAAGCGTGATGAATCTTTGGTGGCAGTGTCTACCGGGTTGTTACACAGCATGACCCGCGATGAAGCGGAGGCCGTGCTGGCACACGAAGTCAGCCATATTGCCAATGGTGATATGGTGACTATGACCTTGCTACAAGGGGTGGTGAACACCTTTGTGATTTTTGTCTCCCGTATTATTGCGGGTGCTGTCAGTGGTGTCAGTAACAACAACGAAGAAGGCGAGGGCGGCAGTTTTATGACCTACTTCATTGTTTCCACCATTATGGAATTACTGTTCGGTTTCCTGGCCAGTATTATTACCATGTGGTACAGCCGTCACCGTGAATTCAAAGCCGATGCAGGCTCTGCACATCTGGTTGGTAAAGAGAAGATGATTGCTGCGCTGGAGCGCCTGAAGGTCAGTCAGGAATCTCACCTTGAAGGTTCAATGATGGCGTTCGGCATCAACGGCAAGAAAACCTTGTCTGAACTCTTCATGACACACCCACCGCTGGAAAAACGTATTGATGCGTTGCGTCGTGGTGAGCACCTGTAATCCACTCAGACTAACGACAGCCCCCGCACCATGCGGGGGCTGTTTCAGATGGGCACAATGCGGTACAGGTTGCCGTTGTCAGTACCGAAATAGATAATCCCTTCTGCACTTTGCGCCAGTGAGCGCACTCTTTCATTCAAGTCTTCAAACAGCCTTTCTTCTTTGACAGGATTTCCCTGCGCATTAAGGGCGACACGATTCAGGTGCTGTAACACCAGTGCGCCGGCAAACAGATTACCCTGCCAGGCCGGAAAAGCGCTGCCCTGATACATCATCAGGCTGCCGGGGGCAATGGAGGGGACATAGACTTTTTTCGGTGACTCAATACCGGCTTTTTCTTTGGATTCACCGACATCCAGCGGCCCCCAGTACTCTTTACCGTGTGAGGTAACTGGCCAGCCGTAATTGCGCCCCGGCAGGATCAGGTTGATTTCATCCCCACCGCGCGGGCCATGTTCAATTTCCCATAACCTGTCTGTCTTTGTATCAAATGCGATGCCTTGCGGGTTGCGGTGACCATAGCTCCAGATCTCTGCCGATGCACCAGACTGACCATAAAAGGGGTTGTCTTCCGGCACTGTGCCATCGAGATTTAAACGTAATATTGAGGCGGCGTGATTGCTCAGATCCTGCCCGTTCGGGCGATTTCCTCTGTCACCGACAGAGAAAAACACATGGCCTTTCATATCAAACGCTATCCGGCTGCCATAGTGTTTGCTGGCCTCACTGTGTGAACGGGAAACCAGCAAATCCTGCCAGTTGGTGAGCGTCTGGCCTGATAATTTGGCTCTTGCCAGTGTGGTGGCGCTGCCGTTTTTAACCGGTTTGCTGTAGGTAAAATAGATCCAGCCATTTGCCGAGGGGTCGGGGGATACAGTGACATCCAGCAAACCTCCCTGGCCCCGGGCATAAATGTCGGGCAGGCCATTCAGGGTTCTTTGCTGTCCTGAGCGGGTATCGACCAGTACCGCCTTTCCCTGACGCAGCGTAATGAGCAGTGTTGTTGGGTCAACAAAGGTCATTCCCCACGGTACTGACAGGCCGTCAGCCACTTTTTCAAGCTGATAAGCCATGCCTTCACTGGAACCGGTACTGACAATGCCAGGCGCGGATGTCACTGAAAAAGACAATGCGTTTAACAATGCACCGATGAAGGCAAGGTGTCGGAATCTCATGGTATCTTCCTTAATAAAATGATCTTTTCAGTAAGCCTAGTCGATGCTCACTCTGTGTTATCAATCAGTGGTCTGATATGTTCGGCAATGAGCTGTGCCAGCTTTTTCACGCCTGAGTTCCAGTGCGAATTATCTTCGAATGCCGCATAGCTGAGCCGGAGACAATGGCGATACTGATCCTGAGTGCAAAACATGTTGCCGGGTAACAGGCTGATCCCGGCCGCCAGTGCCTGCTGATAAAGCTGATAGCTGTCGGCCTGCTCGGGCAGCGCCAGCCAGCAGAGAAAACTGCCATCGGGCAGGTGTAAATGATACTGGCCAGCCATCCAGGGATAGCTGTCGAGCGCAGAGCAAAGACGCTGACTGAATGCACGTTGATTACGCTGGTAATAGCGTCTGACTTTATTGAGGTGAGTGCGGTATTTGCCGGTCTTTAAAAACTCAGCCACTGCCGACTGCATCAGATTAAGGCTGCCCATGTTGTCTGCGAGCAGGCGTTTCTCAATCAGCGGCTGATACTGTCCGGCCAGCATCCAGCCAATACGCAAACGAGAATCCAGCGTTTTAGATAACGAATTGCAATAGATCACCCTGTTATCGGTATCCAGACTGTAAAGTGCGGGCGGGCGTTTGCCGTAACCCAGATCACCAAACACATCATCTTCAATAACGGGGATACCTGCGGTGATGCTGAGAAAGCGCTCGCGCTCACCCCGTGGCATCACAGCGCCGGTTGGATTATTGAAGCTCGGGTTGATCAGAATCGCCGCGACGGGCCACTGCGCCAGAGCGAGTGACAGGTGCGTTAAATCCATCCCGCTCTGCGGGTGAGAGGGGATCTCCACCACTTTCAGGCCAAGTGATTCCAGCAGCAGCAGATTGCCGAAATAGCAGGGGGAATCAACGATGACGGTATCGCCGGGTTGGGTCAGCACCTGCAATGCCATGCTGATCCCTTGCTGTGCGCCGTGGGTGATCAGAATGTCATCGGGCGAGGTCGAAATGTCCAGCCACTGGTTAACAGTGACCAGCTGCTTTCGTAATTGCTCATCACCTGGCGGGAGCAAATAATGGCTCGGCAGATGAGTCTGGTAACGGCTATGGCGGCCAATTTCAGCATACAGCGAGGTAATGGCCGGAAATTGCGTATTCGGGTGCGCGCTGCCGGTTGGCAGCAAAGACGATGACGGGGACTGTTGCAATATAGTTCGGCTTAATGTCAGTAAATCGACAAAGCCGGGGGCCTGCATCGTCAGAGGGGCAGACCGTCCGGCAGTGATAACCCGGTAGCCAGAGCGGGGATGCGCTTCAATTTTCTGAGCCGCTTCAAGTTCCTGATACGCACGTATAACCGTGTTTTTGCTTACCGTGAGCTGTTCACTTAACTGGCGAATCGAAGGGAGTTTATCACCAGCCTGATACACACCGCGCTCCATACGCAGTGCCAGCTCCCGGATCACTTGCCGGTATTTGGCCTCTGTACTTGGCTGATCATGCTGTGCTTGTGTCATCTGTACCCTAAAGAAATCATAAAACTGTCACTTTCGACTTTTTCTGTACCCATCTACAGTAGTGGAAAATCGTGATAATCACCAGAAGGACGTCTCAGTGGCTCGGTTTATTCCTTTCATATTTGTGATGCTGTGGAGCACGGGTTTCATTGGCGCTCGTTTTGGTCTGCCGTATGCGGAACCTGCAACGTTTCTTTTTATACGCATGGCATTCAATATTCTGATTTTTATGGTGTTGTTGTACTTACTTAACGGGCAGCTCCCGACAGGTCGCGCACGGCTGCACAGCATGGTCGCGGGTGTACTGATTCATGGTTTTTATCTGGGCGGCACCTATTACGGTATTTACCTTGGTATGCCAGCGGGCCTGTGCGCCTTATTGGTTGGATTACAACCTGTACTGACGGCACTCTTGTTAGTCGCAATGGGGCAGGAGCGTCTGGCATTCTCACAGTGGCTGGGGCTGCTGGTGGGGCTGATGGGCATTACTTTGGTACTGCAAGGCAATATGAGCTGGCAGCAGGAAGATCATAAAATAGCCGCCTATTTGTGTGCCGCGACCGCTTTGCTCGGTATTACGCTCGGTACACTGTATCAAAAGCGTTTCTGCCAGCAGGTTGATCTGGTCGGTGGCTCGGTTTACCAATACCTGACGGCTGCGCTCTTGTTCGCACCTGTGATGATGACGATGGAAACTATGCAGGTGGAATGGAATCTGACATTCACCCTGACTCTGGCCTGGCTGGTACTCGGGGTGTCTGTGACCGCTGTCTGGCTGTTGCTGTATATGGTGAGACACGGGGAAGCCTCGAAAGTCGCCTCAACGTTTTATCTGGTGCCGCCGGTGACAGCGCTGCAAGCCTGGCTGGCATTTAATGAAACCTTCGATGCGATGAGTGCCGTCGGTTTTATGCTGGCTGCGATGGCGGTTTATCTGGTGATGCGAAAACCCAAGACAGTGCAAACACAGGAAAAGTCATTGGCTTCTGTGCAACAGGAAAGCTAAAGGGGCAACAGGAAAGCTAAAGGGCTGAAAAATCAGCCAAAGCGAAAATGAATGTGTCAGATTGGCGATCAAGTGTGCATTTGATTCTTTGGGGTATTTACAACATGGGATCGGCTGGGTATCATGCGCACCACTTACGGAGAGATGGCTGAGTGGTTGAAAGCACCGGTCTTGAAAACCGGCATACGTTAATAGCGTATCTAGGGTTCAAATCCCTATCTCTCCGCCACATTTGAAGAAACCGCTGCCAGTTCAGCGGTTTTTTTTCGCCTGAACCTTGGCAAGATGAGATAGGGTGAAGAACCCTGGAAGGGTACGGACGGCCAGTCTCAGCCGAGCGAATCGAGACCACGTTGCCTTCAGGCAACGCCCGAAGGGGCACGAGCTTGCGAGTGATAAATCCCTCCATACCTTGTTCTGGCTCCACCACATTCGAAGAAACCGCTGAACTATCAGCGGTTTTTTTTCGTCTGAACCTTGGCAACACTGGCATTGGATGATGGGGCAAGGCTATGACAACGCTTAATCTCTTTAATCAGTGCCTTGGCCAGTGGCGACGCTGAGTTGTTTTTTAACGTGATCAGCATGACCGGGATTTGGTAAGTATATTTCTCGGGCAAGATAGGTTTAATCAGTCCCTTGCTGACCCAGTTGCTGGCGTAGTGCTCGGGCAGGTAGCCGATAAAGGCACCGGATAAAATCAAATGCGCAATCCCCTCATCGTGATAGGCGATGGCCGTATTCTGATAATTCAGTGCGTCGTTGCGAGTTTCCTTATCCCGCATATAGTTACTGGTGATCACTTCTGCTTGTTGTAACAGCGTGTCGATTTCCGATGGGTGGCAATCGAATAGCGGATGGCCTTTGCCGCAATACAGATAGTTCGTTTCATTATGCAGAGGGTAATAGTCGAGCCCTCTGAGCGGGTGACGACTAACGCCGATTCCCACCAGCGAGCGCCCATTCACAACGGATGTTTCAACTTCGCGCGCTTCGCATACATTGATGTCGAACTGTAAGTTATTACTTCTGCTTTTTAACCCCGAAATAACCTGTGCCACATGGCAGCGCGGATCGTTGACTAAGGTATCGATCATGGCAATCGTGACCCGGCCGGACAGTTCGTTTTTAGAACTCGCCACTGTGGCGGCAAAGGCTTCGCACTGCTGGAGTAACTCCAGCGAGGCTTGATAGGTCACGCGGCCGGCCTCTGTGACCTCAAAGCCGCTTCGGCCGCGTTTGCAAAGCGTAATCCCAAGACGCACTTCCAGGTCGGATAAGTGAGAACTGATGGTGGATCGACCAATGTTTAAGCGCGATTCTGCCGCCGACAGACCGCCACACTCAACGATAGCAACGAATATTCTCAGCATACGTAAATCAACATCTTGAATCTGCATAGGGGCTCTCTGTCAGCTTGTGTTTTTTGTTCGATAAAACCGGAATGAACTACGAACATTATGCTTTTATAAAACATACAGGGCAAGCTAACATCATTTTATAGAAGCAATCTGATACAGAGATATCAGTCAGTCAGGAGAACAAACAAGATGTTTAGATATGGTGTTGATCAACTCAATCTGGATATTGTCAACGGCATAGCGGATGGCAGTATCAAAGCGGAACTCTGTGAAGAAGCGTTCGATAAAATCAATGCAAGCCGTCGTAATGTGGACATCATTGCCGCCTCAGACAAGGCGGTGTACGGCATCAATACCGGATTCGGCCCGCTGTGTGATACCCAAATCTCACCGGAAGAAACGCATCTGTTACAAAAAAACCTCCTGATCACCCATGCGGTCGGTGTGGGTGAGCCGATTGCGAAATCCATCTCAAAACTGATGCTGATCACCAAGATACATGCCTTAAGTCAGGGTTACTCAGGTATTCGTCTGGAAGTTGTTCAGCGTATGCTGGCGTTTCTCGAACACGATCTGATCCCTGTTGTGCCGGAGCAAGGCTCTGTTGGCGCGTCGGGTGACCTAGCACCGCTTTCTCACCTGTTTTTACCCCTCATTGGCGAAGGTGAATTCTGGCAAGGCGACAACACAGTGCCAGCCGCGCAAGCGCTGCGTGAATACGGCTTAGCGCCGCTTGAGCTGCATGCAAAAGAAGGTCTGGCGCTGATCAACGGCACACAGTTTATTCTGTCTCATGCTATTACCGCACTCACGAAAATGCGTTATCTGCTTGACTTGGCAGATCTTTCCGGTGCGATGAGTATTGAAGGGATGCAGGGCAGTGGTTCGCCATTCAGAGAAGAGCTGCACCTGACGCGTGCCTTTGCCGGCAATATTGAAGTCGCCGCCCGGATGAGACGTTTCTTCAAAGGCTCACAAAACATGGCCTCGCATGCTGATTGTGTTCGCGTGCAAGACCCTTATTCCCTGCGCTGTATTCCGCAGGTGCATGGTGCTTCGCGCAATGCCTACAATCACTTGAAAGAACTGGCTGAAATTGAAATGAACTCAGTGACTGATAACCCGATTGTTATCAGCTCCGAAGAAGCCATTTCCGGCGGTAGTTTCCATGGGCAACCGCTGGCCATGGTGCTGGATTATGCCTCTATTGCTGCCGCGGAACTGGGTAATATTGCAGACCGTCGCTGCTACCTGTTGCTTGAAGGCTTGCACGGTTTGCCGCGTCTGTTGACGGCATCTGGTGGCCTGAACTCGGGCATGATGATCCCGCAATACGTGACAGCGGCTCTGGTCACTGAAAACAAATCACTCTGTTTTCCTCCGTCTGCTGACAGCGTGCCGACTTCTATGGGTCAGGAAGATCATGTTTCTATGGGCAGTATCTCGGGCAGAAAGCTGAATCAGATTTTAGGCAACCTGGAAAAGATCTTAGCTATCGAACTGATGTATGCGGCACAAGCGATTGAATTCAGACGTCCGAACCGCTGTTCAGATGTGATTGAAGAAAACTACCGAATTA
The DNA here is from genome assembly GCF_019204055.1 of Photobacterium sp. WH24. Classification (NCBI taxonomy): domain Bacteria; kingdom Pseudomonadati; phylum Pseudomonadota; class Gammaproteobacteria; order Vibrionales; family Vibrionaceae; genus Photobacterium; species Photobacterium sp. WH24. The sequence goes on along the minus strand of NZ_JAGSOZ010000004.1, from coordinate 7,301 downwards.
TTCGTGAGAAAGTGGCCAAGCTGGAAGAAGACCGCCTGCTGAAGCCAGACATTGACGCCATGATCGCATTGGTGAAAACACAAGCGTTTAATGTGAACTGAAGGGAGCCTGTAAGGATGGACACTGTATTCAATTTTCAAGAACAAATTCGACAAGGGATCCCTAGCGTACTGCCGGAGGCTAAACCGTATCCGGCCGGTGTTAACCGTGCGCCTAAACGCAAAGACATCCTGACGCCGGAAGAAAAGCAATTAGCCATTCGCAATGCCTTGCGTTATTTCCCGAATGAATGGCATCAGGAACTGGCTGCTGAGTTTGCTCAGGAACTGAAAGATTTTGGCCGCATTTACATGTACCGCTTCAAGCCTAACTATGATCTGAAAGCGCGCTCTATTTCAGACTATCCGGCGAAATGCGAGCAGGCAGCCGCCATCATGCTGATGATCGACAACAACCTGGATCCGGCTGTAGCGCAGCACCCTGAAGAGCTCATCACTTACGGTGGTAACGGTGCGGTATTTCAGAACTGGGCCCAATATCTGCTGACCATGAAATACCTAAGTGAGATGGAAAGCGATCAGACGCTCCATTTGTACTCTGGTCATCCTATGGGTCTGTTCCCGTCGTCGGAAGAGGCACCGCGCGTTGTGGTGACCAACGGTATGATGATCCCGAACTACTCAAAGCCAGATGACTGGGAAAAGTTCAACGCATTAGGTGTGACGCAATACGGCCAGATGACAGCGGGTTCGTTTATGTATATCGGCCCGCAGGGCATCGTACATGGCACCACCATTACTGTCATGAACGCCTTCCGCAAAGTGCTTGAAAAAGGTCAAAGCCCGAAAGGGAAGATCTTCCTGACAGCGGGTCTTGGCGGCATGAGCGGTGCACAACCAAAAGCCGGTAATATCGCTGACTGTATTACGGTATGTGCCGAAGTGAACCCGAAAGCGGCGATTAAACGTCACGAACAAGGCTGGGTGGATGAGCTGATCGACAATATGGATGCGTTAGTCGAACGTGTTCGTGAAGCACAAGCCAACGACGAAGTCGTCTCGATTGCCTTTATCGGCAACGTGGTGGATGTGTGGGAAACCTTCTACGAGAAGGACATTTTTATCCACCTGGGTTCGGATCAGACCTCACTGCACAACCCTTGGTCTGGCGGTTACTACCCGGTTGACATCAGCTATGACGAATCGAACCGTCTTATCCGTGAAGAGCCAGAGCTGTTCAAGGTAAAAGTACAAGACACACTGAAGCGTCATGCGGATGCGGTAAACAAACATACAGCCCGCGGCACTTACTTCTTTGACTACGGTAATGCTTTCTTGCTTGAAGCGTCGCGTGCGGGTGGCGATGTGATGGCTGAAAACGGCATCGACTTTAAATACCCGTCATACGTACAGGACATTCTGGGTCCTATGTGTTTTGACTACGGTTTTGGCCCGTTCCGTTGGGTCTGTACTTCAGGCAAGCCGGAAGATCTGGACAGAACCGATGCGATTGCCGCTGAGGTGCTGAGCAAGATTATGGCCGAGTCGCCAGAAGAAATTCAGCAGCAGATGCAAGACAACATCACTTGGATCAAAGATGCGAAGCAAAACAAGCTGGTCGTCGGTTCACAAGCGCGTATTCTGTACGCTGATTCACAAGGTCGTATGGAAATTGCCAAAGCGTTTAACGATGCGATCCATCGCGGTGAAATCGGTCCTGTCGTACTGGGCCGCGACCACCACGACGTCAGCGGTACGGATTCACCATTCCGTGAAACGTCGAACATCTATGATGGCAGCCGCTTTACAGCTGATATGGCCATTCACAACGTGATCGGCGATGGCTTCCGCGGCGCGACTTGGGTCTCTATCCATAACGGTGGCGGTGTAGGCTGGGGTGAAGTGATCAACGGCGGTTTCGGCATGTTGCTTGATGGCAGTGAAAGTGCCGAGCGCAGGCTGAAGTCTATGTTGTTGTTCGATGTTAATAACGGTATTGCACGTCGCAGCTGGGCACGTAATAAAGAAGCGAACTTTGCCATTCAGCGTGAAATGGCAAGAACGCCTAAGCTAAAAGTGACGTTAGCGAATCAGGTTGACGATGACATTATCAATAATCTGACATTCTGAGTAACCTGCCAATCATTGTTTTCTGAAAGCCTCGTTATGACGAGGCTTTTTCTTTTGGGTTCAGAGTTGTGTTACGAGATTTAAACCTCCCTCCCTACCTTGTTCTGGCTCTGTCGCCCGACATATATCAGCCATCCAATCTTAACTATTCATTCGAAGCTGTGTTTCAACGCTGGTAATTCTTCCCGGTTATTTTAACCGAAGCCACTTTTCAGTTAACGGTTAACCAGACTACGAACATGATTACGCTGGATGAAATATTTATTCATAAATGGGTTTAACTGCCAGATAACTCAGTTTCTTATTATTTATTCATGTAAAAGCACCAATGTATTCCTTTTATGAATAATTGTGGTTTGTTGTTTTTATTTTGGTATTCATGGAGTTCTTGTTTATCTCAAATTGGCATTATTAATTTGTGTGATAATAATCACAATAATATCAATTAACAGGCGCTATTAGTAAGTAGCTCGATTTTTTTTGTTTTATGTCAGTGGGTTGTCAATTTAATTGTGTTGATAACAATCCTTAATTAGCGTTCTTTTACATTTTTTGTCATCAGAATTGTCAGGTTTATTTTTAACATATCAATAGTGAAAGATCTTGAGTCATTATTGATATGTATATTAATTTACTTTGTTGAAGCTCTGAATGGTCGAATGCTTCATTTTAGTTTGCGTTTGTGGGGATTAATGCTTTTGAAATGAATGTTTAATATATTAATTAGAGCGAATCGTTGAGTGTCTCAGTTTTCCTGCCTGTATTTGGATCCGCGAAAACAAAATACTATAAAAGCAAAAAAACACATATGCAGAGGGACAACAACAATGAAAAGAAAACTATTAAACTTGTCGATTGTGGCAGCACTGGGTTTTGCGATCAGTGCTTGTGGCGGTGGCAGTAGTTCTAGTAACGATACAGCCAGCAACAATTCATCCGGTGGTGATCAAAATCAATCCGGTGATGTATCAACCGGTCGTTTGATTGACGCTGCGGTCCAAGGCATGGACTATGTTACCGCCACCCAGAGCGGAACCACCAATGCCAATGGCGAATTCAGCTATAAGCCGGGTGAAAAAGTCACCTTCAAAATGGGGGGCCACAGTTTTACCTCTGTTGATGCCGGGAATGTGATTACCCCATTGGACTTAGCTGGCACTGATGATATCAACAATAACGCTGTGGTGAACATTGTCCGCCTGCTGATGACTCTGGATACTGACGGCGATCCTTCAAATGGCATTGCTATTAACGAAACAGTGAAAAACACCGCATCTCAAATTAACTTCAATGTTGCGCCCGCTGATTTTGGTAATGAATCCAATGTCACAGCGCTTCTGTCTCAGGCAGGTAAATCTGCCAGCGATCTGCCAGATGAGACTGAAGCAAAAGCCCACTTTGAAGAAAGCCTGAGCACAACAACGGCTGATTTAAAAGGTATGTTTACCTTAGGTTGGGAAGTGGGTGAGGATTCTGAATATGCAGGTATTGTGAACATTTTCCCTAATGGCCACTTTTTGGTTGTGGAATATGAATATGAAATTGAAGACCAAGATGAAGATTTGTGGCAAGGTTTCCAATATGGCAGCTTTAAGCTGAAAGGTACTGATTTAGTAGGGAAAAAGATCAGCTGGTCTAAAGATAACGACAACAACGGTATTGCAGATGACCATTTTGATGGCGGTCTGGCCAGTGATGACATCATCACCAATTTTGTCGTCAGCGATGCTTCACTTTCTCTGACCTGGACTGATCCAACACCGTCTGATGATGAAGACGCTTCCGGTGACGAAGTTTTCCCTCGAGTGGCAACCTCCAATACTATTGTGGGAAGCTGGGAACTTAAAGAAGAGCCAGCCGAAGAAGGTAATAATTCAGGACATGTCATTTTCAACTTCCGTGATGACGGTAAGTTTTTCTTGGTTCAACTGGCCGATAGCGAAGTGCCAGAAGGTGAGGACGGTGATATTGGGATTGAGTACGGTACTTATTCACATATGAATAACGTTGATCTGACTCTAGACCTGATTTTTGACGGTTCAGGGCCATCTCTCCTGCATGACAATGGAGTTCAATCCATGATTCATTCTGTGACCGTATCAGAAGATGGGAAGAAGCTGACGCTCGATATAACCGATAGTCTCAATGAAAGATATGATGTCGAATTTAACCGCCTGCTGTAAGTATCATTGATCCACAACGCCAGAATGTGAGCTCTCTCATTCTGGCGTTATTGTTTTCAGAGCCCCCCGACCTTGTCTGATTTCGCTCCAGTTTCCCCTCGAACAGCGCATGCTGCGTCAAAATGCTTGTACAGGCATGGTGTGAGATAAATCACGAAACATTTACTTAGCCTGCTAACTATATTATATTGCTTAGCAGGCTAAGTATTTTTGGTGAAGCACCATGATTCAAGATATCAATATACTGCGTGATCTGCCGTTAGCTGAGCAGCTCAGCCGTGTTTCGCGTTTGTGGAAGATGGTGGCAGACCGCGAACTGGCCCCTTTGGGCCTCACTCATCCGCGCTGGACGGCTTTGTGGAAACTGCAGCGGTTGGGCGATCACGTCAGTCAGAAAACATTGGCAGAAGCGCTGGAGATCGAACTGGCCTCGCTGATGCGCACCCTGAAACAGCTTGAAGAACAGTCGCTGATTACACGCCGTTGCTGCGACAGTGATAAGCGCGCCCGAATTGTCAGCCTGACGGATGAAGGACGACAACTGCTCACCCAAATGGAAGCACGCATCATGCAGGTGCGCAAACAGCTGCTATCGCATATTAACGATCAGGAATTACAGAAGCTGGGCTTAATTCTGGAGCAGATTGCCCACAATGCGCTGGATTCTCTGAATAAAGAACACAATAACGATTCTAAGGAGACATAAACTTCTATGACACCTGATCAAAAGTTTGCCCGCTGGATTAAATACGCCTGTTTCGCATTTGTGTTGGTCTTTGCCTATTTTTTGATGGCCGACTTGGCTATGCCTTTGACCCCACAAGCGATGGCGACACGGGTTGTTACCAAAGTCGCTCCCAGAGTGAATGGCCCGATCACCGAAATACATGTGCATAATAATCAGGCCGTCCATCAGGGCGACGTGTTGTTTGTTATCGATCCGGCCCCGTATAAGCTGGCCGTCGAACAAGCGCGTCTGAATCTGGAAAAAGTGATCCAGAATAACAGTCAGCTGGATGCCTCTATCCTGGCCGCAAAGGCAGAAGTCGCGGCGAATGAAGCCATTTTGCAACAAAAAACACGCGAAGCGCAGCGACTGAGCACACTGTTTCATCGCAACGGGACATCACAACAACTGCGTGATGATGCTCAGAGTGCTGCCATCGCAGCCAAAGCGAATTTGTCTGCCTCGAAAGCGCGCTTAAAAGAGCTGGAAGTCAGCCGGGGCGAAATCAGCGATAAAAACCTGAGCATTCGTGTGGCGAAAAATCAGCTACAACAGGCAGAACTGAATCTGTCTTATACCCGTGTAGAAGCCAAACGTGACGGCGTAATTACCAATCTCCAGCTGGAGCAAGGCGCTTACGCGGCAGCCGGTAATCCGCTGGTGGCACTGGTATCAACGGATGTCGATATCATTGCCGATTTCCGGGAAAAGAGCCTGCGACATTTCAGTAACGACAGTCAGGCGCTGGTTGCTTTCGACAGTCAGCCAGGGCAGGTCTTTAGTGCACATATCAGCAGTTTGGATGCGGGTGTCAGTGCCGGACAGTTTGATGCGAATGGCCGTCTTGCCACGCCTACAGAGTCTAACCGATGGGTGCGGGATGCCCAGCGAATGCGTCTTCATCTGAACATTGATGGGGAATCGCCGCAACAGTTACCCGCAGGTGCGCGTGCCACGGTACAGCTGGTTCCGGACGGTGGCCTGTTCGCCTGGATGGCTCATGCTCAGATTAAGTTCCTTAGTGCGCTGCACTACATCTACTAAGCCGGAGGTGCCATGAAGTTATGGGATCATCCGATGTCGGAAAACGATGTCCGCCAGTGCCTGAGAATTGCAACCGGTGCCACGCTCGGCTTTACGATCAGTAAAATTTTCGGCTGGAACTACGGCGTTTTTTTTACTGTTACCCCCATGCTGTTGCTGGGAATGGTGCCTGTGATGAGTGCGCATGCCGCGCGTCAGCTGCTGGCTGCGGCGATAGTGTGCGGGTTGGAAGTGGGGATACTAGGCGGATTCTTTGGCGGACATCCGGGCATGATGACCCTGATTGCTTTCGTGCTTTTTCTGTACAAATTTGCCTGTATGTCCAAAGGAACACTCTTTCTGTTCGGGGCGAACAGCGTGCTCAGCCTGAGCATTATGCTGCACTTTGCCAGTTACCCGAGTTCAGATTTGAATGATCTTATCTTCAGCAACCTGCTGGCCAATGTGCTGTCGGTGGTGATTGCTTACCTGATGACGTTTTTGATCCCTGATGCCGAACCTCGTCGGCCACCAGCACGTCCCAGTGAACCGAAGGCTTCTCACCGAATGCGCCATGAAGCACTGATGGGCGCCAGTATTGCAACACTGTCGTTTCTGGTTTTTCAGATCTTTGATCTGAATGACTCGATGTCAGCGCAGGCGACCACCTTGTTACTGCTTTTTCCTATGCACTGGAATGGCGCTTTGGGTTATGCCCGTAAACGGGCGATGGGCACTATCATGGGGGTCGCCTTTGGTATGGCAGGGCAGTTGTTATTGTACGACTGGTCCGGAATGCTGGTATTGATCATTCCATTGCTGTGGATAGGCGCTATGTTGTTCAGCTATATGCATGTTAAGGAATCCAGCGGCTCAGGCGCCGGCTTTGGCGGACTGACAACCCTTGGCATTTTATACGGGCAATACCTGACTCCGGGTAATGATCTGGTGTTCAGCGCGCTTTACCGGGTCAGCAGTATCTTCTTCGCCATAGTTGCCACCTTACTGGTGACATACCTGATCCACCGTTTACTGAACAGCTTCGAGGCGACACGATTCAGCCCGGCTCAGTAGCTATTTTGTTACACAATCCCTTGATCAAAAGCGAGGGATTGTTTGCTTTTATTTTCCCCGCGTTTATCGACTGACCCACGAGATTGTTCATTACTGAAAATGCAGGATAGCGAATTATTGATAGCAGAGCTGTAGGGTTTTGGCGTTGGTCGGAGATAAACCGAC
>NZ_JAGSOZ010000039.1:0-2956 GCF_019204055.1 Photobacterium sp. WH24 | reverse complement strand
ACGAATTCGTCCCTTTTCTGTCAATCGCGTTAGCGGTGCGGTTAAGTGTCGCTGTTGTCTGCCATCGGCTCTGTTACTGGCTGTGCAGTCAGTCGGGCGTAGGCCTCACCCATACGGGTAGCCACATTCGGCGCCAGATTGTCGGCAAAGGTCACCATCTCTTTCGGGAACAGGTTGATGACGGTTGACCCCAGTTTGAAACGGCCCATTTCCTGGCCTTTTTTCAGGGTGACAGCCTGCTCGCCGTCGGCCGGGTAATCCCAGCGACGGACAACGGGGCCGCGCGGCGGTGTAATAGTGCCAGACCATACAGTTTCGATGCTGCCAACGATTGTGGCTCCCACCAGTACTTGAGCAACCGGGCCGAATTCTGTATCAAAGATACAAACCACGCGCTCATTACGGGCAAACAGGTTTGGCACATTTTCAGCGGTCAGCGGGTTGACCGAGAACAGATCGCCCGGAACATAAATCATCTGACGCAGGGTGCCGTCACATGGCATGTGTACGCGGTGATAATCTCGCGGAGACAGATACAGAGTGGCGAAACTCCCGTCAGCAAATTCTTCTGCCAGCGCCTGGTCGCCGCCCAGCAGTTCAACTGCGTCGTAGTAATGACCCTTGGCCTGAATCAGCTGGCCTTTTTCAATCGGCCCCAGCTGACTGACACAGGCATCTGCCGGGTGACAGAACACCTCTGCCTCGTCGTTCAGCGGACGGGCATCGTCTTTGAGTTCGCGCACGAAGAAATCGTTGAAAGTGGCGTAAGATGCGGGATCTTCGTTACGGGCTTCTGCCATATCCACTTTGTAGCGGTTGATAAACCAACGAATTACCGCCGTGGTGACAAAGCCACCTTTCAGGTCGGCAAGTTTGCCGGCCAGGCGGGTCAGGGCATGTTTGGGCGCGCAGTATTGCAGGCCAATTTTCAGATTATCGCTCACAATAAGATTCCGATTGTTCTATAAATCAATAACTTGGTTCTTCGCCATCAATAGCGCTGACCCGGGCCGCGGATTCTACCTGATTTCAGATATGAAGTCAGGTGAGCGCACACGAAGAGGGAGCCAGTTCGCAGTTGATGACGCAGGCCCGCTTAATTTTGCTTATTTCGGGAAAACTGACGGTTAGCCACGTTTTCCGACATGCTTTCAATGATCTTGTGGTAACTGTCGAAACGCGCCTGGCTGATTTTGCCCTCGTCGAGTGCTTGCCGCAGCAGGCAGCCCGGATCGTCTTTGTGCTTACAGTCGCGGAATTTACAGCCGCCCAGGTAGCGTCGAAACTCGACAAAAGCGTTAGTCACTTGCTCCGGTTCCAGGTGCCACAGTCCGAACTCCCGAACACCGGGAGAATCTATCAGATCGCCGCCTTCAGCAAAGTGGTACAGACGTGCAGCTGTGGTGGTGTGCTGGCCCAGTCCCGAGTTCTCCGACACATCGCCGATCTCTGCATCCACTTCCGGCATCAGGGCATTGACCAGGCTGGATTTCCCCACCCCGGACTGACCGGCAAAGATGTTGACGTGATCTTTCAGATCCGCTTTCAGTGCCGCTAACCCTTCCCCTGTCATGGTGCTGACGTAACGCACCTCATAGCCGATCGCTTTGTACAGCGACAGGGTGCGCTCGACCTGCTGACGGGTGCCGTCATCGAGCAAATCGACTTTGTTCAGTACAATGAGTGGCTCGATTTCAACTGTCTCGGCAGCTACCAGATAGCGGTCGATAATGTTCAGTGACAGCTCAGGCAGTACGGAAGAGACGATGATGATGCGGTTAACATTCGCTGCCACCGGCTTAACCCCATCGTAGTAATCCGGGCGGGTCAGCATCGATGTTCGCTCATGGACCGCTTCTACTACACCGGCGATGCCCTGCAGGGCTTCAACTCCGGGCCGCCAGACAACGCGATCTCCGGACACCAGGCTCTGAATACTGCGACGCAGGTTACAGCGGTGAATGGTCCCTGTTTCCGGATCTTCAATATCGGCATGCTGGCCGAATCGGGTGATCACCAAGCCTTCACGGGCATTCTCCAGCAGGGCTTCATCCCACTGGATATCTTCCATGCCCTTAGTCAGGCGCTTATTTTGGTTAGAGCGGACACGTCGGCTCTGACCTTTAGTTAACTTTTTCTTTTTTGCCACAAGAATATCGTTCTGTTTGGTTGGCTTTCATTTCAGGCTAAGTATGATACATGCTTTAGTCATCAAATAGGCAAATTCCAATGACAATCAGCGATCAGAACCTGATTTGGATCGATCTGGAAATGACAGGTCTGGATCCCGATACACACAAAATCATTGAAATTGCGACCATAGTGACCGATGCCCAGCTCAACATTCTGGCAGAGGGACCGGTACTGGCAATTCATCAACCCCAAGCCGAACTGGACAAGATGGATGACTGGTGTACCAATACACATACCCACAGTGGCCTGGTCGCCCGGGTGCAGCAAAGCCAGGTTAATGAACAGGAAGCGGTTCGTCAGACCATCGCATTTCTCGAACAATGGGTGCCCAAGGGCGCATCGCCTATTTGTGGTAACAGCATAGGTCAGGATCGCCGTTTCCTTTATAGGCACATGCCGGAATTAGAACAATACTTTCATTACAGGTATCTGGATGTCAGTACTCTGAAGGAGCTGACCCGTCGCTGGAAGCCTGAGCTGCTGAATGACTTCCATAAGCAGGGCAGTCACCTGGCGCTGGATGATATTCGCGAATCCATAGCTGAACTGCGTTTCTATCGTGAGCATATTTTTAAAATTTGATGCTTTAATGAACGGTTGAGCGGGGCGGCGGAGATTTTTACTCAGAACTATTGCATCCGCCTGTTTTCCTCGTATAATGCGCAGCCTCGAAAGGCAATAATGTTTCAGTTTGCTTTTCAGTGTTTTCGGACGCGGGGTGGAGCAGCTTGGTAGCTCGTCGGGCTCATAACCCGAAGGTCGT
>NZ_JAGSOZ010000038.1:0-3273 GCF_019204055.1 Photobacterium sp. WH24 | reverse complement strand
AGCCTGGCGATGACCTACTCTCACATGGGGAGACCCCACACTACCATCGGCGCTGCTGCGTTTCACGTCTGAGTTCGGCATGGGATCAGGTGGGTCCGCAACGCTATGGTCGCCAAGCAAATTCTGTTTGAAAACATCCCGCTGGTTATAAAGCTCGCTATCGGCGTTAAGTGGCTCTCTCGTTCGGTCATTTAGCGTACTAAACCCCCTCCCTCGACTCACAACTTGCCTTGCTATCAAGCTTTATCCCGGCACTACCTGAGCAGGTGGGATATTTTCACAATTCTGGAAAGTTAACTAGTGTTCTCAGCACGACATTCAAGTGCTCATGGAGTCCGTAAAACCCCTTGGGTGTTGTATGGTTAAGCCTCACGGGCAATTAGTACAGGTTAGCTGAGCGCCTCACAACGCTTACACACCCTGCCTATCAACGTTCTAGTCTCGAACAGCCCTTCAGGAGGCTCAAAGCCTCAGGGATGACTCATCTCAGGGCCAGCTTCCCGCTTAGATGCTTTCAGCGGTTATCTGTGCCGAACTTAGCTACCGGGCAATGCGTCTGGCGACACAACCCGAACACCAGCGGTTCGTTCACTCCGGTCCTCTCGTACTAGGAGCAACTCCCTTCAATCATCCAGCGCCCACGGCAGATAGGGACCGAACTGTCTCACGACGTTCTAAACCCAGCTCGCGTACCACTTTAAATGGCGAACAGCCATACCCTTGGGACCGACTTCAGCCCCAGGATGTGATGAGCCGACATCGAGGTGCCAAACACCGCCGTCGATATGAACTCTTGGGCGGTATCAGCCTGTTATCCCCGGAGTACCTTTTATCCGTTGAGCGATGGCCCTTCCATTCAGAACCACCGGATCACTATGACCTGCTTTCGCACCTGCTCGAACCGTCATTCTCGCAGTTAAGCGGGCTTATGCCATTGCACTAACCTCACGATGTCCGACCGTGATTAGCCCACCTTCGTGCTCCTCCGTTACGCTTTGGGAGGAGACCGCCCCAGTCAAACTACCCACCAGGCACTGTCCGCACCCCGGATAACGGGGCGACGTTAGAACATCAACACGACAAGGGTGGTATTTCAAGGACGGCTCCACAGATACTGGCGTACCTGCTTCGAAGCCTCCCACCTATCCTACACATGTAGGGTCAATGTTCAGTGCCAAGCTGTAGTAAAGGTTCACGGGGTCTTTCCGTCTAGCCGCGGGTACGCAGCATCTTCACTGCGATTTCAATTTCACTGAGTCTCGGGTGGAGACAGCGTGGCCATCATTACGCCATTCGTGCAGGTCGGAACTTACCCGACAAGGAATTTCGCTACCTTAGGACCGTTATAGTTACGGCCGCCGTTTACCGGGGCTTCGATCAAGAGCTTCTCCGAAGATAACCCCATCAATTAACCTTCCGGCACCGGGCAGGCGTCACACCGTATACGTCATCTTTCGATTTTGCACAGTGCTGTGTTTTTAATAAACAGTTGCAGCCACCTGGTATCTGCGACTCCCGGTAGCTCCATCCGCAAGGGACTTCACCGCCAGGAGCGTACCTTCTCCCGAAGTTACGGTACCATTTTGCCTAGTTCCTTCACCCGAGTTCTCTCAAGCGCCTTGGTATTCTCTACCTGACCACCTGTGTCGGTTTGGGGTACGATTGCTTATTATCTGAAGCTTAGAGGCTTTTCCCGGAAGCATGGCATCAATGACTTCATCACCGTGGTGACTCGACATCGGGTCTCAGCCTTAATGCAGAACCGGATTTGCCTAATTCTGCAGCCTACACCCTTGAACCAGGACAACCGTCGCCTGGCCCACCTAGCCTTCTCCGTCCCCCCATCGCAATAATAAGCAGTACGGGAATATTAACCCGTTTCCCATCGACTACGCCTTTCGGCCTCGCCTTAGGGGTCGACTTACCCTGCCCCGATTAACGTTGGACAGGAACCCTTGGTCTTCCGGCGAGGGGGTTTTTCACCCCCTTTGTCGTTACTCATGTCAGCATTCGCACTTCTGATACGTCCAGCATGCCTTACAGCACACCTTCAACCGCTTACAGAACGCTCCCCTACCCAATACGATAAATCGCATTGCCGCAGCTTCGGTGTATCACTTAGCCCCGTTAAATCTTCCGCGCAGGCCGACTCGACCAGTGAGCTATTACGCTTTCTTTAAATGATGGCTGCTTCTAAGCCAACATCCTGGCTGTCTGAGCCTTCCCACATCGTTTCCCACTTAGTGATACTTTGGGACCTTAGCTGGCGGTCTGGGTTGTTTCCCTCTCCACGACGGACGTTAGCACCCGCCGTGTGTCTCCCGGATAGTACTTACTGGTATTCGGAGTTTGCAAAGGGTTGGTAAGTCGGGATGACCCCCTAGCCTTAACAGTGCTCTACCCCCAGTAGTATTCGTCCGAGGCGCTACCTAAATAGCTTTCGGGGAGAACCAGCTATCTCCAGGTTTGATTGGCCTTTCACCCCTAGCCACAAGTCATCCGCTAATTTTTCAACATTAGTCGGTTCGGTCCTCCAGTAAGTGTTACCTCACCTTCAACCTGCCCATGGCTAGATCACCTGGTTTCGGGTCTAATCCCAGCAACTGTACGCCCAGTTAAGACTCGGTTTCCCTACGGCTCCCCTATACGGTTAACCTTGCTACTGAAATTAAGTCGCTGACCCATTATACAAAAGGTACGCAGTCACACCACGAAGGTGCTCCTACTGCTTGTACGTACACGGTTTCAGGTTCTTTTTCACTCCCCTCACAGGGGTTCTTTTCGCCTTTCCCTCACGGTACTGGTTCACTATCGGTCAGTCAGGAGTATTTAGCCTTGGAGGATGGTCCCCCCATGTTCAGACAGGATAACACGTGTCCCGTCCTACTCGTTTTCACGTCTAAAGCATCGTCGGTTACGGGGCTGTCACCCTGTATCGCGGCCCTTTCCAGGGACCTTCACCTGACACTAAACACGCTTAAGGGCTAATCCGGTTTCGCTCGCCGCTACTGCCGGAATCTCGGTTGATTTCTCTTCCTCGGGGTACTTAGATGTTTCAGTTCCCCCGGTTCGCCTCATCAGGCTATGTATTCACCTGATGATAACTGCTTATGCAGCTGGGTTTCCCCATTCGGAAATCGGTGACTCAAGTGGCTCTTACTGCCTCATCACCGCTTATCGCAAGTTAGTACGTCCTTCATCGCCTCTGACTGCCCAGGCATCCACCGTGTACGCTTAGTCACTTAACCATACAACCCCAAGAGGTTTCGTATG